>BPGU01000002.1:300000-600000 GCA_026003195.1 Armatimonadota bacterium
GCGGTCATAATCGGCAAGGCTCTGGAACCTGTCCCATTCGTCGTCGACGCCGTCCACCCGGGTCATATTCGGGCGATACAGCTCCTGGTGAATCTGCAGGTTGTAAGGAGGATCGGCGAATATCATATCCACCGACCGCTCCGGCAGCTGATACATCACCTGCACGCAGTCACCCAGCAGTACCTGGTTGAGCGGTAGATCCGTCATCACCTTTTTGCCGAAACACCCTCTATTTACTGATGATACCCCAGAAACGCACCGGTTAGCGATGGATGGGCACCGGACCGAACACCGGTACTGCCATATCTGCCTCGTCCACCAGGTTGCAGTAGGGATCGATACCAAAGCCGTACCACAGAAAAGCGTTCTGAGGGCAGGGCTCGGTAAGGTGCAGCAGCACATCGGTCGGCGAGGCTTTATCTACCTCCATTTTGTAAATGATGCGGTAGGGGTGGTGTTGCACTGTGCGAATGGAAAAGCCAGAGAGCCTGCCTGCAGAGGTTAGCCGACCATTCACCTCGGTAAAACGCACGCGGACGCGAGTGCCTTCCGGGTTGTCCACAAACGCTTCCACCAGACGGGGTCCCTTCTGAATATCGCTCCGCCCGAACAGTTCTCTCAACGCGATGTTTGCCAGTCGCTTGCCCAGCCGCTTCAGCCCCTGCGTACCCACGTGGATGAGGTCGTCCAGCTCCAGGTCCACCGCCGCCACGACCGCCGTGTTCGGTATCTCCTCAGCAAGGCGACGCTGGGTGTCCTGCACTTGATTCCACGCCAGTTCGCCTTCTAAAGGCATGGCCACCACAAATCGACCGATCTGCACATAGTAGAAAGGCAAACGGGGATTGTGCCAATCAGCGCGTACTCTTTCCACCAAGCGAGTGAACCGCTCGGCAAACAGGGGGGCATCGTTAGGGTTGGCATCGCTCTCCCCCTGATACCAGAGCACACCTTTTACTTGCCCCCCTACCGCCTGCACACGCCGGAGCATGGAACCGTACAGAGAACCACCGTCGAGATGTGCCAGGTCGGGGCTCCATTGCGACATAGAGGTACCTCCGTGTGCGCAGGGAACCAATCCGACCGGCACGCCAGTTGCCTCCACCATCGCCTTCGCGAAGGGCAAACCTAACCCGGCTCCCTTGTTGCGTGTGCGGTGCCATTCAGCGTGTTGCTCGTCGCCGGGAGTGACCGGGTTGGGGTTATGGACGGGATCGAGAGAGCAGCACAGCCAGTGTAGCGGTTCCCGCGCTACTTCCCAGCTTTCCGCCATCGTATAATTGTGCACCAGTGGGTGCGGCGGCTCCACGTCTATCAGGTCGCCAACACCTTCCATGTTGGACTGCCCCGCAAGCACCCACAGGTCGCCCACCAGCACCTCTTTCACCACGACAACCTCTTCTGGCTGGCGACGCAGGCGGAAGTAGAGGGTATAGGGACCACCCGTTTGCAGGCGGATAGAAGCCTGCCAGCGCCCTCCTTCCGCAATGCCAGCCTCGGTCCAGTCTTGAAGCAGGCTGTTGGACTTCTCTACGCGCGCTTCTATCGCCCCCGCTGCGTCCGCGCTGCACCATCCGCTCACTTCTACGATTGCCTCATCTCGCTCATCGCGTTGAAACACCTGGTAATCGGCTGCACCGCGCTCTATCCTCAACTTCATCTCCTCCTCTGCAGGTTTTGCACTTCTCCCGTTGACAAGCGACACTGCATCTTGTTTCCGCAATCGCTGACTGTATCCCTGCTAGCTAGACGCACCGTCCTCCACCGGGTAGTATCGTTAGAGGGGGGATCGAACATGGTGGAAGATAGTCTGGAGAGGAAGCTGCAGGCGTTGGCAGAGATCACCCGTCGGCTGCGTCCTGATGGCATCTGTCCGATACTGGTTGGTGGCACTGCGGTGCAGCTGTATACAGCAGGGGCGTATGCAACGGCGGATATGGACATTGTGATCTCTGACCGCTAGCGTGCAGCACAGGTAGTGCACGAGATGGGCTTTCAGTCGCACGGGCGACACTGGTTTTACCCAGCGTGGGAGGTCGCTATAGCCATACCCGATACTGACCTCGCCGGCGATTACTCGCGATGGCTGGAGCTGGAACTGCCAGACGGCGGCATTATCTTCTGCATCGGCATTGAGGATTTGGTAGTTGAACGTAGCCGTTCACCGGCAATCTGTGGAGGACCGGCGGTGGGCGAAGGAGCTGTTGCGCGAGCACGCCATGCCAATAGACCGGAGCTACCTGCGCGCGCGAGCGGAGCAGGAAGGGACCGCACAGGCTTTGCAAGAGCTCTGGCAGGAGGTACGAGCGAGGATGCCCCGGATGCGGTGGAGTGACTTGCAGGAGCGCAGGCGCGAGCAGCTGACAGAGATGATGGAACGCGGTAAGCTGAAAAGACAGCTACGCATCCGTCCACGCGACCTCGAAGACGAGCGCGTGCTGAGCCTGCTGGTACGCCTGCGCTGGCAGAAGTGGCTGGCAAGCGGCAAGGTGCAGATTCTCAGCCCGCGTTGCATCTGTAAGTGGGCAGGTCATCCTTGTAACGTGCGCTTCAGGAAGTTCAGGGTAATTTGCCACGCCTTTTCTGCCGCTTGCTGGTTGTAGCCCCGCTGGTTGTTCGGGTTGGCGAAGGCATGTCCCGCGCCGGAGAAGATGTGTATCTCCACCCTTTTGTGCAGGCGTTTCATCTCGCTTTCGAACGCCCGTACGAGCTCCACAGGGATGCCTCTGTCGCTGTCGCCGAAAATGCCTAGCACAGGGCACTTGATGCGTTGGAGTGCGGACTGCTCGGTGAGCAGCCGCCCATAGTAGATGACGCAAGCGGAAAGGCGTGGTTCCTGAATAGCCAGCGTCAGCGACCAGCCGCCTCCCATGCACCATCCAATGACGCCCAGCTTTTTGCCTCGCGTCTGAGGTAGGAAACGCAGGTGCTCAAATCCCGCTTTGAGGTCGCGCAGAGCACGGTCTTCCGGCAGGGCACGGCTCAGCTCATGCGCCTCCATCGGGTCGGTAGTAGACTTGCCTCGATACAGGTCCACTGCCAGTGCAACATACCCCTGGCTTGCCAGAGCGTCCGCCTGTTGCCTCACCCAGTCATTCAGTCCCCACCACTCATGGATCACCACGATGCCCGGGAAGGTTCCCTTCTGAGTGGGGGCTGCCAGGTACGCCTGCACCGTGTCGGCGCCGCTTTTGAAACGGACCGTGCGCCCTTCTGTGACGTATAGCATGTGGCTCACTCCTTTCGGGAGCTACATTTTGCCACACACCCGGAATCTCCTGCTTGACGCTTTCACCCCTCGAGTGTTAGAATAACTCACTGGTCACTACTCTCAGAGGGAGACACGATAAGCCTCATGGCAGTCGAGGAAGAGGAGATTACCTTAGCCGACCTGTTCGGGACAATCTGGCAGCGCAAACGTACAGTGGCAGCGGTCATCGTGCTGTGTGTGTTGATCGGTGTGCTGGCAACGTGGTTACCTGCTCCTGTGTACGAAGCCTCTTCCACCTTGCTTTTCCCCGCTGGAGGAGCCTCCTCTCTGGTGGGACTGGCGCAGTCGCTGGGTATCTCCGTACCATCGGGTGGAGCTGCACCACTCAAAATGTATCGGGCAGTGCTGGAAAGCAACCGTATCCGCAAAATGATTTCGCAAAAGACAAACGTCCCTCCCAAAACGCTCATGCAGATAACGTCTATCAAGGATGATACCCAGGCAAGCCTGATTACTGTATCCGTGAGGCACGAGGATCCTCGCATGGCGCAACAGATTGCGCAGCTGTATGTCAGCACGCTGGCGACGTTGAACCGCGAGCTGAACCTGCCTCTGGTGCGTAATCAGGTAGATTTTCTGGAAAAAGAGCTTGCTCTGCGCACCAAACAGCTGCGCGAAGCGGAGAACCGGTTGCTGCAGTTTCACCGAAGGATGGTGCAGGAGGGTGGCGCGCCGTCGCCCGGCGGGAGTTCAGCCGCAAGTGTCCTTCCTGCTTCTCCCTTACGTGCGTTGGGCAGTACGGTCTCGGGGCTGGATAGTACCTATCTCCAGCAGTTGAACTCTGCGCGGCTACAGCTTCAGCAGGTGAACGAGCAAATCGCGACGGCACGCGCCTCCGCCCAAAAGCTGGCTCAATCGGCTGCAAACTTGCCTGCAGACCTGCCTCCTGCCGCGCAATGGAGGCAAAAGCTCACCGACCTGGAATATGATCTGCGCGTTGCCGAGCTCACCTATGGTCCCGATGCGCCCAACGTGGTGAAGCTGAAGAAGCAGATTGAACTCACCCGTCAGCAACTGCGCAGGGAGATAGAGAACTACTTGCAGGCGGTGAACATGAATCTCGATCCCAATCTGGCTCCTCTGGAGCTGCAGAGGGTGGGGCTGGAGGCGCAGATTGCTGCTTTGCAGCAGCTGGCGGTGCGGGCACCGGAGGACACCCTGAAACTGCAACGGCTGGCGCGTGAAGTGGCGACACTCAACGACATCGTGCAACAGCTGCGCCTCAACCTGGAACAAGCGCGGATGGAGATGTCGCGTGACCCAAACCGATGGGAGGTGCTGGAAGAAGGAACACTGAAAGAGGAGCCGGTGAACAAGCGATGGAAACTGAATATCGCGCTGGGTCTGGCAGGAGGACTGATGCTGGGTGTGCTGGTTGTTCTGGTTACGAAACCGAAACGATAGAGTGATGTTCACATGATGACGTTGTTACGTCATAGCGCTGTTTACCTGCTGGCACGCGGCTTGCCGGGCTTGATCAACTTCTTGTCTATCGCGATATATACCCGATTGCTCTCGCCAGAAGAGTATGGGCGTTACGCGCTGGTGGTCGCAGGGGTTGGACTGGTGAACATCGTTTGCTTTCAATGGCTTAGCCTCTCCGTCCTTCGCTTCTTGCCCGCCCATCGAACGCCAGAGACGTTGTTAGCCTCTGTGAAGGCAATGTACTATCTGTTGGCTGGTGCGATCACGCTGATTGTGCTGACAGGCGTCCTTATTGGAGTGCCTGCATCGTGGAAGGGGTTGATTCTGTTAGCTCTGGCGTTGCTTTGGGCGCAAACGTGGTTTGATATCAATCTGGAGGTCACCCGCACTCGATTGCAGCCCGCATGGTACGGGATAGGCGCGGGCATGCGCGCTCTAACAATGCTCGTAACAGCAACGCTACTCCTGCTAATCTATCCGGTAGCATACGCACCGTTAACGGGACAGATGGTGGGTGCTCTGACAGGAGGCTTCTTTCTCGCACGCAGGCAGTGGTTCGGTTTCAACGCAAAGTTACAGGAGACGATTGTCAAGCAGCTCTTCTACTACGGGCTGCCACTTACTGGAACGTTTGCTCTGAGCTTTGTAATCAATTCATCCGATCGATTTCTTCTGGCTTATTACCTGAACGAGCAGGCAGCAGGATTGTACGCCGCAGCTTACGACCTGACAGCTCAGATTCTACTGGTGTTGATGATGGTTGTGAATATGGCTGCCTATCCGCTCGCGGTATCCAGCCTGGAGCAACAGGGAATGGAGGCAGCGCGACTACAGTTGTCATGGAATATGTGGCTTCTTGCAGCTGTTGCGGTACCCGTGACGGTGATACTTATTGTCTTCGCTCCTTATTTGTCGCGTATTCTGGGTGGTCCGTTCCATCAGTCAGCAAGCACCGTAATCCCGTGGATAGCTGCTGCCATATTCCTGGCAGGTATTCGTTCTTACCATTTCGACCTCGCTTTCCAGCTGGGCAGGTACACGATAGGACAGCTGTGGGTTGCCGGCATCGCGGCGCTGACAAATGTTGTGCTCAATGTCGTATGGATACCTCAGTGGGGGATCCAGGGAGCCGCTTGGGCAACTCTTGCTGCGTACGCCGTCGCGCTAATCACTAGCACTGTGCTGGGTAAAAGAGTGTTCCCGATGCCTTTCCACTGGAAGGGGATAGCCCAGGTGCTCACCGCCGCTTTTGCCATGCTGTGTGTCTGGATTGTGTTACCCCGTGCGGATAGCCCTGTCAGCCATATGCTTCATGCCGGCGGAGGGATAATTGCCTATTGTGGCACCTTAGCACTGCTGCAAGTCATGATGCCGTACGCACACAGCAGACCAAAGTGCTCTTCTGCGCGGAGGATGCAGATTGATTAACAGAGTGCACGCATATATACATCGTCCGGAACATGGTTGGGACCCTGTTCCAGCGCAATACGCCCAGCAGTATGCGCAAACAGTGTGGCAACAGATGGACGAAGCACTGGTGGAGACCCTCGCAGAGCGGATAGGCGGTATGGAGGGGAAAGAAATCCTGGACCTTGGGGGTGGTCCTGGTCAGTTTTCTGTTGCTTTTGCCAGGCGGGGCGCCCTGGTCACATGGCTCGACGTCAGCCGTAATTACTTGCGCATTGCCCAGCAAAAAGCGCAGGAAGCAGGGGTGGAAATTGCTTTTGTGCTGGGATACATGGATGAAGCGCCCCACATATTGTGCAAACAGTTTGACCTGGTGTTTAATCGGGTCTGTTTCTACTATGGCTGGAGTGACGCCTCTTTCGTGGCGGTGGTCTACCAGCTCATGCGCCCTGGAGGATATGCTTATATCGAAACCAACAACTCTTGTTTCGGGTGGGACAAGCTTTCCGTTGTTACGAAGCTGCGAACGTGGCTTAATGCGACAACGGGCATCAAAATCGGACATCCACATCCCCCAAGGGGGCGAATCCCCGCTTTGTTTCTGAGGTACCCTATCCAACAGATGCTAGTAGAGTACCCGGAGCCACACCTCGACCGTATCTTCGTGCAGAAGGCGGGGCAAGCGCGATGAGGGCACGCTATCTAATACGATTTGATGACATCTGCCCTACCATGAACTGGACCATCTGGGAGCGGGTGGAGCAAATATTGTGTGCTTACCATGTACAGCCGATCCTGGCGGTCGTGCCTGACAATAAGGACCCTAAGCTGCAGGTAGAACCACCCCGCACGGACTTCTGGGAGTGGCTATACGAGAAGTACATGCAGGGATGGACGATAGGCATTCATGGTTATCAACACCTGTACGCAACAGAGAATGCCGGACTACTGGGCATCAACGCCCGCAGCGAGTTTGCGGGGTTGCCGTTGGAGCAACAGCGCGAAAAAATAGCGAGGGCGTTAGCGATTTTCCACCAACAGCGGATTCGCCCGCAGGTGTTCGTGGCGCCGGCACACAGTTTGGACAGACATACCCTTACTGCGCTACAGGACAATGGCATCGAAGTGGTCAGTGATGGCTTCTTCTGGAGACCGGTGCGCTGGCTGGGAATGACGTGGCTTCCTCAGCAGATGTGGCAGTTCCGAGCCATGCCGTTCGGAGTGTGGACGATATGCTATCATCACAACCGCTTTAGCGAACGCGACCTACAGCGATTGGGCCGCGACATAGCGCGTTTTGCGTCCGCAATCATCTCGGTGGACGATGCTCTTCAGATGGGTGTCAGAGAGAGAAGTATCGAAGACATAACTTTCTACCGATTGTGGCAGCAGGCTCTGCGGTTGAAACTGCAGATCAGAAGCACTGTCCGTCTCTGGATGGCAAGATGAGCACGCCATGCTGCAAACGCATCGCGTTCTATATGCCTTCCCTGGCAGGGGGAGGTGCGCAACGAGTATTTCTACACCTTGCCCGGGGTTTTGCAGAGCGAGGCTACGAGGTACATCTGGTGCTCGCCAGGGCGCAGGGTCCGTATCTGCCGCAGGTTCCCTCTTGCGTACGGATAATAGACCTGGGGGCTCCGCGCGTGCTCACCAGTTTGCCTGCACTGGTTCGTTACTTACGTCATGAACGTCCACTCGCGCTGCTGTCTGCACTGGACCATGCGAACGCTGTGGCGATATGTGCACGGTTTATCGCCCGGGCACCTGCCCGTGTCATTGTGACGGTACACAGCACTCCCAGCCAAGTAGTGGCAAACGCGCGCACTCTGCGAGCAAAGCTGCTACCCCTGTGGGCCCGGTTCTTTTACCGATGGGCAGATACGGTGGTCGCGGTGTCTCAGGGGGTCGCAGACGAACTGGTGCATTATGTGCGAGTTCCTGCGGAAAAGGTAAAAGTGATATATAACCCTATCGTCACACCAGAGCTGTTTCGGAAAGCGGAGGAGCCACTAGAGCATCCCTGGTTTCGGGAGGGGGAACCGCCAGTGATACTGGGCGTTGGCAGGCTCACGAAGCCGAAGGACTTTCCCACCCTGATCCGCGCGTTCGCTCTGGTACGTCAGCGCAGACCGGCGCGCCTGATGATATTGGGAGAGGGCGAAGATCGTCCCCAGCTGGAGGCGCTAGTGAAGGAACTTGGAATCGCGGAAGATGTTTCTCTGCCGGGCTTTGTGCAGAACCCTTATCCGTATATGAAAAGGGCTGCCGTGTTTGTGCTGTCGTCACGCTGGGAAGGGTTGCCCACGGTGCTGGTGGAAGCGTTGGCGTTGGGCACTCCTGTTGTTTCCACGGATTGTCCCAGCGGGAGCGCAGAGATACTGGACAACGGTCGGTTGGGGATGCTGACAAGGATAGGAGACCATATGTCTCTGGCACGTGCCATCGGCGAGAGCCTGGATTCTCCACGCAATCTGAGAACGGGGCAGGACTATGAACGGTTTACCTTGGAACATGCTTTACGGCAGTATGAGAAAGTTGCAGGTTTGGCACCATGAGAGTGTTCAGATGGTTCATAGCGGCGAATCTGACGGTTCTGGCTTCAGTAGGCACGTCTGCTTACGAGCAGTACGAGGTTGCTTTCGCGTTCCTTTGCCTTGCCCTGATTTGTAGCCTTATCGCGCTTCGCTATCTCTGGAGAAGCTGGATGACTCTTTCGCATCTGTTTCTGACCGCTTTTGCCCTCTACGCCTTGTCGGGCCCCTTCGAGATACTTTTCGGGTCAGGAGCAATTCCTCCGTTTTCGCCTCCCTTTTACGTTCGAGAGTGGCTTGTTGATTCTGCCATCGCGGCGGCGAGTTTCATGTGGGCGATGTTGCTTTGGGGCATGACTTATCGGCTACGGCACAATCTAACGATACGTGCTATAGGCTATATGCAGATAGCCCTGCTGCTTATACTGCTTGCAACCGCTGGAGAATTCCTCAACCTGATAAGAGCGGGAGGCATCAGCATATTGTTGGCAGGCAAAGCTGTATATCAGGCAGCGACTGCCGACATCAAGCTGACCTTCCCAACCTCCAGTTTTGCTTTACTGGCTTTTGCGTTCCTCGGAATGCATCACAGCTGGCAATCCTTACAGTTACACAGCGGGATTGGTAAGGAGGCACAACGTTCCAATGACCTGTTGTTCCTGGTTCTCTGCACCCCTCTTCTGCTCGTCCACCTCATTCTGGGGCAACGGCTGGAAATCGCTTCATACGTTGCGGCTTTTCTACTGGGCTACACTTATCGTGCACCTGTCGAACGCTTTCCGACCAGATGGGCAGTTGGACTGCTACTGGTGTATCTTCTTCTCTCTCCGCTATACGGCTTTCGCTGGGCTTTCCCGCTGTGGATATCAGGCAAGGCGGTTGACCTTCCAGCCGAGACGGTTCAGAAATTGCTACTGAGTTCCCTGAACCCTGCGGTGAATGAGTTCGGAGCACCATTTGGAAACTATAGTCTCATGATGCAAGCGGGTATCACCGACCTGTATTACGGATCCACCTTTCTGCGCGATTTGACAGTGGTTATTCCGGGGTTCCTTTACCCCGGTGAGAAGCCAACCAGTGTCACTTACGAGTTCCGCAACCGGTTCTTTGCAGACTGGTCGTTTAGATCGAGAATATCAGGGACGGCGTTCTCCAGTCTTCTCGAAGCGCGGATGAATTTTGGAGACCTAGGTGCACTTCTGGTTTTCTTCGTTTACGGCTCCTTGCTTGCAGCGCTAGAGGTTCTACGGAGTCGGTGCGAGTCCCCCTGGCTGGCGGCTTTTTATTGCAGCTTTGGGCTGTTTGCTCTGGTGGTACACCGTAGCAGCACCGGAGGCACGTTGAGTGGCTATCTGTGGATAGCGATTATACTTGCTCTGGTATGGGCTGGGAGACAGGCATGGAGCAAACGCGGGCAGAGGGTAGCAGGTCTCTCCTCTTCCTCATCAATAGCCTAGCCTTCGGGGGAGCGGAAACGCAGCTGGTGCGTGTCGCCATGCAGCTGAAGCAGCGCAGCTGGGATGTGAGGATCGTTACTTTGATTCCCCCTCAAGCGTACGTGGAAGAACTGGAAAGTGCTGGCATCCCCGTGACCACGCTGGGTATGCGACGAAAAATACCCGACCCTCGTGCCATCCTGCGCCTGGCTCGTTTGGTACGGTTGTGGAAACCCGACATCGTGCACAGCCACATGGTACATGCGAATATTCTGGTGCGTGTCACACGCCCTCTGGCTCCGGTGCCAGTGCTCGTCTGCAGTGTACGCAGCATCTACGAAGGCAGTCGCCTGCGCGAGTTACTGTACCGCCTGACCGATCCTCTGTGCGATATGACCACACACGTCTGCCAGGCAGGTGCACAGCGGTATGTACGGATAGGCGCAGTGCCAGAGCACAAAATGCGATATATCCCCAACGGCGTAGACACCGGCGCATTCTGCCCGAATGAAGAGGCTCGTGCGAGGCTGCGCTCGGAACTGGGCGTGCAAGACGCTTTCGTATGGCTGGCGGTAGGGCGTTTCGAGACTCCCAAGGACTACCCAAACCTGCTGACAGCTTTTGCACAGGTTGTGCCACACTGCCCGAACAGCCTGCTGCTTCTCGCGGGCGACGGTCCGTTGCGCGGCGAGATGGAAAATCTGGTGTGCTCGCTGGGAATACAACCTCATGTGAGGTTCCTGGGTATACGGCGGGATGTTCCTCAGTTAATGAACGCTGCCGACGCCTACGTAATGTCTTCCTCGCGCGAAGGTCTCCCCAACGTGTTGCTGGAAGCGCACGCTACCGGTTTGCCTGTTGTTGCGACCGATGTGGGGGGCAACCGCGAGATAGTAGTAGATGGTGTGACTGGCTTCATCGTACCTCCGCGCAACCCGGGTGCCCTGGCTCAGGCAATGCAGAGGATGGTAAACATGGACGAAAGCGAGCGTTTGCAGATGGGAGCGGCGGGCAGACAGCATATTATCGAAAACTACAGCATGGAGCGTGTGTTGCAACAATGGGAAGATCTGTACCGCGAGCTGCTGAGCAGGAGAGGCATTCAGATAGCCCCGAAGCGATGATCCAACTGGTGCACATCACCACCTCGCCACTGTTCCTAAACTTCTTTCGGGGACAGGTGGCGTACATGAAGGAGAGGGGCTTGCATACCAGCATCATCACCTCACCGGGTGAGTTGCTGGAGCAGTTCGCGCAAAAAGAAGAGGTGGAAGCATACCCTGTGCTCATGCATCGGCGCATCACTCCTCTGCATGACCTGCTTGCACTGGCACGCATCTACCGGATACTGCGCCGTGTTCGTCCGCATATCGTCCATGCTCACACACCGAAAGGCGGTTTGCTGGGAACGATAGCAGCCTGGCTCTGCCGCGTGCCTGTGCGGATATACCACATTCGCGGACTTCCCTACCTTGCGGCATCAGGTATGAAACGCAGCCTCCTGCGCTGGAGCGAGAAGGTTGCCTGCACGCTGGCACATCAAGTGCTGTGCGTCAGCCACTCCATTCGGCAGATAGCCATCGAGGAAGGTCTGTGTCCGGCAGACAAGATAAAGGTACTGGCTTCAGGAAGCGGTCAGGGTGTGGATGCGGAACAGCGGTTCAATCCCAGTCGGTTTAGCGAGCGGGAGAAACGGGAACTGCGCTCTCGACTGGGCATTCCCGAAGAGGCTCTGGTGGTCGGCTTTGTGGGCAGGATAGTGCGCGACAAGGGAATAGTGGAGTTGGCAGAAGCGTGGCAGTGTTTACGCGAAGATTACCCTCAGGCGCACCTGCTGCTTGTGGGCGACTACGAAGAACAAGACCCCGTGCCGAACGACGTACGAAAAATGCTGGACAACGACCCGCGTGTGCATATTACCGGCTGGCTAACCGATACTGCCCCGTATTACGCCATCATGTATCTTCTGGTGCTGCCCTCCTATCGTGAAGGTTTTCCCAACACACCTCTGGAAGCGGCAGCGATGGAGCTGCCTGTCGTGGCTACCGACATTCCCGGCTGCCGAGATGCAGTGGAAGCAGGTCCAACCGCCTTGCTGGTTCCGCCGGGAGATGCTCGCGCCTTGGAGGATGCTATCCGTCGCTACCTGGATGACCCCCTTCTGCACCAGCAGCATGGCAAAGCCGGTCGTGAGCGTGTGCTTCGGCTCTTCCGGCAGGAAATACTCTGGCAGGCGTTGTATGAGGAATACGTGTTCTGGCTGAGAAGGAAGAACGTGCTGCCTGTGCTCGAATAACCGCCATGCGTTCACCGCTGTTGAAACGTCTGATAGATATCATCGGGGCAAGTGTGGGGGTTCTGCTTACTGCTCCGTTAATGCTTGTGCTGGCTCTACTGGTGCGCCTGACAATGGGAAAGCCGGTTCTGTTCCGCCAAACGCGCCCTGGGCTGCACGGCAAGCCCTTTGTCATGCTCAAATTCCGCACCATGACCGACCAGCGTGATGCCAGCGGTGAACTGTTGCCCGATGAGCTGCGTCTGACCAGATTCGGCAGATGGCTGCGCAGTACCAGTCTGGATGAACTACCGGAACTGTTCAATGTGCTGAAAGGGGAGATGAGCCTGGTGGGACCGCGTCCTCTGTTGATGGAGTACCTGCCACGCTACACTCCTGAACAGGCACGTCGCCATGAGGTGAAGCCCGGCATCACCGGTTGGGCACAGGTAAACGGGCGCAATGCGCTGAGCTGGGAGGAGAAGTTCCAGCTGGACGTGTGGTATGTGGACCACTGGAACCTGTGGCTGGACATGAAGATTTTACTGCTGACTATCTGGAAAGTGCTGAAGCGAGAGGGTATCAGTGCAGAGGGATCTGCAACCATGCCTGTTTTTACGGGGAATGCCAGTCAGGAGGGCTCACAGGCTTGCCAGGCAAAGAGACCATAGCTGTTATCGGAGCGGGAGGGCACGCCAGGGTAGTCATTGGCACTCTGCAGGCTGCGGGGTTGCCTGCAGGAGCGGTCTTTGACGACAACCCCTCCACATGGGATACGGAGATACTGGGCGTGCCCGTTCTTGGTGCTGTGAGCCGCGTGACCGAAGAGGGCTACCGCCGGGCAGTGATTGCCATTGGAGATAACGCTACACGTCGAAGGCTGTCTGTACAATTACGGGGTGTTGAGTGGGTCACGGTCGTACATCCGCAGTCGTGGATACACCCGTCGGTGCAGATAGGAGAAGGAACGGTAGTTTTTGCTGGCGCGGTGATTCAGCCCGAAGCGCGCATTGGTAGCCATGTCATCATCAACACCGGTGCGACTGTCGATCATGAGTGCGTCATCCACGATTACGCACATATCGCCCCGGGTGTCCATCTGGCTGGTCGGGTAGAGATAGGAGAAGGGGCATTCATTGGCATCGGAAGCAGCGTTATTCAATGCTGCAAAGTGGGAGACTGGTCGGTAATTGGCGCCGGCGCCGCGGTGATTCGAGACATTCCTGGCGGCGTGACAGCTGTGGGAGTGCCCGCAAGGGTTATCAAGTCTGGCTTCACACCATAGAAGAGCTACGCAACGGGAGAGAGGATGATGGGGCAAGTGATTCAGCGAACGTTTGCTCCCTGGCCGCACTTTGAAGAGGATGAGATAGAAGCGGCGGTACGGGTGCTGCGTTCGGGGAAGGTGAACTACTGGACAGGTGAAGAGGGGCGTCTGTTCGAGAAAGAGTTCGCCGCCTTTGCTGGTTGCGAGTATGCGGTCGCGCTGGCAAATGGTAGTGTGGCGCTGGAGCTGGCTTTATATGCTCTGGGCATCGGCGAAGGTGATGAGGTGGTGGTCACCAGCCGAACCTTCGTCGCGTCGGCGAGCTCGGTGGTGTTGCGTGGAGCCAGGCCGGTCTTTGCCGATGTAGACCCCAACAGCCAGAACATTACCGCCGAAACCGTCAGCGCGGTGCTCACGCCGCACACGAAGGCGATTATCGCGGTGCATCTGGCTGGATGGCCCTGTGAGATGGATGAAATCATGGCTCTGGCACAGGAGCACGGGTTGTGGGTCATCGAAGACTGCGCACAAGCACATGGTGCTACCTACAAAGGGCGCCCTGTCGGAGGTTTGGGGCACGTCGCCGCGTGGTCGTTCTGTCAGGACAAAATCATGACCACCGGTGGCGAAGGCGGAATGCTCACCACCAACGATCGCACCCTCTGGGAGAGAGCATGGTCGTACAAGGATCACGGCAAAAGCTACGAGGCGGTGTATCATCGCCAGCATCCGCCCGGGTTTCGCTGGCTGCATGAAACGTTCGGTACGAACTGGCGCATGACCGAAATGCAATCTGCCATCGGGCGGGTGGCTCTGCGCAAGGTACCCCGCTGGGTGGCGATTCGAAGACGTCATGCACAAATCCTCACAGAACGGTTCCTGCAAACACCGGGGTTGCGTGTCACTATTCCTCCAGACCATATCGGACATGCTTATTACCGATACTATGTCTTCGTCCGCCCCGAAATGCTTCAGCCTGACTGGAACCGCGACCGGATTATGGTGGAGCTGAATCAACAGGGCATCCCCTGCAATGTGGGCAGTTGCAGTGAGGTGTATCTGGAGAAATCCTTTGAGCATGCCGGGTTACAGCCATCTCAGCGGCTACCGGTGGCTCAGCAGCTGGGTGAAACCTCGCTGGCGTTTCTGGTTCATCCCACCCTGAGCGAAGAAGATATGCAGGATATTGCGAACGCGGTCTCGAAAGTGATGGAAAAAGCCTGCCGATAATTTTGCTGGGTTTCGTTGGGAGCATACCTGCCATGAGGTGGGAGTGATGAACTTGCTTCGCGAGTATTTGCGGGAGGAGATAGGAAAAGTGAATTGGCGGCGGTGGATGAACAGCGACATCTTGCTGCGTATACTGGTGGATGCTTTGATGGTAAACCTGTCGCTGTTGTTTGCGCTTTTGTTGCACTATCTGTGGGTAGTGGGCGTAACGGGCGTCGTAGCAAATGCCCCTGCCGCACTGCGTGAGCATCTGCATATCTTTGCGCGGTGCAGCTGGATATTAACCCTCATTGCACTAACTGTCTTTTGCCTCAGCGGGTTCTACACACACAGCCGACTGTACCAGGGGCGCTACAAAGCAATAGTTATCTTGCAAGCGGTCACAGTAGCCTACCTGCTGCTGGGTTTTCTGGCTTATCTGCTGCCGGGATATCTGCCTCTGCAGCGGGCAGTGCTTTTGCTATCCTGGGGTATGACACTGGCTGTGGTGATGACGACTCGGCTTGGGGCAAGGGTATGGAAGGTGCTGGCGTCCGCCGAGCGAAGGTATTTCAGCAAGCCCGCCCCCGATCGTCCCGTACGCAATGTGCTGGTCATCGGCGGGGCAGGTTACATCGGTTCCGCGCTTCTGCCCAAACTGCTGGAAAGAGGCTATTTTGTGCGCTTGCTGGACCTGTTCCTCTACGGTACGGAGTCCATCGAGCCATATGCCGACCATCCACGCCTCGAGATTGTGAAGGCTGACTTCCGGCAGATAGACAAAGTGGTAGAATGCATGAAAGGCATGGACGCGGTGGTGCATCTGGGTGCTATTGTGGGCGACCCTGCCTGTGCGCTGGATGAAGACCTGACCATTGACGTAAACCTGATAGCCACGCGCACCATCGCCGAAATCGCTAAGGGCTCAGGAGCCAGCCGCTTCATCTTCGCCAGCACGTGCTCGGTGTACGGAGCAAGCGATGAGATACTGGATGAACGTTCCAGCCTGAATCCTGTTTCACTATATGCCAAGAGCAAAATCGCCTCTGAGCGTGTGCTTCACAGTCTTGCTTCGCCGGAGTTTGCCCCGATTATCCTGCGTTTCGGCACTATCTACGGCTTATCTGGTCGTATCCGCTTCGACCTGGTGGTGAATCTGCTGACCGCTAAAGCGGTGGTGGATGGGAAAATCACCATCTTCGGCAACGACCAGTGGCGGCCGTTTGTGCATGTAGACGATGCCGCTACCGCCATCGTCAAGGTGCTGGAGGCTCCTCTGGCTCTGGTGCGTAATCAGGTGTTCAACGTCGGCTCCGATGAGCAGAACTATACCCTGCAGCAGGTAGGCGAGTTGATCCACCGTCTTGTTCCCACTGCCGAGATCATCAGCATGGGCTCCGACGGCGACCGACGCAATTACAGGGTAAACTTCGGCAAGATTCGTCGGGTGCTTGGTTTCAAACCTCGCTGGACACTGGAACAAGGTGTTCAACAGGTTATAGAAGCCCTTCGGAGTGGCATGATCAAAGACTATCGGGATGCCCGCTACAGTAATGTCAAGTTCCTCAGCGAAGAAGGGGTTTCTCGCCTCTTCCGCTATCAGAACGGCTGGGCGCACGCGCTGATCAACGAAGCACCTCGCTCTCAGCAGCCCGTTGGTCATGATGTGGAGTGATGTGCTTATCGTCGGAGGGGGCATCGTCGGGCTGGCGACTGCCTACCAGCTGACCCGCAACTATCCTCACCTGCGCGTGCGGGTGTTAGAAAAAGAACAGCGACTCGCGCAGCATCAGTCGGGCAGGAACTCCGGTGTGCTGCACTCCGGTATCTACTACAAGCCCGGCAGTCTGAAAGCCATTAACTGCCGCCAGGGCAGGTCGCTGATGCTGGCTTTCTGCGAACGCGAAGGGATACCCTTGGAAATCTGCGGCAAAGTCATCGTCGCCACTGAGGAGCGTGAGCTGCCTACTCTGCAGATGCTGGTACAGCGTGGTCAGGCAAACGGTGTGCGCTGTGAAACCATCACTGGTGAGCGATTGCGTGAGCTGGAACCGCATGCAGCGGGACTGCAGGCGATATATGTACCCGAAGCGGGTATCGTCGACTTCCGTCAGGTTTGCGAAAGGCTGGCAGAGAGAGTGCGCGAAGCGGGCGGCGAAGTGGTGACAGAAGCGAAGGTGCTGGCAGTGCGAGAAACCTCCGACTCTGTAGAGGTCTGCACGTCACAGGGCGACTTTACTGCCCGTTACTTCGTGAACTGTGCAGGTCTTTATTCCGACGAGATAGCGAAGGTTAGCGGCGTTCACCCTCCCGCGCGAATCGTGCCCTTTCGGGGTGAGTACTATCTGCTCTCCGAAGAGGCACGGGGGATTTGCCGGAACCTGATATATCCCGTACCAGACCCGCGATTCCCGTTCCTCGGCGTGCATTTCACCCGCACTATCTCTGGAGAAGTAGAGTGTGGACCGAACGCCGTACTGGCTTTCGCCCGGGAGGGCTATCATAAAACCGACGTACGCTGGCGCGAGCTGTGGGCAACGCTCACATACCCGGGCTTCTGGCGTCTGGCGCGACGATACTGGCGTACCGGATTGGGCGAGATGTGGCGGTCAGTCAGTAAGCGCGCGTTTGTCATGTCCCTGCAACGGCTCGTGCCCGAAGTCCGCGAGGAATATCTGCGCCCGGCGCAGGCGGGAGTGCGCGCTCAGGCGGTAGCGCCCGATGGCAGCATGCTGGACGACTTTGTGTGGGTGGATACTCCGCGTGCGGTACATGTGCTGAACGCTCCCTCCCCGGCAGCGACCGCCTCGCTGGCTATCGGAGAGACGATTGTGCAACGACTGTCAGAGAGGCTCTAGAAATGCGTGTGCTCGTCGTCCTTGTTCTGGTAATGGTTATGCTGACAGCGTATCTCACAGCACACTCGGAAGATATTTCACCCCAGAACGCTCCCGAAAGCGACCTGGTAGCCCATCTGCTGGCGCACACGCAAAACATCTCTCTTCGGCTTGCTCCGTTCACCCAGCGTGTGTGGAGCGAAAGCGACCTGTTACGCCTTTGCGCTGAAACTGACACCCCGCGGTCGGAAGCCATCCGCAGGCTCTTGCAGGGCGACAGCGCACCACAAGCACGCGCCGCGGCTGGGCTCGCGTTGTGGACAGGTGAAAGAGAACCTCGTCTGGCATGGAGGGTATCAGGCATATACAGTGTGGCTCCACAGGCAGACATGGTGTTTTCAGTGGATACCACACGATCGCTCTACGAACAGCGTGCTATCATGCCCTGGCTGTACACCGCCCAGTTGCGAGTGTATACTTCGCTGGGCGAATGGCGCATTGGTCAGGCTCCTCTACGCTGGGGAGGCGGATATTCGGGCGCGATGCTGCTCTCCGATACTGCACCACCTCTCTTCCACCTGGGTTACCGCAAGCAATGGCATTTGGGCAAACGGCTGGGCACATGGCAGTTCGAGCAGATAGCCACCGTGTTTGAGGAGAATGGTTCGTCCCGCTATGTGATGGCAAGGCGCTTCTCCCGTGCGCTCTCTCCTCAGTGGGAAATCTCTCTGGCAGAGGCTTTCAAGGCAAACAAGCTGCCAGCAGGGCTCTCCGCAATGGTTTTGCCTTTCTACCTGTATCAGCACCTGCTTGCCTGGCGGGTTTATGACGGCAAAGATGAATGGTTTAACTACATAGCGGATTTACAGGTGCAGTACCGCTTCGCACAGCAAAGGGTATATCTGGATCTGCTGCTGGACGACCTGCAGGCTCCACGCTGGCTTACCCGTTTCCGTTACACGACGCCGCGCAAGTCGGGGGTCTTAATAGGCTATCACACCCCACTGGCTAACGGCGGACAATTCATCGCAGAGATAGCGCATACCGACGGCAACCCCGGTGGAGGAACGTACTCTTACAAAATCCCCGAAAACCGCTGGCGATACCGGGATGCAGTGCTGGGACATCCTGCTGGAACCAATCGCGACATGCTGTGGCTTCGTGCCGACATCCCACTGGGAGAGAAAGCATATCTAGCAGTAGAATACGCCAATTCCCGTCTTGCCAACGCTACTCCTGAGGTTCCCGTCGGCACGGCGTGGACGGCTCACCTCTACTGGCTGCTGGGAGAGGAGTGTACGCTGGGCGTTTGCTGGCAGCGAAACACTGCTCGCGACGGACAGGCAGACCGCTGGCTTCTGGGGATAGGAACGGTCTTCTGAGGCTTTACTGGTCTATCCACATATCCTCACCGTACCTTTACCTGAAGAGGGCTTTTACCTGCTGAACACTGGCGTCACAGCCAGCCCCCCAGCCTGCCAGCTGGCTTGCCCTCGGCGTGGGCATCGCTGGGATAGTCGGTCTGCGCAGACGGCGAGTGTAGACCGAAGCAATCTTTTCACCGCACATTGTATGTTCTACGTCCCGTATAGCCTGTCGCCGAAGTCGCCGATGCCGGGCAGGATGTATTTGGCGGGGTTCAGCTCCCTGTCCAGCGCGGCGGTGAAGATGGGCACGTCGGGATGGTGACGCTCGATGCGCTCCACGCCCTCCGGCGCAGCCACGATGCATACCAGGATCATACTCCCCGCCCCGCGGCTGCGTATCGCCGCCAGAGCCTGGTCTACCGATCCTCCCGTCGCCAGCATGGGGTCAATCAACAACACCGTGCGCCCTTCCACCGGCGGCAGCTTCAAGTAGTACGAGTTGGCAACGGCGGTAGCGTGGTCGCGCTCCATGCCGATATAGCCCACCGACACATCGGGAAAGAGGTCTACCACTGCTTCCAGCATCCCCAGCCCCGCGCGCAGGATGGGCACAACCACCAGCCTTGCCGAAAGCACCGTGCCCTGCGTCTCCTCCAATGGCGTCTCCACCGTCACGCTTTCGGTGGGCAGGTCGCGGGTGGCTTCAATAACCAGGATGGTGGTCAGCTTGCGGGTCAGGGAGCGAAAGACTTCAGGCGGGGTATGCTTGTTGCGGAGCTGGGTCAGTAGATGGTGCGCTAAAGGGTGCTGTACCACGTGCAAATTACTCACGGGCTTCCTCCTTTTTGGCTCTGAGCCAGTCGATAATCGCCTGCATGTCTTCGGGTGGTTCACAGGTAAAGGTCATCTCCTGTCGGGTAACGGGATGGGTGAAGGTCAAACGGTAGGCGTGCAGTGCCTGACCGCCCATGCGCTCAACCAGTTCATCCAGCACACGCGCCTCCGCCCTTTTCCAGCCGTACTGCGTCGCCGAACGCCCCGCGCCGTATACAGGGTCGCCCACTACCGGATGCCCTGCGTACGCTGCGTGCACGCGCACCTGATGCGTTCTGCCCGTATGCAGCCGCGCTTCCAGCAGGGAACAGACACCCAGGTTCTCCCGCAGTTCGAACTCGGTGACCGCCGGTCGAGCGCTGGTATCATGCACCGGCGACTTGACGCTCATGCGGGTACGGTCGCTCTCGCTGCGCCCGATGGGTGCGTCCACCAGTGCCCTCTGGAAACGCGGCACGCCCCACACCAGCGCAAGGTATCGCCTCTCCACCAGCCTTTGCTGAATCTGCTCCGAGAGGGCATGGTGCGCGAGGTCGGTGCGTGCGATGATGATGAGACCGGTGGTGTCTTTGTCCAGCCGATGCACGATGCCCGGTCGCTCCGGCGAGCCGACGGTGGACAGCCTGCCGAAACGCGCCAGTGCTGCATTCACCAGCGTGCCGCTCTCGGCACCGGGCGCGGGGTGCGTGACCATGCCACGCGGTTTGTTCACCACCGCCAGATGCTCGTCCTCGTACAGCACCTGCAGGGGGATGGGCTCAGGCAGAGGCTCGGCAGGGGGCGGTGCAGGCGGTTCCAGATAGACCTCATCGCCCGTCTTCAGGCGCACGTTGGGCTTCACCAACCTGCCGTTGAGCTCCACCACGCCCGCCTCAATCCATCGCTGAATCTGCGCGCGCGACACCTCAGGCAGGCGCTGTGCGAGAAACACATCCAGCCGAACACCCTCATCGGCAGGGGTGGCGTGATACCAGAGCGCATGGGTCGTCTCTTCCATCTCATCTGCATTATATCACGCCTTGCCCCTGCCGAGAAGAATCAGCGAGCGCTTGGGGAAGGGGAGCCATCCGGCTGGTTGTTGTGCTCCACACAGGGCAACTCCGCAACGTCCCAACTGCCTGTCCGCTGAGAGTCACCTCCTGCCTAACCCAATAACTACCAGCCGCTTTGCACGTTCATAACGCACCTGCGCCCTCAACACCCGCTCCACAACGTCCAGCGGAACATACAAACGCCCGCCAACGACACATGCGGGCGCCGATGCCTGCAACACCTTGCCGTTCACCTGATACTCCCTGCTGCCCTTCTGCAGCACCGCCGTGCCACCTCTACCAGCAAGGAGCGCCTTCCCACTCTGCTCCCACCGTAAACTGCCACGCTTGCCCCTGTCCGCCAAGTAGCCTGCCCAAAGGTACGCCTGTCCCCCAATGTCTATCGCAGGACGGTTCAGATGGATCCTTTGACCGTCCCACTCCACCTGCAACGATCTGCCGGGCACCACTGCTTGCGCACGAACCGGGCGTGTTTTCCCAGAAGGAACACCCATCAACATATCTGACCAGAGGAGCGCACCGGTGAAGCCATCCACCAAACATACATACCCAACTCGCCCACGCCCCTCCTCCCAGCTGTACACGGTCAACTCGTATGCCAGTGTCTCCCAACCGAAGGGGTCAGGGGGAGTGACTCGTATTCCATACAGTGAGCCTGCTTCGGGGCTGGACAGTTGCAACTGTTGGGCTGCTGCAGAAAAAGCCTGCTCGGCGTTCAGTGCGGGGTTGATGCCGACCATGACCGGATAGTGACGGCAATAAGCACCCGTAATGCGTCCGTAAACGACGTCTACATTTACTCTGCAGAAGCTCGGTCCATACACGCCGTTAGGGAAGCGCTGCCAAAAACGCACGGTATACTCCGCGTGGGCACGCCCGATCTCACCGAACTTGCGAACCTCTACGTGGTTGAGCAGTTCGGGGAAGGGATAGTGTGCCTGCATATACGAGCGGGCGATGGCTACCGCTTGCTCTTCCCCTATCGCCCGGCGCAGTAACATCTCCTCGCTCAAGGGCTCGTCATAGAACTCTTGGGAGGAATAGCTCCAGATCCATGACCAGTGGTTGATGTTGTAGGCGCAAATGCGGAATTGCCTCCGGTTGCATTCCAGCACGTGGTGGACATCTATTCCGGGTCGCGCAGAAGGGGGTGCGATGTATTTTACCTCTATAGGTGTATTGCTGCCTTCTCCGAGAATGTCGCGCACCTTTTGCACCGCCTGCTCCCGTGTGACGTACTGCCAGACGTACTGCGCAGAGGCAACCGTGCCCCAACAGCACAGCGCACACAAGACGAGGATGCATGTGGTCTGTTTCATGATGAGATACCTCCTTCGCATGGTTATGGTGTGATGCGCAGTGTTGCGTCGCCTTGGAACAGAGCATTAAATTCTGCTGGGCTGAGTATTGCACCAGCGTAAGTATCGCTAATCCAATCCCGGGTGTTTTTCAACGCCTCCAGGCAAGCATCGCGCACCGTGTTGTTCTTCAGAAGCTGCATGAAGCCTGGTCGGGCGTCATTGCCGCCACCGTATCCATCGAGGAAGACGCATACTGCATTGGAGTACACTTCCCAGTAACCGATGGTTACCGTGGTCTTCGCCCCCTTATACAGAAACCAGTCGCTCAGACCGCCTGCTTGAAACCCCGCGTTCAGCCCGCAACCCGCCAGAACTACCAGTTCCAGATTCGTCAGAGTCTGTCCAGGTCCGCCGATGCTTTCCACGATCAGGCAGTCCTGCCGCCCACGTAGCCCGGGAATAGTGTTCCAGTCGGCATAGCTGGTGACAAGCCACTTCTGGCTACCCTGAGGAGCCGACTGCGGCATCTGGTTGTCACCTTTCATGAGCAGCAGTTTGCCCTCAAGGTCGGCGTGGCTGTGTCCACTAAAAAGCACCATCTTCAGCGGCTTTCTGCCTATCGCCGGGTCGTAATATTCCAGAGCACCCCGCATCTGTCTTATCCAGGGATTGCTATACCACCAATCGTAACCGGGTACTTTTTTGAAGCCTAAGGCTTTTCCTCCGTTCACAAAATAGAGAGCCTGAGAATTGAACTGTCCGTGTGTGAAGGCAATGAGAGCACTGTATATCTTCTGCTGGTTATGGGGAAGCGCTTCCCGCAAACGGTGTGCCTTGTCGAGGTCACGGTGGTTATCCTGTGCCCGCAACAGAAAGATGTATCTGCCTGCCTCGGTGGGCGATGGTATGGTAAACGTCACATCGTGACTGCCGTCAGTCAAATCGGGTGAACTAAGCGCACACGCGAAGTATACGTCCAGCGCAGGGTCAAAAACCTGTATCTGTCCTTGAGAGGCTGGGTAACCTTGCGCGGAGGACAGATGGTATTGTATGCAATATGTGGCTGTTTGTCCATCATCCACACATTGGATGGAGCCTGCTGCAAGATGCATAAAATCCGACCGATTGCTGTCCCTGTCCGGTGGTGCACTGCCGGACACATACGCCGACAGGCGATACAGGTATATCCCTCGCGGGACGGCGCTGCCGTCTCCTAACTTCCCATCCCATGTCCACACGATGTACATCCGGACCAAAGCATAGGCGTTAGCGGGGCACATTGGTTTTGGCTCTTTGAAGAACAATCCTATCTCCTGTGACCTCTACCCTCCAGCCGGTAATGCGCTCGACGGCGCTAACCGGCACGTACATGCGCGCACGGATGCGGCGAACGGGATACGGTAATGCAACCCTGCCTCTGTCAGAAAGTAACCACTTGCTGCCTTCTGTGAGCCGCCATTGATTCTTATTGAGGGTAACACGCACTTCCCGGCGAGAGGTGTCATATTCTACGCGCGAGGCGGATTTCCCAAACAGAGGTGAACGCAGCCAGCCTACATGCAAATACACTACGCCGTCTATCTCCAGAGGGGGCAGCATGAACAGTTTGGAAGCATCGGTGTCGCCGAAGTATATCTTCATGATGCGCGCTTCTATTCTCTTCGAAGCGCTACGCTCCGAGTGTCCTCTCGCCTTGCGCTCCACTCTTGCGCCGATTATTTCATCATACACGAATACATCCCCCGTGTGCGCGTCCACGACAATGATGTAGCTCTGCGCTACAGTGGGAGGCGCGTCTGTATCCAACTCCGCCACTATTGGAAAGCTCCATACTAGTCGCGAGGTGCCCAGCTCATCGGAATAGATACCAAAACCGATACGATATGTGCTCTCGTCCACCTCTGCGGAAAGCACGCCCGGCATTTGGGAGACAAACGCCAGAGCCAGCTGGCGCGCTTGCTGTTGCGACAAGGTCGGAATGGCAGAAAGCCCCGCCGGCTCTCCGGGGTCGAACCAGTAGCATTCTTTGACTACACCCAGCCGCTTATGAACCTTCACCCATGCCACCCGCATCTGGAGAACGCCCTGATAGAGCACGTGCACCCCTAGAAAACCGTATCTCTCGTCTATCTCGTTTGGCAGCGCGAGGAAGTTCGGCACGCGCTGCGCGAAAAACTGCTGTGCAACCGCACGCAGCTGCTCACGAGGCAACCATTGGGAGGAATCCTCACCTTCATCCTCCCTTAAGGCGGAGGGGTCTCTATAAACCCACAGTTCAGTGGGCACAATGGCAACAACATACTCCCTCCCATAGTTGTCCACGAACAGATATGACGGTTCGGTACCGGCATACCAGTATGGGTAGTAGGTATTGACCCCTGTGGAGAGGTTTTCCAGCTTGATTGGACTGCTTGCCGTGACGCCGATGAGACGGAGCTGAAGACCGGGAGTATTCATCCACCTCAAAAGACGTCGCTGCGCCTCTTCGGGCGTCAGCCCGAACTGCATTATCGCCGGGTCATATGGCACGTAATAGTGTGAGTTGAACATCCTCACCTTCAACTGCCCGCCTGCTGCCTGCACAGCAGTAAGAACCAGTAACGTCAGCCAGGTATACCGTTTCATGGCTTTTCCTCCTGTTCAGTGGGTGTTCACTTCCTGTTCATTGTGCATCACGGGAAGCTCCACTTCGAAACCAGAGTGTAGTGGCTTGCCTCTATAGATCAGATCCTTGACCTGCTCTGCTCCTGCTTTTATTGCCGCACCATAGTCCAGGTACCTTGTATTCCTCATTTGGTCACGGAGCGATGTAGTGAACCCGTTGTAGAAAACGTTGCCCTCCGCCTGAGTTATAGCGCGTTTCCACGACACCCTGTTTGCAGTGCCCTTGCCCCGCAGCACTCCCATGAGAGACTTCGCATCTTCGTGGTTAGCCCCGCTCCAACACGCTGTCATCATCACGTGGGGGGAGACATTGGCAATATGCACCCTGTAAGCCAGAACCTTACCGCTCGGTTTCGGCGCTTGGTCGTGTGACCATAACCAAGAAGCGGCAAACTGCAGTCCGTAACCGTGAAAGGCTGCTTCTTGGGCACCGTGCGTGTATGCCATCCATAGCCTCGTGCCGGTAGCGGTCTCGTTCAAGTAATATAGTGCTTCCTGAGCGGCGACATTCAGGAACAGGGCGTCCTGCTCGCCACGAGGCGGAGTGAATCGGAAATACCAGCCATCACCAGGGCGACGAAACGGAGGGCATCGCTCCCATGCATTCCAAGTGGCTCTGAGGGAGGATGCCCCGATCGATGTGCCCACCAGTGCCACAGGGTAGTCCCTTACCTGCTGATTGCAAGGCAAAGCTTCCCTCCTTCTGTGCATTTTGTCCGTTCCATCAGTATCGCCTGTATCCCACGCGCGCATCAGAAATACATACGGACCTCCCTCGTTAGCCTCAAAATCTGCTACGCGAGCACGACAGCCTCCTTCTATCGGTTGCCCATTTCCATCAGACACAACCCGCAGGCTGATGGTCGCAACAGCCTCAACCTTGCCTGATCTCATTGCCCCGTTCAGGTGGCAAGTAGCTATCCATTTCATCTCATCGCCGTCATAGTCTATTTCTGTAGCTACGATAGCCAGGCTATCCGACCGATTGCTGTCCCTGTCCGGCGGGGCACTGCCAGGCACATACGCCGACAGCCGATACAGGTATATCCCTCGCGGGGCAGTGCTGCCGTCTCCTAACTTCCCATCCCATGTCCATGACCATGTGCCCGGACGAGCCACGTTCGCAAACTCCTTCACCAGCACCGGGTTCTGGTTGTCGTCACTACTGCAGGCTGGATGGCGTATTCGTGGGGATACCATACGATGTACATCCTGACCGAAGCGTGTGCGTTCGCGAGGCACAGCAGGGCGAGGGCGGTCAGTACCCCCCCATGTGAGTAGCAAAAGCAAGTGTTTCATCTGGTTTGCTCCTTTCGCTCACGAGGGGTGTATGGTTAGTTATATATTAGCACCCTTTGCGCAGAATGTCAAGACATTCGCGAAACCTTTTCCGAAAATTTCGCCCTCACCCATCCCGTGCCGCCAAGCAGCACCATCAGGATGCTCACCCACTGCGCATCGGAAAGACCCAACGCCAGTACCGTAGAGGTTGCCCCCACGCGCCAAAACTCCACAATGAAGCGGTATACGCCGTACAGGGCGATATATGCCCAGAACACCTTACCCGCAGGATGAGGTGGCTTTTGCATCCGCGCCAGCAGGGCGAAGATGAGCAGATTGGAGAGCGAGGCGTAAATCTGCGTGGGATGGCTGGGTGGAGTGTGCACGTGCGAGCGGAACGGGTCTTGAAAGGAACACGCCCAGGGCAGGTCGGTGGGTACGCCGTAACAGCAGCCCCCCAGAAAACAGCCGATACGCCCTATTGCATAGGCGAGCGCAACACCCGGAGCCAGCACGTCCGCCAGCTGCAGGAAGGGAATGCCCCTCCGCCGTGCCAGAAAGGCTACCGCCAGCCCCCCTCCGAGAAACGCGCCATGGAACGAGAGACCGCCCTCCCAGAAGGCAAGCACGCGCCAGGGCTCCTTCGCAAAGCTGCTCCAATCCAGCGCCACGTATGCAACTCTGGCTCCAATCACACCCGCCAGCGCGGTCCACAGCACGAAATCCAGAATCTGCTCGGCATCTATCCGGTAACGCGGCGCCACGTGCATCGACCACCATACCGCCAGCGCGAAACCGAGCACAATCATCACGCCATAGGAACGCACCTCTAAGGGTCCGATGTGAAAAAGGACAGGATGCATGTACCTTCTCCCTTCTCGCAGACACACCCGTTATCTACGATTATACCAGTATGTCTGTAACTCACGGAAACTTCCTCCCTATTATCCAAATATCAGGAGGAATATATCTCTATTTGTTGAAGAGTAAACAGGGAGTGATTCAGTCTGGCTCAGGCGATAAGTTGCTTCGCCAGTAGTCTGTCCATTGTCCGTCCGGTAAACGGGTGCGCTCTGACACGACCCGTTTGCGCTGTGGGCTGTTTCACTCTGAAAAAGGGCAAATTTCCTGCCATATCGAATGCAGAATGGAGGAGGTGCATAGCCATGGTTCACCGTAAGATGATGCTGCTCTCGTCGGCGATGCTGATGGCAATCGCCTGGGCGGTGACGGCAAATGTGCAACCGGAAACCACCCAGCCTGCTGCAGACAAGGCGCAGGAACAATGCGCCGACTGTCACGAGGAAGTGGTCAAAGTGCTTCAGCAACATGCGCACGCGGGCTTGAGCTGCTCGCAGTGCCACCCCAACGCGCTGGCTCACCAGAACGCAGACGACCCTTCTGAAGTGCTTCCGGTGGTGGATTTCCGTTCCGAAACCTGCGGCTCGTGCCACAAGTTCCAGTACGAGACTTACTTCACCAGTGAACCCGGCACCGCAGGCGAGTTCGGTGGCACACCTGCCGAGCCCAAAGAGCATCCGAAAACGAAGGACTTCCCTTTGTATAACAAGATCGTCGCAGGACACGGCTTCACCAAAGAGTACAACGAAGACCGGTCGCATCGCTACATCCTGCGTGACCACATCGACATCCAGCGTGGTAAGAACCTTGCCTGCCTGAACTGCAAGTCCACGCAGGTCGCCTACTACTGGGGCAAGGAGTGGAAAGGGCTAGAGCTCACCACAGACGGCGACGTGGTCGCCAAGTGGCAGGAAGCCATCCAGCGTATCCCCAAGGAGATGCAGGACTACGGCACCTCCTGCGCGCACTGCCATAATCCGCACACGGCACAGCTGCAAATCATCAATAAGGCTCTCCTCAACGCCATTGAACGACGCGGCGTGAACCCCTACTGGAAAGAGCGCAACGTCAATAGCTTCGCCAGGGCGGACAAGCAGCAAAAGGAGATCCTGGTGTGCGCCCAGTGTCACGTAGAGTACGTGTGCGGACCCGGCGCGGACAAGAAGGTACGCTTCGAGTTCAGCTGGCGCAAGGCGCGAGACCTGCACGACTACTACATGCAGCGCCACAAATACCAGCAGGACTGGGTGCACGAAATCATTGGGGAACCGCTCATCAAGAGCCAGCACCCCGAGACCGAAACTTTCTGGGAGAGCAAGTATGAGCGGGCAGGCGCATCGTGCGTCACCTGCCACATGCCGAAGGTGAACGTGAACGGACGATGGCTCACCTCACACTGGCTGGTATCGCCTCTGCGTTACATCGATAAATACGTGAAGGGCGAAAAGCTGGGCGCTTATCCCTGTGGAGCCTGCCACACTGTTTCTCCTCAAAACCTGCGGGAACAGGTGTTGCGCGTGCAGCGCCATGTGAACGAGGCGCAGAAGCGCGTGCAACAAGCACTGAGCGACAGCATCGACGCCATCGCCGCCGCAAAACAGGCGAAAGCAGGCGGTAAAAGCGTGGACGAAGAAGTGCTCAAAAAGGCGGTGCTGCTACACCAGCAGGCGCATGTGCGCTGGGAGAATCTGGTGGTCTCCGAAAACAGCATGGGCTTCCACAATCCCGAAGAGGTGATGAAGGAGCTCAACGAGGCAGTAGACTACGCCCGCCAGGCACAGATGCTGGCAACGCAGGCAGTGAAATAAATCACCAGCGGGGGCAGACCTGTGGTCTGCCCCCGCCCTGCAATGACCTGCAACAGGTCAGGGCATCCTCAACACCGCACCCGTGCTGGCACTGGTCGCCATCGCAGCGTAGCGACGCAGCCAGCCTTCGGGAATCTCGCGTTTCAATGGCTTCCATGCCTGTCGGCGACGGTTGAGCTCCTCCTCGCTCAGTTTCACCTCCAGACGCCCCTCGGGAATGTGGATGGAGATGATGTCACCCGGCTGCAGTAAGCCGATGGGACCGCCTTCCGCTGCCTCCGGCGAGACGTGCCCGATACATGCCCCCCGCGTGCCGCCGGAGAAACGCCCGTCGGTAATCAACGCCACCTTGTCGCCTAAGCCCTGCCCCATGATGTAACTGGTGGGCGCAAGCATCTCCTGCATGCCGGGTCCGCCTTTGGGACCCTCGTAACGAATCACCACCACGTCGCCGGGCTTCACCTTGCCGTTCAGAATGCCCTCGCACGCCTCCTCCTGGCTTTCAAAGATGACGGCAGGTCCCTCGAACACCAGCATCTTCGGGTCTACACCGGCGGTCTTCACCACCGCTCCTTCGGGGGCGAGGTTGCCGAACAGTACCGTCAGCCCACCGCTCTGCGAATACGCCTTCTCAATGGGGCGGATGCACTCAGGGTCCAGAATACGCGCGTCGGCGATGTTCTCACCCAGCGTCTTACCCGTCACCGTCAGGCAATCCAGATGCAGTAGCCCTTCCACGCGCGTCAGCTCCTTCAGGATCGCGCTAATGCCCCCTGCCCTGTCCACGTCTTCGATGTGGTAGTGGCTGCTGGGCGCGACCTTGCAAATATTGGGCGTGCGTTTCGAAATCTCGTTGATGCGGTTCAGGTCGTAATCGACGCCAGCCTCGTGCGCGATAGCCAGCGTGTGCAGCAGCGTGTTGGTGGAACCACCCATCGCCATGTCCAGCACGAAGGCGTTGTCGATGCTCTCGCGCGTCACGATGTCGCGCGGTTTGATGTCGCGCCGGACCAGTTCCATCAGCGCGAACGCCGCCCGACGGAACAGTTCCACCCGCGCAGGGTTGAGGTTGTCCTTTGTGCCCGCCAGAATGGTTCCGTTGCCGGGCAACGCCATGCCCAGCGCCTCGCACAGGCAGTTCATCGAGTTGGCGGTGAACATGCCTGAGCACGAACCGCAGGTCGGACACCCGAAATCCTCCAGCACCTTCAGCTGGCGGTCGTCGATCTTTCCCGCCTTATATGCCCCGACGCCCTCGAAAACGGAGATGAGGTCTACCACCCTGCCGTCAGGCGTCTTGCCCGCCGCCATCGGCCCGCCGGAGACGAATACGGTGGGGATATTCAGGCGCATCGCCGCCATCAACATGCCGGGCACAATCTTGTCGCAGTTGGGAATACAAATCATGCCGTCAAAGCAGTGTGCCCGTACCATCGTCTCCACCGAGTCGGCAATCAGCTCGCGGCTGGGCAGAGAGTACTTCATGCCCGTATGTCCCATCGCGATTCCGTCGTCCACACCGATGGTGTTGAACTCGAAGGGCACACCTCCTGCCTCGCGGACTGCCTGCTTGACGATTTCGCCTACCTTATTCAGGTGCACATGTCCGGGAACAATCTCCACGAAGGAGTTACATACGGCGATAAAGGGCTTGTCCATATCCTCGTCCCGCACGCCCGTCGCCTTCAACAATGAGCGATGAGGCGCACGCTCGAAGCCTTTTTTGATCATGTCACTGCGCATCGCTTCACCTCTCGGTTCTGGTAGTTGGTGTAGATAAGGATACCACATTTGTACGGGGTTGCGCGATAGAGGGTACACTTTATCACCTTCCACTTGCATCTCGCCAACGCAATATGTCATAATAAATAGCCTTCGGGCAGACAACCTATCAGGCGGAGAGTATGCAAACGAGTCCGAACCACCTCAAGCAGCTGGGGATGCAGTTAAAACCCTATACCCGACCGATTGTGTGGCGCAGTATCCTGCAGGTATTCAACACCTTTTTCCCCTTCTTCTTACTGTTCTACCTTTCGTATCGCGTTGCAGAACACCACTGGGCGTGGAGCATTCCACTCAACATTCTGGCGGGACTGTTTCTGGTGCGCATCTTCATCTTGCAGCATGACGCCGGACACGGCTCTTTCTTCCCCAAACGCGCCGCCAACACCGCCCTGGGCTTCGTCTGCAGTATCCTGACGATGGTGCCCTATGCCGCATGGCAATATACGCACGCCATTCACCACTCTACCAGCAGCAATTTAGATAAGCGCGGCGTGGGCGACGTCTATACCATGACCCTGCAAGAGTACCTGCAGGCAACCCGCTGGCAAAGGTTGCGCTACCGCATCTTCCGCAACCCGCTGGTGCTGTATCTGATAGGACCCTTCGTGGTGTTCATGCTGGGCTATCGGATACCGATGGGCATCTCTCGACGAAAGCCCGCGCTGTTCCGTAGCGTGATGTACACGAACCTGGGCATCGCGCTGTATCTCACCGCCATCGTCTGGCTGTTCGGATGGAAAGCCCTGTGGCAGGTATATCTGCCCATCCAGTATGTAGCAAGTGCAGTGGGGCTATTCCTCTTCTACGTGCAGCACCAGTTTGAGGATACCTACTGGGAGCGTGACCCGCGCTGGGAGTTCCTGCGGGCGGGGCTAGAGGGTGCCTCCTACCTGCGCCTTCCGCGCGTGCTACAGTGGCTGACGGGCAACATCGGTTTTCACCATATCCATCACCTTGCACCACGCATCCCGAACTACCTGCTGGAAAAGGCTTACCGCGAGATCCCTGCCCTGCAGATGGCGCCCACCCTCAGCCTGAAGGACGCCATTCTGATTGCCTTCGCTGACCTGCACCTTTACGACGAGGAGCGCAAGCATCTGGTGGGGTTCCGCGATGCGGCTCGCCTGTTGCGTCAGCGAAAAGCCGAATCCGCGCTGAAACCTCAGATGGACAGGTCGTAAGACAGGAAACTTTCCGCTCACGACGAAGCCTTCTACCAGAGAAACCATACGACGGTATGGCAGGAGGCACAGATGGGCAGGCAGTCGTTGCCGGAGCATCCTCGGCTGCTTTTCAATCGGCAGGGCATTGAGGCACTGAAAGCGAGGATAGAACGCTGTGAATGGGCGCAGAAGCGGTGGCGCGTTTTACTGCAAAACGGCGAGGGGTGGCTGAAAGAAACCACTACCTTGCCCCCGCGAGGCGGGAACTGGTACCACTATTACGCCTGTCCAGAGCACGGCGCGGCTCTGCGCACGGGTGAGCGCATCGGCGAATGGCAGTGGGAGCACATCTGCCCGATAGACAATGAGCGCTTCCGCAGCGACCCCAGCCGCCCAGAACAGGATTACGACGGCTGCGTCATCATGAACGTGCATGGACAGCTGGCAAACCGCGTGCGCGACCTGGGCATCCTTTATCAGGTGACCGGCGATCGGCGATACGCCCGCAAGGCGGCGGAGATTGCCCTGCAGTATGCCGAGCGCTACGCCTCCTATCCCCTGCACACCATTCGCGGTGAGGCGCGCATCGGCGGCGGCAAAGTGGGTCCGCAAACGCTGGACGAGGCGGTGTGGCTGATCCCGATGGCGCAGGGAACAGACCTGATTTGGGACACCCTTTCCCCCACCGAGCAGGACCTGCTGGCACAAAAACTCTTTCTGCCCGCTGCCCGCGAGGTCATCCTGCCCCACCAGCTGGGCGTGCATAACATCCAGTGCTGGAAAAACAGCGCGGTGGGGTTGGCTGGGCTGTTGCTGGCAGAGGAAGAGCTGATCCAACAGGCTATCCACCACCCAGAGCGAGGTTACTGGACCCAGATGCGCAAAGGCGTCACCGCCGATGGCGTGTGGTGGGAAGGCGCGTGGGGTTACCACTTTTACACGCTCTCCTCCCTCTGGCATCTGACCGAAGCGGCGCGCCACTGCGGTATAGACCTCTACGGTGAGGAGCTGAGGCGCATGTACGATGCTCCCTTCCGCTTCGCCACGCCTAGCCTGCTGCTGCCCGCCTTCAACGATAGCACGGAGGTGAACCTGCGCTCACAAGCTCCTGCTTACGAGCTCGCCTATGCCCGCTACAAGAACCCCCTCTATGTGCAGTTGCTTGCCGCCAGCAACCGTGAGAACGACTACGCACTCTGGTTCGGGGTGGAATCCCTCCCGAAACCGGGCGCGATGCGCTGGAGCAGCGCAAACTACCCCACCTCCGGGTACGCGATTCTGGCAAGAGGGCGTGGGGAGAAGGCGACCTGGCTCTGCCTGAAGTACGGTCCGCACGGCGGCGGACATGGGCACCCCGATAAGCTGCATCTGGAAATACACGCCGGAGGCTCGCCCGTCGCCGCCGACCCGGGTATGGCACGCTATGGGGTTCCCATCCATGCCAACTGGTACCCGCACCACACTCGCTCATAACACGCTGGTGGTGGACGAAAACGACCAGCAGCCCACCGAGGGCAAGTGCCTGCAGTTCGGCAGTGCGAAAGGCGCGGAGTTTGTGGTGGCGGATGCCGGAGCTATCTACCCCGGCGTGCGGTTCATCCGCGCGGTTGCCCTGCTGAGCGAGGAGGTAGTGGTTGTGCTGGATTCGGTGCAATGCGAAGGGGAGCGTCTCTTAGATATCGCTCTTCATCTGCAGGGTTCCTGGCAAGACCTGCCCGCCGGGGCAACATGGCAACCCCCTTCCACCCGCGGTTACAGCTACCTGAACGAGGCGACCATCCGCCCGGTTCGGGAGACCATCGCTTTGCAGGTTCGCCGGAGTCAGAACAATATACTCACCGCAACGTTAGCCGGCGACGCCCCCTTCGAACTGATTACCGCGCTGGGCGTGGGCAAGCACTCGGAAGACCGCGTGCCGATGATTCTCTGGCGCAGAAGAAGTAACACCCTACGGGCGGTATGGGCACTGCACCTGAAGGGCAAACACATGCAGGCGCGAGTGTTTTCTCCCCCTTCAGGCGGCGATGGAGCCTTTGCGGTGCAGATGACCCTGCCGGATGGACGGAAACGCCTGCTCGCGCTGAATCCGCAGGGCAAGCCGATTTCTCTGCAAACGCCCGATGGATCGATGTGGCGTGTGGAGGGCTACTTCGGGGTGCTGTAACGATGCGCGTGGCTCGTCCTGACGAACCGTTCGGCAGGAGCCTCGCCCTCCGAGTTGTACCTGAAGACGCGAGGGAAACTACCCCGCTCCCACCAGCTTCTGCATCGCCTCTTTCAGCCCCTCCAGCGTCTGCCCATCGTGCGCCTCGATGTAGCACCGTATCAACGGCTCTGTACCTGACGGACGTACCAGCACCCACGCCTCTTCCTCCAGCAGCAGTTTCACGCCGTCCATGGGGTTCGTGCCCACCACGCGCAGTCCGTTCAAGCTGGCAGGAGGCTGCTCACGGAAGCGGCGCATCAGTTCGCTTTTTACCGATTCGTCCACATGCAGGTCGATGCGTTGTGTGTGGTACTCTCCCGTCTGCTGCGCCACCTGTGCCAGCGCCTGCTTCAGGGTCAACCCCTCCCTTGCTACCATCTCCGCCATCAGCAGGTCGGCGAGGATGCCGTCCTTTTCAGGGATATGCCCGATGATGCTTAGTCCACCGCTCTCCTCACCGCCGACCAGCGCGCCTGTTCGCGCCATGGTACTGCCCACCCATTTGAAACCGACAGGTGTTTCGTGCACCGTGATGTTGCCGTAACTGCGAGCGAGGGCGTCTATCTGGTGAGTGGTCGCCACCGTGCGTACCGCGTGCCCGCGTTCAGGCTGCATCTTGCGCAACAAGTACCACAGCGTGAGCACAATCACCTGATTGGCGGTCATCATCTCGCCGTCCGAGTCCACCACGCCGAAGCGATCAGCGTCGCCATCGGTAGCCAGACCGAGGTGCGCCCCGGTCGCCCGTACCCGTTCACCAAGCAGCTGCAGGTTCTGCGGGTTCGGGTCGGGCAGCGAGCCACCGAAAGCAGGATTGCGCTCGCCTTTAATCGTTTCCACCTGCGCACCTATTTCGCGCAGGAAATCGTCCACATAGCCTCGCCCTGTCGCGTAGAGTGGGTCAAACACCACCTTCAATCCCGCCAGCGCGCGGGTGTCCAGCAGTTGATGCAGATGGGCAAAGTAGTCGGGACGAGGGTCTATCTTCCCTTTCAAGGCGGGGTCCCCGTTGCGTTTCACCGACTCAGGATGCTGCAGGCAGTAGGCGATTTGCTCCTCGATGGCATCGGTTGTTTCCGGCAAGGCGGGATGGCAGGTTTCGGGGATGAACTTGATGCCGTTATACTGGGGTGGGTTGTGCGAGGCGGTCAGCATGACCGCACCGGCAAGCCCTCTTGCCCGGATGGTGTACACGGTGACGGGCGTGGGAGTATCGCGGTCGGTGACCAGCGCGGGGATGCCGTTGGCGGTCAGCACATCGGCAATCAGGTCGGCGAAGAGGTCAGAGAGCAGGCGCGCATCATAGCCGATAACCACTCCACGCTCCCAACCGTTGCGCGCTTTCACGTAGTTGGCGATTGCTTGCGCCACGATAGCCACATTGTCAAAGGTGAACTCGCGCGCCATCACAGCGCGCCAGCCATCGGTGCCGAATTTGATAAGAACGCTCACGGCTTACCTTACCTCCTGTGTCATGTTCCGAACAAAATAGTACTCTGTCAAGGCTCAGTTTTCTGGAGGGCAGGCTCCTGCCGAGCCGTTGTTGTTGGCATTCACGGCTAAATTTGAGAATACGCTCCCTGATTTTAGCGGAAACCCACATAACCGAATCGCCCAATTTCGACACATGCAGCTCAACTTTCTCGATGACACCACGAGATTTTGCTTCCAGTAAGACCTTCAAAGTTCCCCAAACCTGCAGACCTGCCGCTTGTGCGGTCCGGCGGGCAAGCATGTCATCAAGTAAAACAACCTTGTCTGGATTTTCTAAAGCCAAAGCTATCGCTGCGATTTCGCCAGCACCCAAATCTAAAGCAAGCCATTCGGACGGAGCGGATTTTGGATTGACGACTTTCAGCCATGGGCAATCGTCGGGATTGGGGACATCGTAACCTTTACTTCTGCCTGTTTGCAATTCATTTTTGACGGCTTCTGGAATCCAAATCTCATCGAATAATTGCGTGAGCCACTCTATACCGCCGATACGGTAAAGATAAAGCAGTGGCGAGGTATTGCTGACAGCGTTAAGCATGGGCGTTTTCTCAATCGTCAAGTTCCGCCGGAAGGGGGAAAACCTTATAGCGATTCAAACTGAGTAAAAACTCAACTCTGGACATTCCCGCAAGCTCAGCAGCCCTTCCAGAGGAAAGTCTGTCCATCTCGTACAGCTTGACAGCCGCTAAGATACGAATTTCGCGCCCGAAAGTCTCGGCGTCCGTCTTTTCTGCAAGAAGAACCTTGTCTGGTATCTCAATCGCAATTTGCCGAAGAGCCATATCTCCATCCCTCCCTTCAGCGACGGAGTCGCTGTCCGCTGCGCACGGTGTCAGACGCACCATCTCAACCCTGCACGTCTCGTCACCTTCGCACAACGATTCCCCCTGCAGGCGAGCCGCCTGACTATCGCCACACTCTTCGCTATTATAGCACAAAGGCAGGCAAGATGCGACCGCAACATCAGTTTCTGCAGCCTCTCGAGTTTGGTCACGACGGAGTGTACCCTTCCGATACCCCACGCCCGGAACGCGGTGGTTTCACCTGCAGCACCTCGTGCGCCGCTTGCAGCACATCCTCTTCTTTCACCGCATACAGGTGCTGGTGTATGAGTTCCTGCGTGGGGCGTACCCCCTCCGGCAACGGTACGGTCAGTGCGCGGTGGCAGCCGTGGTCGTGTGCCCAGCGCTGGAACTTGTGCGGGGCGAATATCGCCACCGTAGGCGTGCCGAAAGCCACCGCCGCGTGCATCATACCCGTGTCATTGCCGATAAGCAGGTCCACCTCCGCCAGCAATGCCAGCGCCTCGCGCAAGCTGGTACGCCCCACCATGTTCAGCGCGCCGTCTTTGAATGATGCCGCCACCTGTTCCGCCACATCCTGCTCGTTATTCGCCCCCAGCAGGATGACCTGAAAACCGCACTCTTTCTGCAGCTGTTGTGCCACCCAGATAAACCCTTCCGTGCGCCAGCGTTTGACGTATGCATCGTTCGATCCGGGCTGTACTAACAGTATCGGCACGCCGAGGTCTATTCCTTCCTTCGTCAGGCGGTCGCGAATCGCCTCACGCTCCTCAGGGGTCACCCACAGTTCCATGTGCGTGCCCTGTGCCGGCGCGTCGCATGCCTCCGCCACGTCCAGCAGGTGCAGAATCTCGTGCTTGGGTGGTTCGTACGGCACTCTCCTGGTGAGCAGAAAGCCTCTGCCTTCGGTGTCAAAGCCCACGCGCTGCGGTATCCGTGCCATAAACGCCAGCACCGCGCTGCTGAGCGAACGGTTGAACAGCACCGCCAGGTCGTAATTCTTCCGACGCAGCACACGCCACATCTCCAGGTCCACCCTGCGACGGGCTGCAACCGGGCGTGCCAGATATTCGTGCACATACGGACAACCGCGCAGCAGCTCTTCAGCCGCGGGGTTCGAGAGCAACGTCACGCGTGCTTGCGGATAGCGTGTCGCCAGCGCACGCATCGCAGGAACCGCCACAATGGTATCCCCCAGATAGCGGGACTTGGTGACTATCAAGATACGGTTGGGATCAGGCATGGGTCGTTACCTCCAGCAGAGTGCGTTCCAGCATGTGCATCACTTCCGAAACGGTAATCCTGTCCATACAGTCAGAGTGCTTACGACGCGGGTGGCTCTGGCATATTGGACACTCGTGCTGATGCGTAATCAGTCGGTGCTCCTGCCCGTAGGGCGAGGTACGCAGATGGTTGGTGGGACCGTACAGTCCGATGACCGGTTTGCCCTGCGCGACAGAGATATGGGCGGAGCCGGTATCCCCGCAGAGGTGCACGAGGCTTCTGCGCAGGATGGCGGCGAGCTCCTTCAGATTGGTCCTGCCCACCATGTCCGCGAAGGGCACCGACGTTCGGGAGCGGATGTCGTCTGCCAGCGGGCGGTCCGCTGAACCCCCTACCAGCACCACCGGAATCTGATATTGGCGGTCAATTCGTGTGATGACTTCCGCCCACCGCTCGGTGCGCCAGCGTTTGAACGGCTGGCCAGCGGACGGGTTGATGGAAACGAAGCCTTCTGGTGGGGAAATGCCTTCCTCTTCCAGCAGGTGACAAACCTTCTCGTCCGTCTCCGGTGGGATGAACAGCGGAAACTCCACCGGCTCCGTCTGCGCGCCTAAATAGCGTGCTACATCCAGATATTCCTGAACCACGTGTACGCTGGTCGGTTGCTTGGGCACCACCCGGTTGAACAGCCACGCCCCCTCGCGCTGCCAGTGGTAACCGATGCGGACAGGCGCACCGGTCAACCACGCGACCACCGCGCTTTTGAGCAACCCCTGCAGGTCTATTGTCAGCTGGAAGCGGCGAGAGCGCAGGGTACCGACTAAACGGCGCACTTCCTGCCACGTGCGCGGGTGCCAGGCGCCATGGCGCCACGCTTTGCCGGGTATGGTGATCACCTCGTGCAGGTAGGGGTTGCCGGTGACCATCTCCGCACAACGCTCTTCGGTAATCCAGGTGATTTGCAGGTGGGGAAAACTGCGCTTGAGGGCAGCGGAGACGGGCAAAGCGTGCACCACATCGCCGATGGAGCTGAGCTTCACAATAGCGACCCGCTGGATACGCTGCATATCAACGCGCGGCGCTTGTCGCATAGACCTCCTCCGGCGGGCGCGTTTTCCAGCGATTGTGCAACCACAGCCATTGCGAGGGGTGTTTGCGCACCTGTTGCTCGATGAGTGCGGTAATACGCGCCATCGTCTCGGTCACGTCGCGCTCCTTGTCCTCCGAGGGCTGCACCACGAGCGGGGGCAACATCTCGAACAGATAGGTATTATCCGGCTGGCGCGTACAGAACACCGGCAACAGAGGAGCACCGCTGCGCAAAGCGAGCAGAGCAGGACCCGCTACTGTTCCCGCTAATCTGCCGAAAAAGTGCACGAACACATCGCCGGCGTTTTGGTCAGGAAGCAACGCCACCAGCTCGTTGCGCTTCAATGCCTGCAGTACCGGGCGAGCCGCCTGCCCTCTCGGTATGACCCGATAGCCCCCGCGCTCGCGAAGCTGGTTGACCAGCACTGTAGTCACCGAATCGTCGGCGTCGCGTGCTACCACGTTCAAGATATATCCCTTGCATTGTGCGAGGTATCGCGCGGCGATTTCCCAGTTGCCGTAATGCGCAGTGATGATGAGCGTACCTTTGCCCTGCTGAACGCACCAGTGCAGGTGTTCCTCGCCTACCAGGGTCACCATCCGACGCAGATCGTCCGGTGACAAACCATCCCCCACCAGAAACTCCATCAAGGATTTGGCAAAATGGATAAATACCTGTTCGGCTAACCGACGGCATTCCTCTTCAGACAAGGACTCTCCGTATGCCATCTGCAGGTTCCGCTCGGCGACAGTGCGGTACCGGCGCGACAGCCGATAAGCCAGCCGCCCTAATCGCTCACCTATCCTGTACAGCACAGGTAGCGGCGTGCGCTTTGCCAGAGAGTGTAGTGCCAGCAGCGCGATGCGTCCGGCAAAGCCACTGACGCGCTTGAGCACACCTATTCGCTTCTGAGGCGGTGGCACACTCTTTTCAGATTTTGCGTGTCGTCCGTTTCCTCCGTTCATTCTGGGTATTATAATACCCCCGCCGAGGCGAAACGGCAAGGGCAGAGGAGTTGAAAGTACCTGCGACGAAGATAGTAGAACCTTAATCCTGGTGCGAAGGAGGAGTACACAAAATGAAAAAGCTGTTTGCCATCGCCATTGGCGCTGCGTGCGCTTTACCCGTTCTGGCGCAAAGCACCATCTTGCCCTCACGCAGCGGCACCATTTTTGGTCCGACCGGCTTGTTCAGCGTGCCCACCGCCGACGTGCTGACCGCACGAAAGTTTCAAATAGGTACACACTTCGGGCGCGATCTGAGCACCGTAGCGGTCAACATGGGCATTGCGAACTTCGTCGAGGTGGGCGTCGCCTACCTGGACCGTGACGACGCCGACAACCGTACCATTGCCAGCGGCAAGGTGCAGTTCATCCCCACCGGCTTTGAGAATCTGAAAATCGGCGTCGGGGTGATCGATATCGCGAAGGCAGTGGAGCGAACCGGCTATATCATGGTCACCACCCGCGCGAAGGTTCCGGTGGAGGTGGAAGACACCGTATCACAGATTATCCTGCACGCAGGCTACGGCACGGGGTTGTTCCGCGAAAAGATTATCGGTGGTGCAGAGGGTGTGATCGACGGAAAGTGGCGAGTGATTCTGGAGTACGACGGAGATAACGTCAACGGCGGCTTGCGCTACAGCCATGATGAGTATCTGCGCTTGCAAGCAGGCATCCTGCGCAATCAGCTGTTCTTTAGTGCGGGGTATACGCTGGAGTTCTAGCAGTTGGTCAGCACCGACCATTGCGACGTTGACGTTCCGATTGGTCCTTGTGCCATTCTGAACGAGGCGAAGAATCTCGCCGTCGCGATGGGCTGGGGTGCTTCGCTGGCGCTCAGCATGACAGGAAAACATACCAACCGTGTCAATCTGAGCGCAGCGAAGAGTCTCAGCTCGCGCTACCAGGGGATGTTTCGCTAACGTTCCATATGGCAAAGGAAAAGGAGGTGACATCATGAAGTTCTTTGCGCTCGCTGGCTGCCTGGTGCTGTGCATCGCCTGTGTCGCTGCTCTGGGGGCGGGATCCGAAATTCGGCTGAACGTGCGTACCCAGGGAGATGCCCCCACTCTTGTCATTGCGAACCTGCCGCCCGCAGTGAAAACGAACGAGGTGCGTTTGCTCCTGCTGCCCCGGCGCGTGGAGGTGCCCTGTGATGTTCGGTTAGCAGATAAAGGCGTCCGTCAGCTGGTGTGGATACATCCGGGAGGTAAACGGGAGTACGTGGTAGAGACAAAAGCTCCTTCCTGTCCCCTGCTCTGGGAAACGCGGCTGAAGGAGAACGCTCTCGAAATCACTCGCAGTGGGAAACTGGTAGCCGGCTACGTCTTCTCCGGTGCTACTAAACCCTACCTTTACCCCATTCACGCCCAAACCGGAGTGCCCATGACTCGCGCCTACCCGATGGAGCAGCGCGAAGGCGAGTCCACCGACCACCCTCATCAACGTTCTTTCTGGTTCACACACGGTGATGTGAACGGCGTTGATTTCTGGGGTGAAATCGGAGCAAAGGGACGTATCGTACACCGTGAGTTTTCGGACATCTCTGGCGGGCGTGTGGGCACGTTCATTATCACACGCAACGAGTGGCGCACCCCGCAGGGGCAGGCACTGTGCACCGACACTCGCGAAGTATGTGTGTATGACATGGACGACCTGCGCATTATCGACTTCACCGTGACCATCCGCGCCGGCGACCAGCCGTTACGCTTTGGCGATACGAAAGAGGGCACCTTCGGCATCCGTATCCCCACCAGCATGGAGCAGCGTCACGGGAAAGGCGCCATACTGACCGCGGAGGGCAAGCGAGACAGGGAAGCATGGGGCACACGCGCCGTCTGGTGCACCTACAGCGGGGATATAGGGGGCGAGGTCTACAGTATCTCCGTGTTCGACCATCCCCACAATCCGCACCACCCCACCTACTGGCACGTGCGCGACTATGGGCTGTTTGCCGCCAACCCGTTCGGCTGGCACGACTTCCAGAACAACCCGAACGTGGACGGCAGCATCACCGTTCCCGCCGGTGGTCAGATAACGTTCCGCTACCGCACCATCTTTGCGAAGGGGGCGATACCTGCGGAGAGGCTGAATGCACTGTACGAGGCGTTCGCTACGCCTGCGAAAGTAGAAATTGCTCTTTAGGGCATCTACTTTGTTTCTCTCACCGCAATCGGGTATACTTTGCTTGGAGAAGCGATGGGATGGCAAATCGAGCTCCGGCGGGTGAGCAAAGTTTTTGATGAGCGTAGCGTGCTACGCAATATATCGGCGACGGTGACCGCCCCCGGGGCGTGGACGATACTGGGACCCAACGGCAGTGGCAAAAGCACCCTGCTGCGTATCATCGCAGGGTTACTGACGCCCACAGAGGGCGAGGTGTTGTACCTTTACAATGGAGAACGCTTAAGCGCACACCAGCGAAGGCAGGCGGTGGGTATGGTCGCACCCGACATCGCCCTGTATCGCCCGTTGACCGCAATGGAGAACCTGCGGTTCTATGCGAGGGCGCGCGGGCTGAGCGTACGGGATAGCGACCTGCTGGAGTGGCTGGAGCGGGTGCGCCTCCGCCAGCGTGCGCACGACCCGATAGCCACCTTCTCCACCGGCATGACACAAAGGCTGAAGGTACTGACTGCGCTGGTGCATCGCCCGCCTGTGTTGTTGCTAGATGAGCCGGGCAGTAACCTGGACCAGGCGGGGATGGAGTTCATTCGCGAGACGGTACAGGAACAGGCAAAACATGGCATCGTTCTCATCGCCACCAACGACAGTCGAGAGCTGGGCTACGGAGAACCGCTCCTCCAGCTGGGCGCGTGAGGCAGTCGCCGTCTTCGCGAAGGACTGGTTGCTGGAGCTGCGCACGCGGGTAGCACTGGGGGCAGTGGTGCTCTTTGCGGTGACATCGGTGGTCGCTTCCGGTTTTGCGCTCGCGCCGCCGTCGGGTGTGTCCGCTGAGGTGAAGGCAGCACTGCTGTGGGTGGTTGTCTTCTTCGCGGCGGTGGCGGGTCTGTCGCGTGCGTTTGTGGTGGAAGAGGAAACGCGCACGGCGGACGCTCTCCGACTGGCGGTATCGCCTGCGGGGGTGTTCATGGGCAAACTGGCGTTTAATGTGGTGCTAATGTGGGCGCTGTGTCTGATTACGGTGCCGCTCTATCTGGTGCTGCTGGAAGCACCGCTGGGCAACGCCAGCCTGCTCCTCACGATAGTGATGCTGGGCAGTAGCGCGCTGGCGTGCGCGACCACAGCGGTTGGTGCGATTGTGGCGAAAGCCACAATGCGCGGAGCGCTGTTTGGGGTGCTGTCGTTTCCGGTGGCTCTGCCACCCTTGCTGGTAGCCATTCACGCTACTAAGGCGGCATGGTTGAGCGAGAACGCCTGGCGCGTGGCGATGGGCGACCTGCAGGTGCTGATGGGGTTTATACTGGTGATTGTGCCAGCGTCTTTGCTGGTGTTTGAACATATCTGGAGCGAGTGATCATGCACACAACAGGCAAGATACTCACGGGTATCTGGATTGCCGCAGTGACGGTAGCCGCCTTCCTCTGGCTTCCGCCCGCTCAGGGTTTCCGCAGCCCGGAAGCTGCACGCATCGTGGTGTTCCATGTTCCCTGCGCCATTCTGACCTTCGTGGCATTTCTGCTCAACGCCGTGTATTCCTGGAGCTACCTGCGAACGAGGCATCCGCTAACCGATGCCAAGGCGAACGCGGCAGCAGAGCTGGGAATGCTATTCGCGGTGCTGGCAACGGTCACTGGCTCGCTGTTCGCGATGGAGCAGTGGGGCAGCGCGTGGAACTGGGACCCCCGCGAGACCTCTATCGTGATGCTCATGCTGGTATACGCGGCATACTTCGTCCTGCGCGGTGCAGTGGAGGAAAAGAGCAAACGCGCGCGCCTGTCGGCGGCATACGCCTTGCTTGCTTTTCCCGCGATGGTCTTCCTGATCTGGATACTACCTCGCATCGTGGAGTCGCTGCACCCGACGAACACGTTGTTCACCCGTTCGGGGCTGGACCCACGCTATCGGATAACGCTGTGGAGTTTCTTCGCAGGGCTGCTGGCGGTATTCGTGTGGATGTTCCGCCTGAGGCTCAGGGTGGAACTGGCGGAGGCTCGCTTGCGTCAGCGATACCGCCACGACACAGCACCTGAAGCGATGCTGGCAGGAGAAGGACGATGAACCCATTGCTCACCTATATGATGATCCCCCTGCTGATATGGGCAGGGATTTTCGGATACCTGTTCTGGCTGGACATGCGCTTGCGAGTGCTGGAAAAACATCTGGAAGAGGAGGCACGCGAGTGAACAAGGCTTATCTCGTGGCTATCGGTTTCATAGTGCTCGGGCTACTGATGGCGGGACGCGCGATGATTCAAACCATCGTGCCCTACGTTTCGGTAGCCGAAGCACGAGAGAGCACCCGCAAGGTGCAGGTGAAAGGCAAGCTGGTGCAGGGCTCCCTGCAAATGGATCCTGTCCAGAGGGAGACCCGTTTTATCATAGAGGATGCCCAAGGCGACCGGTTACCTGTTGTGCACCCCAAGCTGGCACAGGGTAACGTCGAGCAAGCCACCGAGATTGTGGCTATTGGGCAGATGCGAGGCAATGTCTTCGTGGCGGAAAAAATCCTGTACAAGTGCCCCTCCAAATATCAGGGCAAGCAGATGCAGGAGTATCAGGAGAGTTCACAATGAACGCAGCAGAATGGGGGCGTCTCATTATCTATCTGGGCGCAGCAGGTGCGATCGCGGCAACGGTGCTGTTCGCTCTCGCCGCCAAACAGGAACGCTGGTTACTGTGGGCAAGACGGGCTTACGCGCTGGCAGTCTTTAGCGCAGTAGCGGCGTTTGGTATCCTTATCTCGCTGTGCATGCGCAGCGACTTTCGCGTGGTGTACGTCGCCAACTTTAGCTCCAGCGACCTGCCGTGGTACTATAAACTCTCATCCGCTTGGGCAGGGCAGGAAGGCAGTTTCCTGTTGTGGGCGTTCTGGACGGCGTTGCTGGGCTTGTTGCTCATCCGCCGCCTGAGACGATACGAGCCGCTGACGATGGCGGTGTACAGCAGCATCCTCGCTTTCCTGATGGCGATACTCACCAAGCAGTCGCCGTTCCTGCTGTATCCTCCCAGCGAAGTACCCCCTGAAGGCATGGGGCTGAATCCGCTCTTGCAGAACTACTGGATGGCGATACACCCACCCGCCATCTTCATCGGCTTCGCTTCGCTGGCAATCCCCTTCTCCATCGCCGTCGCTGCGTTGTTGCGCAAGGACTGGGATGGCTGGGCGCAAATTGCCATGCCCTTTGTCCTCCTGTGCTGGGTGACGCTGGGCGCAGGGCTGATACTGGGCGGCTACTGGGCTTACGTGACGCTCGGTTGGGGGGGCTTCTGGGGCTGGGACCCGGTAGAAAACTCCTCGCTGGTGCCCTGGCTGGTCATCACGGGGCTGATGCACGGGCTGGTCGTCCAGCGCCATCGTGGCGGGCTGCATCGCTCCAACCTGCTTCTGGCGCTGCTGGGGGCGCCTCTGTTCTTCTACGGAACCTACATGACGCGCAGCGGCGCGCTCGCCGAGTCCTCGGTACATGCCTTCGACGCGCTGGCGAAGGGCGCATTAGGGCTGGTTGTGGCCATGTTACTGACCTACACTGTCGGCGGATTGGGGCTATGGCTGTTCCGCCTGCGCAGTATCCCGGCAAAGCAGACCGCCGAAGGTGTGCTATCGCGCGACCTGGCGTTCTCGCTGGGCATCATCGCGCTGGTGGTGATCGCCGGGTTGACGCTCATCGGAGCCTCCATGCCCATCATCTCCTACCTGATAGCCAGGCAGAGCAGCGCAGTGGACATCAGCTACTACCACATCGCCAACGCTCCCTTCGCCTACGTGATGTTGCTGTTGCTGGGGCTGGTTCCTTTCCTCAGCTGGCGTAAGGTGGACAACGCCGATGTGTTTATCCAGCGCATTTCCGCACCCTGGTATGCCACCCTGTTTATCGGGCTGGTGGTCGCTTTCGCCTCGTATTTCCTGCGACTGCCTGTTGCCGTGGGGGTGTTCTTCCTGATGCTCCTGGCGACGTTCACCATCTTGTCCAACGCCATCCTGGTATGGCGGCTGGCGAAACGCAACCCGATGAGCATGGGCGGTTACCTCACGCATGTGGGCGTCGGTCTGGTGTTGCTGGGTGCGGCTGCCAGCGCGTTTTACGAGCAGAAGGCGGAAGCGGTGTTGACCAACGGCATGACCGCGCAGATGTTCGGCTTCAAGGTCAGCTACGCGGGCATGACGCACCCCGATGAGGAGATGGGCAAGGATAACGCCGTGCGCTTGAGGTTCGAAAGCCTGAAGGGCGACAAGAGCTTCGAGGCGCGCCCCGTTTACTATTTCGACACACACAATCCCATGCAGCCACGTCGTGTCGCCGAACCCCATATCTACAAACATGCGCTGTACGACATGTACATCGCCATCGGCAGCGACGGCGGAGGCGTTATCGAACGACTGCAGGACCCGGGCAAGACGCTGCCCATCCGCCGCGGCGAAACCAAGAAAATGGGCGAATACACCATCCACTTTAAAAACTTCCAGATACAGGGTGCGATGGGCAGTGACGATATGAGCATCGGCGCGGTGCTTGATGTAGAATATAAGGGAAAGAAGACAGAGCTGGTACCGGTGGCGGTGTTCGGTCGGGGCGGGAAGCCTGCCAAGCTACCTGGCGGCGGTGAGGTAGCTATCTTCGCCGATGAAATCAACGCGAACGAACGGCAGGTGATTCTCCACTTCTTCGGAATGCCCGGACAGACCACCATGCCCGACCATGTCATCGTGCCAGTGGAGGTCAAGCTGAAGCCGCTGATCAACCTCGTCTGGCTGGGCACGATACTGATGATGCTGGGCGGCGGGATAGCCATGCGCCGACGGTTTGCGGAGATACTCCAGGAGCAGCAGGAGCCTGTCGCAGAGCCGGTAGCCACAGGCAGAAAGCCGAAAGCCCGTACGAAACCAGCTCCAGGAGTGACTGGAGGGCATTAGCGGATGGTACTTCGGCAGGTGCTGAAAAGCAAGATCCATCGAGCGACCATTACCGAGGCGAACGTGGACTACATCGGCAGTATCACTATCGATGCCGACCTGATGGAACGAGTAGACCTGCTGCCCGGCGAGCTTGTGCATGTGTGGAACCTGACCAACGGCGAGCGGTTCGAAACCTACGCCATCGCAGGGGAGCCGGGCAGCGGGGTTATCTGTATCAACGGCGCGGCGGCGTTGAAGGTATCGGTGGGACAGAAGGTGATTATCGCCGCCTTTGCGCTGACGGATGAGCCGATAACACCGCGAATTATCCTGGTGGACGAGAACAACCGCTTTGTGAAATACCTGTAACAGGAAGGAGATTCTACTGGCGCGTTTACTCAGATGGATTGACAGAGTTCCTGCTGTCTGGTAGACTCTTTTCCACAGCACTACATGGAGAGGAGGGGACTTGTTGGCTTCTGTCTGGATTGTCTTATCCGTTACGCTTATCCTGTGGATTGCCTATCGTTGGTACGGCACGTTTCTGGTCAAAAAAGTGTTTCGGGTAGATGACAACCGTGTCACGCCTGCCCACACCCAGCGCGACGACGTGGATTATATCCCTACGTCTGCGCCGGTGCTGTTTGGGCACCACTTCGCTTCCATAGCTGGCCTAGGTCCCCTACTGGGACCGGCTATCGCTGTGGTGTGGGGATGGCTTCCTGCGCTTATCTGGATTGTGGTGGGAAGCATCTTCATCGGCGCAGTGCATGATACAGGTTGCCTGGTCGCTTCGGTGCGCAACCGTGCGCGCTCTATCGCCGATGTCACTGCCGATGTGATGGGGCATCGCGCCCGCACGCTGTTCTTACTGTTCGCCATCTTCGCGCTTTCGCTGGCGATGGGGGTGTTTGTGGTCAACATCTCTGTGCTGTTCGCCCCCGGTGCAGGAGCCACAGAGGGTGGACATGTTCCGCAAGCGGTGCTGCCGAGCGTAATGCTCATCGTGATTGCTTTGGCAGTCGGTGTATTACACTACCGTCTGCGTCTGCCATTGACTTCACTCACAGCTGCTGCGGTCGCAACCAGTCTGCTCTTCGTCTGGCTGGGGGTAAAGATGCCGTTAACCGCTATAGGAGGCGTTAGCCTGACCCCCGAGCGATGGACGTATGCCCTCATGGTTTATGCGTTCGTGGCTTCTATACTGCCTGTGTGGCTCCTGTTACAACCGCGCGACTATGTGAACTCGTTCCAGCTCTATTTGGGAATAGTACTGCTTTTCATCGGGACGCTCATGGGCAATCCGCGCATCGTTGCACCTGCGGTAAACACTTCAGCCAGCGGATTGCCACCGCTGTTCCCGATGCTGTTTATCACGGTAGCGTGTGGAGCGGTCTCCGGCTTCCACTCACTGGTTGCATCGGGCACTACCTCGAAACAGATTGCTCGGGAGAGCCATGTTCAGCCAGTAGCATACGGTGGAATGCTGACCGAGGGCTTGCTGGCAACACTCGCGCTGGTGGGCGTCGCAGCAGGGATGGGTAGCGCCAGCGAGTGGGCAAACCGATACGCCGACTGGAAATCCGCTGGCACTCATGCGCTGGCAAACTTCGTGCACGGCACAGGCAGCATCGTTGCTTTCAGCGGAATACCAGTGGAACTGGCAAAGGTGTTTGTCGCCACCGTGGCGATAGGTTTTGCGCTCACCACTCTGGATAGCGGCACGCGCCTGATTCGCTATAATGTGCAGGAGCTGGGCAGCGCATGGCGGTTGCCCCTGCTGCAGCGTCCCCTGGTAGCCACCGCCATGGCGGTGGGCTTCATCGGCGGGTTTGCGCTCATGCGCTCTCCGGACCCGGTGACCGGTCAACTCAAGCCGTTAGGCTCCATCCTGTGGCAACTGTTTGGCACCTCCAATCAGCTGCTGGCAGGGCTATCGTTGCTGGTCGTGTCACTGTATCTGCGTGCGCAGGGGCGAGCCACACTGTATACCGCCGTGCCGATGGTGTTTATGCTGATAGTGACGATCAGTGCGCTGGCTTGGAGCATGTGGAGCTTCTGGAATCAGGGCAACTGGCTGCTTCTGGGAATCGCTGGGGGGATTCTGCTGCTGGCGCTGTGGCTGGTCAAAGAAGCGCTCTCCGTGCAGCGAGGCTACCAGCCCATGCATGAAGTTTTGCAACCAGCAGGCGGGGATTGATTCTTGCTTACAAATCTGGTATTATGCATGGCTTTTTCGAAAAAAAAGCGGGCTTACCCCTTGTTTTGGCACGAATCTTGCATTATAGTAAGAGTGGGGTATGATAAGAAAGGAGGATGGAATATGCGTCAGATCAAAGCGGTTCTGGTTGCGGTAGGTGTGGTACTGGCACTACCTGTACTCGCAGGCACTCCGATTCCTGAGATCGAGCCCAACAACACTTTTGCAAGCGCCCAGCTAATCGCCCGCGGGCTATTTACCCCCACTGGCTCCGTGAGTATTCTGGGTACGATTACGCCGGGCGATGTGGACTACTTCCAGTTTCCCCTGCTGGCGGGGGATTTTGTTGCTGTGAACCTGGTGACATTACCCGGCTCGCCAAGCAACGCTGGTGCACTGGGTGTTTTCGATCCTGCAGGTAACCTGTCGACGTACGACCTGTACGTCCCCAGCGTGCTTACGGGTGTAGTGAACAGCAATGGCAACTGGCGAGTGGCGGTTAGTGGGTATCCCGATGTCGGTTCCACGTTTATCGGCGACGACGGCATTCCGTTCAACGGCACACATTCGCAGACCATCAACTACCTGCTCACGGTCAGCCTGGTGCCCGTACCCGAGCCGGGCGGACTGCTGGCTCTCGGTACAGGTGTTGCCGGGCTTCTGGGTTACTCGGTGCGGCGGCGTCGCACCGGCTAGTCCCGCCAGCGCAAAGCCTCCATTTACGCCACCAGCCCGTCGTCTGACGGGCTGGTGTGTGATTTGGATGTGGTTCCAGAAGATTCTTCACATTTTCTTCATCTTACAGCCTCCGAAAGCCTTGACAAACCCACAGGAGATATGGTATAAACTACGCACCAATAGGAGCAATCCTACCCAAAAGTTCATACGGGGAACGCGATGAAGAGGAGTAGTAGGCAGACGGCGGACTGACAGAGAGCTGCCGGCTGGTGCGAGGCAGTAGACGCCCCTGCCGAAACTCGCCTCGGAGCAGAGGGGCTGAAAGAGGCGAACGCCTGCGAGTAGGTCTCTCCGGGTGCGCCCGATATCGCGCACAGAGTGGCTCGCGCAGCCGATAAACGGTTTACTGCGTCTGCCTGACGGCGCGAGCAACAAGGGTGGTACCGCGTGAGGCCACAAGCCGCCTCTCGTCCCTTGACGGGGATGAGAGGCGTTTTTGATATTCAGGCTACACAGAGGGAGGTCAAACCAAATGGCAAAATGGTCTGGAGCACAAATCCTGCTGGAATGTCTGAGGCAGGAAGGCGTGGAGTTCATCTTCGGGTATCCGGGAGGCGCCGTCTTGCCTATCTATGACGCGCTGTACGACTATCGCGACATCAAGCACATCCTGGTGCGTCATGAACAGGGAGCCGCACATATGGCGGACGGTTACGCCCGTGCCACCGGGAAAGTAGGCGTGTGCCTGGTCACCAGCGGTCCGGGCGCGACTAACCTGATTACCGGCATTGCTACCGCGCAGATGGACTCCATCCCGATAGTCACGTTAACCGGACAAGTGCGCACCACGAACATCGGCAAGGACGCCTTCCAGGAGACCGACGCTATCGGCATCTCCATGCCTATCACCAAACACAACTACCTGCTCAAGCGCACGGAGGACATTCCGCGCGTCATTGCCGAAGCCTTTTATATCGCACGAACGGGGCGCCCCGGTCCCGTGCTGGTAGACATCCCTCTGGACGTCAGCCTTGGCAAGATAGAGTGGGACCCTTCCCAGTATCCCAAAGACCCGGATATCCCCTCCTATCGCCCGACATACAAAGGGCACGAGATGCAGATTCGCAAAGCCGCCCAGGCGATTAAAGAGGCAAAACGTCCCGTGCTGTATGTGGGCGGTGGCGCGGTGCAGTCGGGAGCGCAAGCGGAGGTGACCGAGCTCTCTGAGCGTACCAACATTCTGGTCACCACAACCCTGATGGGCAAAGGCGCCATCGATGAAAACCACCCCAACAGCCTGGGGATGCTGGGGATGCACGGAACCGCCTACGCGAACCACGCGGTGCACAACTGCGACCTGCTGATTGCGGTGGGCGCACGATTCGACGACCGTGTGACCGGCAAACTGGACCAGTTTGCCAAATACGCCAAAGTGATTCACATCGACATCGACCCGGCGGAAATCGGCAAGGTGGTGCACTGCGACATTCCTATCGTTGGGGATGTGAAGACGGTTCTGCAGGAGCTGCTCAAATACGTGGAGCCACGCCCTGCTACCGAGTGGAACCGCCAGATTATGGAGTGGAAGCGCCTGTTCCCGCTGGTCTACCCCAAGGATGGCCAGATGCATGCGGAGTACGTTATCGACGAAATCTGGCGGGTGACCGAGGGCAATGCCATCGTGACCACCGGCGTGGGGCAGCACCAGATGTGGGCGGCGCAGTATTACAAAGTCAAACGTCCGCGCCAGTTCATTACCTCAGGCGGACTGGGCACGATGGGCTTCGGAATGCCAGCGGCTATCGGAGTGCAGCTCGCTTTCCCCAACGAGACGGTCGTTTGCATCGACGGAGACGGCTCCTTCCAGATGACCGTGCAGGAGCTGATGACCGCTGTGGTATACGAACTGCCCATCATCGTGGCGATTATCAACAATCGCTCGCTGGGCATGGTGCGCCAGTGGCAGGAGCTGTTCTGGAGTGAGCGGTACAGCGAGGTAGACCTGCAAGCCTCGCCGGACTTCGTGAAGCTGGCAGAGTCATACGGCGCTATCGGCATGCGCGTAACCAGAGCGGAAGACGTGGAACCCGCTCTGCGTGAGGCGATGAGCCAGCGCAAGAAGCCTGTGATTATTGACTTCGTGGTGCCCACCGAAGAAAACGTGTACCCAATGATCCCATCCGGGCAGAGCATCGAGCAGATGATGCTGCGCAAAGACCTCGAACAGCTGCGCGCTTCGGTGGACACCGACGGCGAACAGTGGTCGTTCGCTGAACAGGAAGAGATTCTGAAACAGTTCGTGGAACAGCCTGCAAGACAATGAGGGGTGCAACAGCATGGCAGGGATAACGGAAAACGGTAGAGAACACCAGCATACGATCACCGCGCTGGTGCAGAACCACCCGGGTGTGCTGGCAAGGGTGGCAGGGCTGTTTGCGAGACGCGGGTTCAATATCGAGTCGTTAGCAGTATCGGTCACCGAGAACCCGGAGATCTCACGGATGACCATCGTGGCGCGAGGCGATGACCGCGTGCTCGAACAGATTACCAAGCAGCTCAACAAGCTGATAGAGGTGATCCGTGTGGTAGACTACGTAGAGCACACGGCGGTGGAACGCGAGCTCGCGCTCATCAAGGTCAACGCCGAACCTAAAGACCGCTCGGAGATACTGCAGCTGGCGGAGGTATTCCGGGGGCGCGTCATCGACGTCGGCGAGAAGACGTTTCTCATCGAACTGACAGGCGGACCGGACAAAATCGATGCCTTCGCGCGGCTGATGGCGCCCTATGGTATCCGGGAGATGGCTCGCACCGGCGTGATTGCGATGGCGCGAGGCACCAAGACAGCGTGAGAGGGTCAGGGCGGTGCAGGAGATACTCACAGCGAAGCAAGTGGACACGCTGTTTCTTGCGCTGGCGATAGCTGGTCCTCTGATGGGGGCAGGCATCGGATGGGCAAAGAGCCGGCGTGCGCTCGCTGGCATGCTGTGGGGACTGCTCCTCACCGCCAACTGGATACTCTGGCGCATCTACAACGCCATTACCGACCGGCTGGGGCTGGATACGGTACGCAACTTGCTGGTCAACCTGGCGCTGTTTGTGGTGCTGGGCGCGGTCGCAGGTTACCTGAGTGCACTTCGCATGAAACGGAGGAGCGCATCGCATGGAGCTGGTGCGGGTGGTGGTCCAACGCCGCAACGTTAACGGCGGCTCGGAACTGAACATCAACGTACAGACAACGCCCGTCGGTAGCCTGCTGGCAGGAGCGGCGGTGATATGGATAGGAACAAAGCTGTTCCGTCTGTTCAGACGCCGATGGTGGCTACCAGCAGGTGCAGGAGTGGCGTTGCTGGCTCTGCACCAGATGACTTCTGCACGTCAGGCTGAAAAGAGTCCCGAAGAGACCTGTGAGGAGGAGTAAGATGGCAAGGGTGTATTACGATGCAGATGCGGACTTGAGCGTGCTGCAGAACAAAACGATCGCTGTGGTGGGTTACGGAAGTCAGGGACATGCGCACGCACAAAATCTGCGCGATAGTGGCGTGAAGGTGATTGTGGGGCTGCGCCCGGGGAAGTCCTGGAACCGTGCGACAGAGGATGGCTTTGAGGTGTATGAAGTAGACGAAGCGACCCGCCGCGCGGACATCATCATGATCCTGGTCAACGATGAGTTCCAGTCCGCGCTGTACGAGAGCAAAATCGCTCCGCACCTGAAAGAGGGAAGCGCGCTGGCTTTCGCACACGGCTTCAACATCCATTTCCATCAGATTATCCCGCCGAAGACGGTGGACGTGTTTATGGTCGCCCCAAAGGGACCGGGACACCTGGTGCGCAGAATGTACACCGAAGGCGTCGGAACGCCCTGCCTGATTGCGGTGCATCAGGATGCCACCGGCAAAGCACGCGACCTCGCTCTGGCTTATGCCAAAGCACTGGGCGGCACCCGCGCTGGCGTCATTGAAACCACCTTCAAGGAAGAAACCGAGACTGACCTGTTCGGCGAGCAGGTGGTGTTGTGCGGCGGCACCACGGCGCTGGTCAAAGCGGCTTTCGAAACCCTCGTGGCAGCGGGCTACCAGCCGGAAGTGGCATACTTCGAATGCCTGCATGAGCTGAAGCTCATCGTCGACCTGATGTACGAATCCGGCATCACGGGAATGCGCTACTCCATCTCCGACACCGCGCAGTACGGCGATATGACACGCGGTCCGCGCATCATGAACGAACAGGTGCGAGCAGAGATGCAGCGTATCCTGAAAGAGATTCAGACCGGCCAATTCGCGAAGGAGTGGATCTTGGAAAACCGTGCGAACCGCCCGGTGTTTCGCGCACTTGCTGCCGCTGACGAGAACCATCCCATCGAACAGGTGGGACGCCAGCTGCGTGCGATGATGCCCTGGCTCAAGAAACCGGCGGTGAAGCCAGAGGATTTGCAGAAGTAAACACGTCTGTAACGACGGTGAAGGACAGGTGATGGACTATGAGTAGCGACGGGGTACGCATCTACGTCTTTGACACGACCCTGCGCGATGGAGAGCAATCTCCGGGCGCCTCCCTGAACGTGGAGGAAAAAATCGAAATCGCCCGACAACTGGAACGGCTTGGCGTGGATGTGATCGAAGCCGGGTTCCCCATCTCCTCGCCGGGCGACTTTCGCGCGGTGAACGAGGTGAGTAAAATCGTGCAGAACGCGGCGGTATGTGGTCTCACCCGCGCGGTGCATAAAGACATTGAGGTGGCGGCGGAAGCGCTCAAGCCCGCCAAGCGCCCGCGCATTCACACCGGTCTGGGGGTCTCAGACATCCACCTGAAGTACAAACTACGCATGTCACGCGAAGAGGCTCTGGAGCGTGGTGTGGACGCCGTCAAGTTCGCACGCCGCTTCGTGGACGAGGTGGAGTACTTCCTGGAGGACGCCGGACGCGCTGACCCCGAGTACATCTACCGCGTGATTGAAGCCGTTATCGACGCGGGAGCGACCGTCATCAACGTGCCCGATACCACCGGCTATACCGTGCCCGAAGAGTTCGGTGCGCTCATTCAGGGCATCATGAACAACGTACCCAACATCGACAAAGCTATCGTGTCGGTGCACTGCCATGACGACCTGGGCATGGCGACCGCGAACACACTGGCGGGCGTGCTCCACGGCGCCAGGCAAGTGGAGGTCACCATCAACGGCATCGGCGAACGTGCAGGCAACACCTCGCTGGAAGAGGTGGTGATGGCGATACACACCCGTCAGGACGTGTTCCAGAACATGTACACAGGCATCAACACCACCGAAATCTACAAGACCAGCCGTCTGGTGAGCACGCTCACGGGGATCCTGGTGCCCCCCAACAAAGCCATCGTGGGCGCGAACGCCTTCGCGCACTCTTCAGGCATCCATCAGGATGGGGTGTTGAAGGAGCGCACCACCTACGAGATTATCGACCCGCGCTCCGTGGGCATCACCGAGAGCAAGATTATCCTCACCGCCAGAAGTGGACGACATGGCGTGCGTCACCGACTGGAGGAACTGGGCTACCACCTCGACGGCGAACAGTTCGAGCGCATCTACGAGAAGTTCCTCGAGCTGGCGGACAAGAAAAAGCAGGTTTACGACGAGGACCTGGAGCTGCTTGTGGCTGATGCTGCCTCGACAGTGGTGCAAACCTACGAGCTGGTGCACGTGCAGGCATTAGCGGGTGACAAAGTCGTGCCCACCGCTACGGTCAAGCTGCGCCACATCAACGGCGAAGAGCGCACTGCCACCGCCACCGGCACAGGACCTGTAGATGCTGCTTACAGCGCGATTAACAAAATCGTACAGGCACCGAACGAGTTGCTGGAGTTTACCATGCAGGCGGTCACGGAGGGCATCGACGCGATGGCGGAGGTGACCGTGCGCGTGCGAGGACAGGAAGGCGACGTATTTACCGGCAGAGGCTCCGCCACCGATATCGTGGTCGCCAGCGCAAAAGCATACGTGCAGGCGCTGAACAAGCTGCTGGATAAACGGTCGGGCGTGCGACGTACGGCTATCGCTGAAGAGCTGGAGCGGGTGTAGAACAGATGAACTACTGGCAGATGGCGCTGGGGATGATGCAGGTGTACGTGCCGTCGATAGGGTTGTTCTTCATCGGCGGCGTTTTGGGGCATGGCATCGCTAACAGCGTGGGCTTTTCTCTGCGTGCGGAGTGGACCCGCTGGATGACCACGCTGTATCTCTTCAGCCTGCTCATCCCCCTGCCCCTGTGGGTAGAGGGTTCCCTGTTCTACAGACATCTCTGGCTCGTTTACGCGCTGCTGTCCTTGATGCTCGGAATAGCCAGAGGGCTGGCTTTTCCCGAGCGCGAGGAACAACGCAGGCGCACTCAGGAGCGCCTTCAACGCGCACGGGGGTCTATTCAGCAAAGCATGGAGCAGCAGCAACCGCCCCAAAAGAACTTCCTGCCCCACCGTTCGCCCTTTCGTGCAGGAACACAGGGAGGCGATGTATAAAGGAAAAGCAATACAAGACGCACCTGGAAAGGAGGAGCTATGTACTCACGCGATACGTGGAGGTACGAAAGGGGTATTCTGGTACGTCAGCCGCCCCTTCGCGTGAGCATCTTTGTGGATGGGGCGAATATGTATTACGCCCAGAAGCGATTGGGTTGGTTTATCGATTTTCGGAAAGTGCTTCACTTTTTCGGACCGGCGCAGAACAATGTGATCAGCGAGGCGTACTATTATACCGGCGCGGATAGTGCGACCCTGGCACGAGACATCCGGTTTCACGAGTATTTGATGTATTCCGGTTATATCGTGCGCACTAAAAACATTAAACAGGTGATCGATGACGCTACCGGGGAGATTGTCGAGAAGGCTAATCTGGATGTCGAACTGGTCATCGACATGTTCAACACCGTCAACCTGTTTGACATGTGCGTGCTCATGAGCGGAGATGGCGATTTCGAGCGTGCGCTGGAGCTGCTGCGTTGCAAAGGCAAGCGTGTGGCGGTGGTTGCCCATCCCGACATGACCGCGCGCGAACTACGCAACGTGGTGGGGCGCAACTATTTTGACCTGCGTGAGATGGCTCCGCACATCGCACGCACAGACAGGATGCCGGAATACGAAGAGGTCGCGGTCACGCGCGAATACGTGCCGGAGGAAGCTCCGTAACCATGGTGTTTTCTCGTACAGGAGATACACTTCGCAAAAGTACCCGCAGTCTCTTGAGACGCGGTTTCGTGCCGTTCACCACAGCGCGCACGCGACCGCGTCTCCTTCTACCCTGCAACTGGCTCTCCGCCGAGGAAGCCGATACGGAGGTGGATATTTGACGCCTCGCGGTGTCGGCGCGAATGGCTCTACACTTTCTGGCGCCAGCTGAAGTCTGTAGCAAGAGGCTTCGTTCCTACCGTGCTCAAGCCGGCGAGTACCGATTCCGCCTCTGTTATACGGAGCGACAGCGACGTACCTCTTTCCTTCGCCAAAACAAGATTCTTCGCTTCGCTCAGAATGACAACAGCACACACTCTCCATCCCAAAACATCCCGAGGCAATGATATCAGGAGGTTCCCGAAGTGCGAAAGAAGATAGCCATCCTGCCCGGCGACGGCATCGGTCCCGAAATCGTCTCACAGGCGATACGTGTGCTGGACCGCGTTGCCGAGCGTTACCACATACAGTTTGAATACAATGAAGCGCTTGTTGGGGGCGCAGCATACGACGCCACAGGACACCCGCTCCCTGCGGAAACGTTAGCCACCTGCAGGCGGTCCGATGCGGTGCTGTTCGGTGCGGTAGGAGGTCCCAAGTGGGATAACCTGCCCCCTGCCCTGCGACCGGAAGCGGGTGCGCTGCTGCCCCTGCGCAAGGGGCTGGGGCTGTATGCTAATCTGCGCCCTGCCTTGCTCTTCCCTGCGCTCGCCGGCGCGTCCCCGCTCAAACCGGAAGTGCTGGGTGAGGGACTGGATATTCTGGTGGTGCGTGAGCTCACCGGCGGCATCTACTTCGGTCAACCGAAGGAGCGACGTGATGAGGGGCGCACCGCAGTCGACACCTGCATCTACACCGAGGCAGAAGTGGAGCGCATCGCACACGTTGCCTTCCGCGCCGCGCGAGTACGACGCCAAAAAGTGGCATCGGTGGACAAGGCAAATGTGCTGGAAACCTCTCGTCTGTGGCGCGAAGTGGTCACGCGCGTTGCCGAACAGTATCCTGAGGTAGAATTACAACATGTGTTGGTGGACAACGCCGCCATGCAGCTGATTCGCAACCCCCGGCAGTTCGACGTGATACTCACGGAGAACATGTTCGGCGATATCCTCAGCGACGAGGCGGCGATGCTCACGGGCAGTCTGGGAATGCTCCCTTCCGCCAGTCTGGGAGAGGGAACGTTTGGGCTCTATGAACCGGTGCACGGTTCTGCCCCCGACATCGCTGGACAGGGCATTGCTAACCCACTGGCAACCATCCTCTCTGCCGCGATGATGCTGAGATACAGCTTCGGTATGACCGAAGCGGCAGCTGACATCGAAAGAGCGGTAGACGCCGCCCTGCGCGAGGGTTATCGCACGCCCGACATCTGGCAGGAAGGATGTCGCAAAGTGGGTACCATCGAGATGACCGACGCAGTACTCCACCACTTGTGAGGCGACGGACGATGAAAAAGGTAGAATGCATCATCCGACCCATCAAAATCGACGAGGTCAAAGAGGCGCTGGAGGAAATCGGCATTACGGGGCTGACGGTGACCGACGTGCGCGGCTACGGACGCCAGCGCGGACGTACCGAGAAGTACCGGGGCAACACTTATACCATTAACTTCCTGCCCAAACTGAAGCTGGAGGTGGTGGTTCCAGACCACCGGGTGGAAGAGGTGGTGCAGGTGATTGCTGAAGCGGCACGCACGGGTGAAATCGGCGACGGCAAGATTTTTGTCTCGGAGGTGGAAGAGGTCATCCGCATCCGAACGGGCGAACGCGGGGAGTCGGCACTGTGAGCCGTTAGCGTAAAACAGCCAGCCAGACGGATTGGCTGACCGCGCTCAGCAAGGTGGAGACAGTAACGATTTGCGAGGCAAACACCTCCTGAGCGCGGTAGTGCGCACAGAGGATAAAGACGTTGACCGCAATAGGCAGTCCGGCAGAGGCTACCAGCACCGTACCGATGTCTTTGGGAAAAGCGAAGAGAGGTAACATCGCCAGTGCGAGCAGTGGTGCAAACACCAGACGCAGTGCAACAGGCAACGCAACGAGCACGACGGACGGACGCCCAACGCCTCTGCCCAGCTGAGTGCCCAGTGTCAGCAGGGCAACAGGAACCAGAGCGTTCGCCATATAGTCCAACGGTATCGCCAGAGGCTGCGGTAGCCGAATGGAAAAAGCGTTCAGCAGGAGCGCCCCAGCCAGTGCATAGATAACGGGCAAACGGGCAATGGCGCGGAGGATATACACCCTGTATGGCTGACCGCTTTCCATCAGCAGCACGCCGAAGGTGAACGTCATGAGGTTCTGCACAAGCACCATCACGGCGGCAACGCTCATGTAGCGGTCGCCGAAGGCAAGCAATACAAAAGGAATACCGTAGTTGCCCGCGTTGGTGAGCATAGAGGCGAGCAACAGCACCTTGCGATAAGGCTGAAACACGCTGTGCCGATAAAGCAGCAGAGCAACCAGGAACATCATTGCGCTGTGTACCAGAACAAACAGAGCGATGCTGCCCATCGTCAACAGGCTGAGGTCTGCCTGTAGCATTTTGACAAAGACGAGTGCGGGCACAAAGGCATAGAAGTTGATGCGCGTCAGCGTCGGAATATCCAGCGTGAGGGCGCGTTCCAGCAGCGCGCCCACCAGGATGATGAAAAAGATGGGGAAGATAACTTGCCAGAAAATACCGAAGGCGTTCACGAACTGCCTCCGGTGATCTCTTTGATCTTCTGAAAGAAGGCTCGCTTATGTTCGTCGTTGATAGACCAGTTCACGGGAACAGTCTGGAAACCGCTCAGATGGGCGAAGTCCCGTTCGCGTGGTTTCACCGTCCAGTCCGTGCGGCGGTCTTTGTACATACTGCCGTAGCCCTGGTGGTAGAAGCCCCACGAGGCGTATTCGCTCAAAGCGGCTTCGAGGTTATCCAGATGAATGCTGTCGTTGATGTAGCGGTCGTACACTTCCGGCGTGTACACCGACCCTCCTCCCTGCAGCCCAACGGTCACCGCCAGCAGTCCATACGAACGGTATACGGGCAGCATCTTGCAAAACTCGTCGGTATTGCGGTCGGGGTCGCATACGCCGGTATCAGGATACGCCCACAGCTTGCAGGTCTGTTCGCACTCGTCGCCGAAAATCGCCTGCACCATGCGCGAGCTAAACAGCAAGCCCTCCACAGGCATCCCTTTGTAGGTGACACCTGCATAGGTAGGGCGTCCGTTGATCAGAAAGCGGTTACCGTCGATGCTGATTTCGGTTTTCATGCTGTGCCTCCGCGTCGTTTCGCTCCTGTCGTGGGGGCACCCTGCCGTTCTGAGCGAGCGAAGAATCCCTTTGCTACCTCTTTCGTCACCGGTCATTCCATTGCCTGCAATCTACATATCTCACCAGGAGGTGTCATACATGGAGAAACAACGCATTGAAATCTACGACACAACCCTGCGCGATGGCTCGCAGGGCGAAGGGGTCAACTTTACTGTAGAGGACAAGCTGAAAATCGCGCAACGGCTGGATGAGTTCGGCATGGACTACATCGAGGGCGGTTGGCCTGCCTCCAACCCGAAAGACAGCGAGTTCTTCCTGCGGGCGCGGAATCTGAGACTCTCGCATGCGAAGCTGGCAGCGTTCGGCAGCACACGCCGCGCCAAACTGAAAGCGGAAGAGGACGAGAACCTGCAAGCACTGGTGGCGTGCGAAACGCCAGTCGTGACCATCTTCGGCAAGAGCTGGGATATGCACGTGACGCATGCGCTGAAGGTGTCGCTGCAGGCGAATCTGGAGATGATTTACGACTCGGTGCACTTCCTCAAAGAGCGCGTGCCGCAGGTCATCTACGACGCCGAACACTTTTTCGATGGCTACAAGCACAACCCTGAGTACGCCATCAAAACGCTAAAGGCAGCGGAAGAGGCGGGCGCGGACCTGCTGGTGCTATGCGACACCAACGGTGGAACTCTGCCGCACGAAATCGCGCAAATTATGGAAGCGGTCAAACTGCGTGTGCGCACGCCGCTGGGCATCCATACACACAACGACAGCGAGTGCGGCGTCGCCAACAGCCTGATGGCAGTGCTGCACGGTGCAGTGCATGTGCAGGGTACCATCAACGGCTACGGCGAGCGCACCGGCAACGCCAACCTTTGTTCTATTATCCCTGCTCTGGTATTGAAAATGGGCTATGACTGCCTGAAGCCCGATTCGCTGAGGCACCTCACCGCATTGTCGGGATACATCGACGAGGTAGCGAACATGCCGCACAACCACCGGATGCCCTATGTGGGGCGCAGTGCCTTCGCGCACAAGGGAGGCGTACACGTGGATGCGGTGCTGAAATACGAACGCACCTACGAGCATATCCCGCCTGCCGCGGTGGGTAACGAACGGCGTATCCTCGTCTCGGAGCTGGCAGGGGGCGCTACGGTCGCTCACCATGCGCAACGGCTGGGGTTACAGCTGGATAAGAGCACGCCTGAGGTGCGCAAAGTGCTGCAGAAGGTAGCGCATCTGGAAAACGAGGGATATTCCTTCGAGGCTGCAGAAGCCTCCTTTGAATTGCTACTGATGCAACAGACAGGACACTACCGCAAACTGTTCGAGCTGAAGGGCTTCCGGGTCATTGTGGAGAAGCGAGGCGAGAAGGGCGAGGTGATCACTGAAGCAACCGTCAAAGTGGCTGTAGACGGGCGTGAGATGCTCACCGTCGCCGAGGGCAACGGTCCCGTGCACGCACTGGACAGTGCGCTGCGCAAGGCGCTGCAGGAGTTCTATCCCGAGCTGGCGCAGATTCGCCTCACCGACTACAAGGTGCGCGTGGTAAACGTGCGCGAGGGCACTGCTGCCAAAGTGCGCGTCATCGTAGAGTCGGAAGACGGAGGTCAGACGTGGAGCACCACCGGCGTCTCTACCAATATTATCGAAGCCTCGTGGCACGCACTGGTGGACAGCATCGAATACGGGTTGCTGACGATTCGTCGGGAGTAGGCTGGGGGGGACACTCTCTCTCGTTCCCGTACCGTGTTATTGCGTGCCGCACAGAGGCGAATCCATCTCCGGCGCCAACCAACCTCACCCCCGTCCCCTCTCCTAAGAGGAGAGGGGCAATCGTGGTTCCCCCCTCTCGTGCAGAGAAGGGGGCAGGGGGTTAGGTGGAGGACGAGGGCACACCCACAGCTCGGCAGGAGCCTCGCCCTCCCGAGGGTACAAGCCCCTTAGTGGAAATCGTGGGCTATGATGAGGAAAATCCCTCTGTGTGGATTTTCACCACCTGCTACTCCCGGCTTTCCCTCCTCTGTGGGACGCGCTCGCGTTCCGGCTGTTGTGGGACCTCCATCGCGCCGGTGCTGGAAGGCAGTGCCCCCGCAGGCGTGGGCATCATCATTACCGTGCCGCCGGGCAGGATGCGCACCTCGACATCCTGCGGCAGCTTCTGCACGAACTCCAGCCCCACCACCGCACTGTTCTGGCGCAACGCCTGTCCTCGCAGGCGGATGGCTTCCGCCATGCCTTTCGCCCGCTCCACCTGTGCCTGCGCCTGGATCTCCGCGATGCGCAGCTTATACTGCTGGGTGATGACCGCCTGCTGAGCCACCTGTTTGGCGACAATCGCTTGCTCGAAATCGGCGGACTCGTACGCCACATTGCGCAACAGCACGCGCTCTAACGTGATGCCCTTCTCTTCCAGCTTGGGCTTGAGCTCCGCGTAGATTTCGTTCTCCACCTGCTGACGCTTGCCCACGTAGGGCACAATGCCCTGCTGGCTGGCGGCGGTAAGTGTCTCCGGTGCGTTACTGTAAACCTCCATAATGCCGTATCGCGCCACCACCAGCCGCACCACGTTGCGCGTTGCGGGACGTACAATGGTGTTGACATAGTTCGGTCCCACGCTACGCCACAGGCGGTCCGCCCCTTCCCCACTGATACGGAACAGCACAGTCACATCTACCTTAACCTTCAGCCCTTCTTTCGTCTGGCAGGTCATGGCGTCATCGGTTCCCGACAGCTCGTCGCGCGCACTGCTCATGGTATACTGCTGGGTGCGCACGTTGAACAGCTGCACTGTCTGCCAGGGTAGCACGAGGCTCCAGCCTTCACCCAGCTCGCGCTCCTGAATACCGCCCGCGAAGGGGTCGAACTTCACGCCGACGTGCCCGGGCGGCACCTCCACCCACATTTTGCTGAGCAGCAACACCACCAGCAATCCGGCGAGGATACCTGTCCACAACCGTGCCGGACGATACCTCTCCGGGCGGAACCCCACCACTAGCGCAGCAATCGTGCAGAGCATAAGGAACAGAATGACTTCTCTCATGGCTAGCGTCCTCCTGGTCGCGGCGACACGGGCAGGTAGTTCGGTGGCAGGTACAGCGCGCGCACGTTGGGGGCTATCTTCTGCACCAGTTCATACTGCACCACCTCGGGGTTCTGTCGAAGCGTCTCTCCCCGCCGCTGAATGGCTTCCGCTTCGCCCTTCGCCTGCGCGATCGTTGTTTGCTTTTCAATCTGTGCCTTGCGCAGGTTCTGCTCCTCGGTGCGAATCTGCTGTTCCGCCACCTGCTTCTCGGTGATGGCTCTGGCAAATTCGGGGTTGGCGAACTCCACATTGCGTAGCAATACGCTTTCCAGTGCAATGCCTTTCTCGGCGAACGCCTGGCGCATGGCTTCGGTAATCTCTTGCTCTATCTGCTGGCGCTTCGCCCCGTACACATCCACCACCGAGTACTTCGCCACCACCATGCGAATCACGTTGCGCGCATACGGGCGCACCAGCACTCGCTGATAGTCCTCTCCCACCTTTTGCCACAACGCATGGGCGTCTTTGGGGTCGATGTGGAACAGCACCGTCACGTCCAGATTCAGCCCTAATCCCTCGTTCGTCTGGCAGTGGATGGAGTCATCGCCGATGACTGCCCCCTCCGAACGAATGGCGCTCATGGTATACTCCTGTGTCTGCACACGCCACAGCTCCGTTCTCCACCACGGCAGGACGAAGTGAAAGCCTTCAGGTAGCTCCACCGGTTGCACCCCGCCGCGCAGAGGGTCATACACTGTCGCCACGTACGCTGCAGGCACGGTCACGAAACAGCGATTGGCAAACGCAGCGGAGAAGACGGTCAACCCGATGCCCAGTATCAGCAATCCGGGGTTACGCAACGTGGTGCGCGGTCGTTCACCACTGGTATCGATGCGCAAACTGAGCAGCAGGAACAGCACCGCCACCAGAACTCCGACGATAACGCCTAACATAGAGGCACCTCCGTGAGTTGAGAGAATGCTACATCCGAACCAGCACAAGCACGTCCATCGTTGCCGACACCAGCGCGTGACAGGCAAAGCCCGGCACGAAGGAGCGGGCGCGGACGGCAATACCGCCCAGCACCATACCCGCCACGAACGACCCCAACACCTCCGGCAAAGGTTTGCCAATGTGCAACAGTGCGAAAGCCAGTGACTGCAGAGCAATCCCCCACCATCCCAGCCACCGCCAGCAGATGCTGGTCAGCACCCCGCGAAAGAACATCTCCCAGCACCACAGGTAGAAGGTGTAGGTCAGCTCGTGGTACAGCACAGCGGACAGGGCGACACGCGCCGGACGATACAGCGGGTAGGTCTGCTGAAAATCGGGACGCGCCGACGCCCACCATAGCAGGGGTAGCATGAACAGATAGCAACACCCAGCCACCACCCACCCCCACCGGTTGCCATCGCCCATGTGGTACAGGCGCAGATTCCCGCCCGCTGACAGCAGCCCCACCAGCGGTAACAGCAGAGCCAGACAGTTGACCAGCAGATACTCCTCGTGGGAGCGATAGACGCGCTGCATGGAGGGGTCTATCCAGCTCGCAAAGGAGTAGGGCTGATGGTTGTACACGTACAGCGTCCCGATGACGCCCAAACATAAGGTGAGCAGTCCGACATCCCATCGTTTTTCAGACACTCCGATGGATTCGGACACCTCTGCTCGCCAGAAGTTGCGCATTGTCTCCTCTATCGCCGTACGAGCTTCAACAACGCAGCCCTCAACGTTGCCCGGCGCACTGGTTTTGCCAGTACCAGGTCCACCTCAGGCGGCTTGTCCTCACGCAGCTGGTCTCCCCAACCGGTGAGCAGGATGATCGGTATGGAAGGAGATATCTCTTTCAAAAGGCGCGCCAGGCTTAAACCATCCAGGTGGGGCATTCCCAAGTCTAAAATCACCAGGTCATAGCGGCCCGGCTGGAAGTGAGCCAGCGCACTTTCGGCATCCAACACGGCGGTGACCCGGTGTCCATCTGCCTCCAGCAAGTGCTTGATCGCCGTGCTGACCGCTTCATCATCGTCCACAGTGAGGATACGCAGATGCGGTGAAGACACTGGTTGTGGAGGGTCTCCGGTCACTCTCTCGCTTTCTGTAGCTATCGGCAGATATACGCTGAATACTGTTCCCTTGCCCACCTCACTCCACACCGTAATCTGCCCGGAGTGCCGGGCGATAATTTGATACGAGACGCTCAGCCCCAGCCCACTTCCGTATTCGCCTTTCGTGGTGAAGAACGCATCAAAGCAGCGTTCCCTCACTTCAGGCGACATGCCGACACCCGTATCAGCCACTTCCACGACCGCTCTTCCATCCTGTTGTCCCACTCGCAGTGTGATGGTGCCTCCGGCAGGCATGGCGTCGCAGGCATTGATAATCAGGTTCGTAAACACCTCGTGTAGCTCGCTTCGATTGGCTTTGACCACTGGGTCGCCTTCTGCAACAAGGTATACCTGAATCTTCGCACCGCGCCGTCCCGCCAGGTCGTGCCATACCGGTCGCGTTGATTCGATCACATCCTCCAGCAGGGCGCGAAGTCTGACCCGTTCTCGGTGCGTTGGCGGTTGGAGCTTATAAAATCCCTGCATGCGCTTCACAATCGCCGAAGCATCGTGCGCCAGCTGCGCAATCATTTCCGCTCGTCGCTGCAGCTCCGGGTCATGCTGGAGTGCGGTCTGTAACAGTTCCGCATTGCCCAAAATGCCCATCAGCAGGTTATTGAAGTTGTGCGCCACACCGCTAGCAATCTCGCCCAGCGAACGCAAGCGCATCAGATGCAGTTGCTGCAGTTCCGCCTGTTTCTGTTCTGTGATGTCTGTGGAGACGCCGCGCACCAAAGGATCACGCCCATCTTCCTGTTCTAACGACCACAGAATGCGGCACCAGTGCCATCTGCCCTGCTTGGCACGCAGGCGTACCTCCACCGGCTGAGGAGGGCTGGAAACATCCGGGCGTATGACCCGTTCGAAAGTCTCCATATCTTCGGGATGCACAACTGACCGGTACATACCCGGGTTCGCCTGCCACTCTTCAGGAGTATATCCCAGCCACTGCTCCACATATTCGCTGACAAACTCCAGCCGCCGCGTTGCCAGGTTCAGCTCCCACACTGTCACCGGCAGATTCTGTACCAGGTGGCGTAATCTTTCTTCCGCGACCTGTCGCTGATGCATCAGGCGCACATTGTCCAGCGCCAGCCCGGCATATCGCCCGATGGTCAGCAACATCGAGAGCTCGCTCTCCGTAATCGGTTCGCTGGTATCCCTGCGGTCGACCGCTAGTGCACCCAGCACCTGTGTACGCCCCCGAATGGGCACTACTGCATTGCTGAAAACCCTGCTGTCATCATCCAGAATCTGCTTCCACGCCTGGAGCTCGCGCTGACTCACCTCCCGGAGAGCATCTTGGGACAGGAAATGGGGTATCTTGCCGGATAAAACGTGGCTCAACCGAGAATCATCCTCTTCCAGACTGATCTCCACCTCTTCCCATCCGACCTGGCCGTGCTGGACAATCGCCTTTTCTATCCTCCCATTGTGCCTGCGCAGGTAGACGGAGAGGTATTTGAAATCCAGAGTGCAGTTCAGCAGGTCGCACAGTGTCACAATCACCTCTTCTTCCGTTTGCACCTCCACAAAGCGACTGCTGAACTGAATGAGCGCTTCGAGCTGCTGCGTGCGCTGTTCGAGCAGGTGCAGGGCACATGTGAGCCGGGTCTGGTCGTACAGAAGCAGTACGGTATGACAACGTTCGCCCAGACGCAATCGGGCAACATGTGCATCGAGGAATCTCCGCCGCTTCTCCTCGGTGCACACAAGTCCTGTCAGGTGAATGGCAGGCAGATTCTGGGAGCACAACCTCTCACAGGCTTCATAGATCAGGGTATAGCACTCGGGAGGCAGAAGGGAAGACAACGGCAGTCCCCTCAGTTCCTCGCCCGCCCCCCGCCCCGTCCAGCGAGCCGCTGCCGGGTTGGCATAAACCACCACGCCATTATCCAAAACCAGTAACGCCGTTGTCAGATTATCGAGCAGGTCACTATACTGCTCCCAGGGTGCCACATCTCGAGAAAACATATCCATCCCCATCACGTGCTTCTGTTCTCGTTTTCGCCCGTGAAACTCGAACGGTGCAGGCACATCAGGAACTCCTCCACGTCGAACACAAAACCAAACGCCAGCGCCACACGCCACAGTGCTATCTGCTTACACAGCTCCTGTCGGGCGGTTTCCTTGTTCTCCACCGCCGTCACCGCCTGCCGGAAAGCGGAGCACATCACACCCCGCTGCGACATATCTGCCATCCCACCGGGCGAAAGGAGCAGACACCAGTTAATCGCAAAGCCTGCATAAATCAGATGGTTGATTCCATAGTGCTTGCACAGGGCAAACAGCTGGTGTCCGTTCTCTGCGATTTCCTCACCCTGCCAAGGCTCTGCCTCCGGTGCAAAATCCAGTTGCTGAAAAGCGCGTTGTATGTCCGCCTGGTTGTGTCTGCCTACAAATACATTCTCAGCACGAAACTGCTGCAGCTTCGCCAGGGAGGGGTCTGGCTCGATACACTCCAGAGGTGGGGGTGGTTCTCCAGCCAGCTCGCGCGTGCGCTGGTAGCCGGGCAGGTGCTGGTAGTAGTTGCCGCCCCCTACCACATGAAACACCTTGACACCCGCCTCGCGCGCGCCACCCAGCAGATTGGGGAACACCTCCCGGCATATCTGTGCTGAGCGAGGCAAATACTCTACCGCCCGATACCAGCCCGGAAACTGCTCTCGTGTGCGTGGATGCCAGGCATGCATCACCACGACGGCGATGCGATCGAGGTCTATCTCTATCTCCGCCGTTTTCCAGCCTCCGTATCCCTCTGCGGGCACGTCCAGCGTGTAGTCAGCGTCAAATTGTTGATAATATTGAGCAGGTACACGAACAGCACGAGGCATTCTCTTTCCACCCCCGATGATTTCGCTTGCGAAACCTGCGCTCTCTGCGGTAAAACACCTTGCTAGATTGGATGTATGGAATATTTCGCCGAGTCTCGCCAGATAACCTTTTGGTTCTTTCCCCATTTGCGCTGTACTCGTTTCGAGTGTACAATCTCAATGAGGAAAGGGAGTGATGACAATGCCGGCTAAGGAGAAGAAGACCACCGTGCCCGCGATTCGGCAGAGAAAGGGTGGCGAGAAGATCGTGGCGGTGACCGCTTACGATTACCCCACCACCCTTTTCGCTGACGCGGCGGGTGTGGACCTGATTCTGGTGGGCGACTCGTTGGGGATGGTGCTGCTGGGTTATCCTACCACGCTACCGGTCACGATGGAGGACATGCTGCACCACACGAAGGCATGCGCCCGTGCGAGGCCGCATGCGCTGCTGGTAGCGGACATGCCCTACCTCAGCTACCAGATTACAGTAGAGGATGCGGTGCGCAATGCGGGGCGATTCATTCAGGAAGGCGGTGCAGAGGCGGTCAAACTGGAGGGCGGCGAGCCGGTCGCGGAAACCATTCACCGGCTGGTGAGCATCGGCATACCGGTGCTGGCACATCTCGGCATGACGCCCCAATCGGTACACTCCTTCGGGGGTCATCGGGTGCAGGGGCGAACCGATGAAGCTGCCAAACAGTTGATAGAAGATGCACACATCGTGGAACAGGCGGGAGCATTCGCCGTCGTTCTGGAACTGATTCCGGCGGCTCTGGCGAAGGAGATTACACAGCAAATTACCATACCGACCATCGGCATCGGAGCCGGACCGCATTGCGACGGGCAGATTCAGGTGCTGCACGACCTGATCGGTCTGGTTCCGGGCGAGCCGTTCAGGCATACCAGGCGTTACGCCCACATTGGCGAGACCATCACCAAAGCGCTCCAGCAATACGCGCAGGAAGTACGAAGCGGACAATTCCCAACGGAGGAGCATGCGTTCTGATGCAGGTAGCGAGGACCGTTCGTGAAGTGCGCGCGTGGACAAAACTCGCCCGCGCGGATGGAAAGACTATCGGTTTCGTGCCCACCATGGGCTACTTCCACGAGGGTCACCTGAGCCTGATGCGTCGCGCCAAGACGGAATGCGACCTGTGCGTGGTCAGTCTGTTCGTGAACCCCACACAGTTCGGTCCCTCAGAGGACTTCCAGCGATATCCACGCGATTTCGCCCGTGACGCCGCGATGGCGGAAAGCGTGGGGGTAGACCTCCTCTTCGCCCCCGAAGTGGAGGAGATGTATCCCGAAGGCTACCAGACCTACGTGGAGGTCACGGAGGTGACCCGCCGACTGGAAGGCGCAGCACGCCCCGGACATTTCCGAGGGGTGGCTACGGTATGCACCAAGCTGTTCAACATCGTGCAGGCGGACCGCGCCTACTTCGGTAAGAAGGACTACCAGCAGATGAAGGTCATCCAGCGTATGGTGCGCGACCTGAACATCCCCACAGAGGTGGTACCTTGTGAGACCGTGCGCGAGCCGGACGGTTTGGCGATGTCCTCACGCAACGTCTACCTGAATGCTGACGAACGCCGGGCGGCAACGGTGCTGTATCGTGCCCTGCGCGCAGGACGGGATGCTGTTCTCGCCGGCGAGCGCGACGGAAAGAAAGTACAAACGCTGGTGGAGCAGGTGATCGCTACCGAACCGCTGGTGCACACCGAGTATGTAGATGTCGCGGATGCAGAAACGCTGGAACCTCTCACCGAACTGCGCGGCGAGGTGCTCATCTCCCTGGCGGCGCGTGTGGGGGTAGCGCGATTGATAGACAATATCACCGTGACCGTTCCCGACTAACTGTGCTGTCGGCAGGATAACCCCAAAATGCTGACGACACTTTTGATTGCGGTGGGGCTGGCGATGGATGCGGTTGCCGTTTCTATCTCCAGCGGGTTCAACCTCAAAGGATGGAGAATAGCTTACGCCTTGCGCATCGCCGCAGCTTTTGGACTGGCGCAGGCGGTCATGCCCATTATCGGCTGGGCTGCAGGGTACGGCGTCGGAGATATTATCGCGGGATGGGACCACTGGGTGGCATTCGGCTTATTGACGATGGTGGGCGGACGCATGTTGTGGGAAGCCCGCAACCGGGACAAAGTGCAAAACCGCCTGGACCCGCTACATCCTCCCTGCCTGCTGCTTCTTGCCATAGCCACTAGCCTGGACGCCCTGGCAGTGGGACTGGGGCTATCGTTCCTGCGAGTGCCCATTCTCCATGCGGGGTTGCTCATCGGCGTCATCACCTTTGCCCTCTCCTTTCTCGGCGTGCTCGCAGGCGACCGCGCTGGCCGTCACCTCGAAAACAGGGCAGAGATGCTGGGGGGGCTTGTGCTTATCGCCATTGGGGTCAAAATCTTAGTGGAGCACTTGCTGTAGCTTTCCCATGCAACCGAGACGTTGCCAGTGCGTCTTTCATTATGGGAAAAACTGAGGGAGAACACCGGTGGGAAATCTCTCCGAGCGAGATGTGGAAGATGGTCTCTGGTTGCAGGGCTGCGCCAGGGGCGAGCCGGACTTTCTGCGGTTGCTCATGGAGAGGCACGGCGGAGGCGTCTTACGCTTCCTCGAGCGGATCGTGGGCAACCGCAGCGAGGCGGAAGATCTGCTGCCGGAAGTGTTCCTGAAGGTGTGGCAACACGCCGCACATTTTGGACACAGAGGTCTGGTGCGTAACTGGATCTATACTATCGCAGCGAATCTGGCACGCGATGCCCTGCGTCGCCGGAAGGTGCGCGAGCCTATCGCCGCCGAGTCGCTGGATGCGCTGGGGCAAGAAGCCGACCCCGCCGGTGTAGACCCGTTGCGCGAAACGCTGGGGCGCGAGCGACGAGAGATGTTACAGAAAGGCATTGCGCAGCTCCACCCCACCGACAGAATGCTGGTGGAACTGTATCACTTTCAGGAATACTCGCTGGAAGAGATTGAGCACATCACCGGTATCCCACGCAACGTGGCAAAGTCCAGGCTCTTCCGCGCCAGACGGAAGTTACGAGATATTCTCATTTCAGAAGGTTTTGAGGCACCCTACCATGAGATGTCACAAGGTTCAGGTCAATCTAACGGAGTATCTCCGGGGCAACTGTGCACCTCGTCTGAGGAAAACAATAGAGCAACACCTCAGCCGATGCGCGGAATGCCGGAACATGCTTGAAGAGGAGCGTGCTTTGCTGCAGCTACTCCGCGAGGAGCCCACAACGCTGCCCGCATGGGCTTGGGAAAGGGTGCAGGCACGATTACATGAGCCTGCGCACGCCCGCGAGCGTATCCGCTTGTGGGTGTGGTGGAACCGACGGCGCATCGCTCAAACTCGCTGGGCAGCTGCCGCCGTAGCGGTGATTCTGGCGATGTGGACGTGGATGCCGACTGCCCTGCAATGGCCTCAGCGGCAGAGAGAGACCCTTTCGGGTTACGCACAGGTTGTGTCGTACGCGCAATCGGCAATAGTAGACGATCCACTGAATGAAAATACACAGATTATCCTCAGCGGCTGGAGAGAATAGAAATCGCGGAGGAAATGGAAAAATGGCTTTCTGGCGATTATGGTGCATGGTGGTGCTGACGGTGCTCATCGTCTCGGCGGTGACAGGTACGCTGGCGCAGGGTCAACCCTACCCGCCCACCCCTCCCCGAAGCATGGGAGGGCAACCGCCACCGCCTCCACCCTTTGATCGCGAGGCGCTGTTCGCCAGACTGAATCTGACCGCGCAACAGCGTACGCAGCTCATCAACCTGATGAACGAAACCGAAGAGAAGATGCGCCGACTGCTCACAAAACTTCACGAGCAGCGGAGGCAGTTGATTCAGCTATACCAGCAGTATCAGTTTGACGAAAAGACAGCGCAACGCATCATCCAGAGTATCAACCAGACCCAGGCAGACCTGCTGAAAGTGCATCACGAGCATCAGAAACAGCTGCGCCGTATCCTGGATAAAGAGCAGTTCGACCGCTGGAACCAGTGGTGGAAAGAGCGCATGTTCTTTCCTCCTTCCAAAGGCGATTGGGGGCGGCGAGGGCGCGACGGCAAGCCGGGGTAGAAGATGCTCTGGGTAGCGGTCACGGCAGTTGCGCTGCTCCTTTTCTGGTGGGTACTGCTTGCCGTCGCGGCAACGCACCCACCGCGTGCACCTCTGTTCCTGACCCCTTTTGATGTGCAGGTTCCTTTTGACCCTGTGCTTTTTCCCTCGCGTGACGGCACACCCCTGTCGGGGTGGTGGATACCCCACCCACGCCCTCGTGGGGTGGCGGTGCTCTGTCACGGTTACGTGGCGAACCGCTGCGAGGTGCTGGGGGTGGCGATAGAGCTCCATCGCATGGGTTTCAGCTGCTTGCTCTTTGATTTCCGGGCGCATGGTGAAAGCGGAGGACGCTCCACCACCATCGGAATCCGGGAAGTGCAGGATGCTCTGGGTGCGGTGGATTTCGCGGTGCGGTTCGGTTTCCCCGTGCTGCTGTTCGGCTCCTCGATGGGAGGCGCAGTGGCTATTATGGCAGCCGCTCGCGACGCACGAGTGGGCGCGGTCATCGCCGATAGCGCGTATGCCAACCTGTCCGACGCCGCCAACAAGTGGTGGGAAGCGGGGTTCGGCAGGGTGCTGGGCACGCTGTGTCGCCCGGTGAAGTACCTGGCGATGTTGTTTACCCGAACCCGCCTCTCGCAGGCGGAACCGGTGCGCGAAATCGGCAACATCGCGCCGCGCCCCGTGCTGCTGATTCACGGCGACCGCGACCATCTGGTTCCCATCGAGCACGCCTACGCCCTGTATCAGGCGGCAGGTGAACCGCGTACACTGTGGATCGCCAGCGGCAGTGGGCACGTGCAGGCGCGGGTGGACCAGCCGGAGAACTACTATGGACAGATAGCCGCCTTTATCGAGAAATGGCTGGAGGCATCACCCGCCCATGAAACAAACCATATCCGACCTGGCGAGATCACGCCATCATGACCAGTGGCTACATCATCCCATCGTGGGAGACCCTTCCTGGGACAGCTTCCAGCGCGAACCGGGCAACCCCGTGTACGTCGGCAAACCGCCGTATCTCTGGCCCGTAAACGGTTTTCTGTTTCGTGACCCGCCCTCAGGCAGATGGTACGCTTATATCAGCCTGTACCCGCGAGGTTACTGGCCACCCGGCGGAACCCTCTGCCTGCGCGAACGTGCCGATGGAGGCTGGGAAGAGGTGGGTATTGTTTTGCAAGGCGACGCCCAGAGCTTTGACGGGGATGGCAAACGTCCGGGCGGGACGGTAGATGTCTCCATCGTCTACGAAGCAGGCAGGTATCACATGGTCTACGGCTGGGCGGACCCCACCAACGAACGGGGAGGCATCGCCTACGCCTGGGCAGAACGCCCCGAGGGACCGTTTCACCGTGCCCCCACCCCCATTCATGAGGATACCCACCAGAAGCCGCTGCTGGGGCGTTACGTGCGCGTCTATGCTTCGACGCTTCTCCGAAGACGCAACGACTGGCTGATCCTTCACATGATGAGCACACCCCACAACGCGGGTGGAACGTGGGCGCTGGCATGTATGACCTCCAGACATCCCGACAGGGGCTATACACCACCCCAGCTTTTGCTCTACCCGCAGAGCGATGTCTTCCACCCACCGCTGGCGGAGTTCTTTCCGGCGTTCGCGCACAGGGGCACCGTGTACGCACCGGCAACCTCGGTGGCTCTCAACAGAACGTTCCAGGTACTGTTTCGCGCACCCGTTGAGAAAGCGCACCTGCCGGAGGCATGGCAAATCGTGCAGTACGGTTCACTCTGGCATGCCGAAGCGCACCCGTGGGAAGCTCAGGGAATATGGGGACAGACCTTCGCTGGACAGGTTGCCCTCGATGGCACACTGCGTGTACTGTTTCCCAGCAAGACAGCCCACGATATCGGCACCATCAGCCTCGCCCGTCGCCGATGGAACCAGCCCTTCCGGGATGGTTTCGTGCTGTCCGCACCGCGCGGCGCCGCACTGGTGGTACTTCGCAGGCAGTATCACGCCTTTCACCTGTCTGCCTCGGCACGCAGTCGCGGCGCATGGGCGATCTGCTGGCAGTGCATGAATCCGCTTGGCTCCAACCATCACCTTGCCGATAGCACCCTGCACCCTCTGACCAGGCGTTCGCGCATCGAGTGGCGGCTCAAGGACGGCGAGTGGCAGCTGGTGCGTATCGGTTCTGCGGGAGATACCACCGAAATCGCCCGCGGTACGGTGCGACTTGCGCCGAACCAGGATGTTCATTTGCAAGTGCGGCAAGGGCAGTCCGATGCGGAGCTGAGCATTCACAACCAGCGAGTGTGGGCAGGTAATCTGCCTGCTGAGCCCGGCAGACTGGAGCTGCTTGCCGAACCCGGCACACTGCTTGAGGTCACACGCTTTGAGGTTGCCGGAGACTTTCAGCCATCTACCGAGCACTGGCTTGCTACCGAAGCGCTGGCAGGGGCAGCATCGGCGCCGGAGGAATGGAAGCCGGTACAGGACGAGCGCTTCCGCTTTGGCACCGGCTTCGTCAGCGTGCTCCCCGATGCACGGGCGAAATGGAACTTCTGGGGACGAGGCTTCCGCCTGTATGCGCCGCGCTCACCACGATACGGTTCGTGCGAAGTGGTGATAGACGGCGAGGTGAAATTGAGGGTGAACCTGCACAGTGAGAGCGAGGAGCCTTCCTCGGTGGTGCTGGAACGCCAGCTGTCCCCCGGTTACCACGCGGTGGTCATGCGTCCATTGGAAGGAACGATACCCTGCGATGGGATAGAAGTCACATTTTAGCGAGAAAAAGGGTATAATATATTGGCGGAGGGGAGTAGCCCCTGCGTAAGCAGGTGCGGGCATCGTCAACACGCCGTAGCGCCGGTGTCCGCGGTAACAAAGGGCAAGACCTTCACCGTATCTCTAGTGCGGTGAAGGTTTTTTGCCAGCTCAGGAGGTGAGGGAGGAACATGAACACACTGAAAGTGGGGGTTTTGCTGGTTGCGCTGACCGCCCTGTTCATCTTCGTCGGGGATGTGATTGGCGGTCGCGGCGGGGCGATGATCGCGTTTGCGCTCGCGCTGCTGATGAACTTCGCCAGCTACTGGTTCAGCGATAAAATCGTGCTGGGTATGTACGGAGCGCGTCCGTTGTCGCCTGCGGACGCCCCCGAGCTGTTCCGTATCACTGAAAAACTGGCTCAGCGGGCAGGCATCCCGATGCCGCGTCTGTATGTGGTCAACGACCCGCAGCCGAACGCCTTCGCCACCGGACGCAATCCCGCACACGGGGCGGTGGCGGTGACAACTGGTTTGCTGAACCTGCTCCACTATGACGAGGTGGAGGGTGTCATCGCGCACGAGATAGCGCACATCAAGCACCGCGACACGCTGACTATGACCGTAGTGGCAACGATAGCAGGCGCGGTGATGCTGCTGGCAGATATGGCACGCTGGGCGATGATTTTCGGGGGGGCACGCAGCGACGACCGCGAGGGAGGCAACCCGCTGGTGTATCTGTTCATTATGATTGTCGCGCCTATCGCCGCGATGCTCATTCAGCTGGCTATCTCGCGGGCGCGTGAGTATGAAGCGGATGCGACAGGCGCACGCCTGGCGGGTAGTCCCGATGGTCTGGCAAATGCTCTGTTGAAGCTGGAGCACGCGGCGAGCCGAATCCCGATGATGCACGCTTCGCCGTCCACCGCGCACCTGTTCATCGTCAACCCGCTGAAGGGCTTGGGCGGAACGCTAATGAGCCTGTTCATGACCCATCCGCCGATTCAGGAGCGCGTGCGCCGTCTGCAACAGATGCGCGGCAGCGAGTGGTATCTGGGCGGATAGTCATCGCTCCGGTCATCCGAAGACTGTGTCATTCTGAAGAATCTCCATGAGCGTTTGCGGCTGAAGCCGCACCCTTTCAGACAAAGCCAGCCTTCGCTGGCTGAATAGGGTTTGCGAGGGAACGGCTTCAGCCGTGAAAGGGGTACATTCCGAAATGGAGGGCTCGGCGGGAGCCTCGCCCTCCAAAAGGCATGACCCTACAGCGTGCCTCGCCATGACACGAAAAACGGCTGCGGCGGCGTCACGACGGAGAGCGTCACTGGGGAATGGCAGACGTGCTTGCCGTGCAAATAGCGTCGCTTTCGCAGGAATCGCCCTCCTCTTCCTCGAAAAAGCCCTTCGTGGACATACAGACCTTTGCACTTGTTACCACAACATTCTTCGGGGGTATCGCTATGGCCATGACGCATGAAGCGCCGCCGCAACAGCCTGTGCTCACCGTCGATACGGTGGTGTACCGACCTCACGTCTCCAGCGACCAGATACTGGAACCTTCCCCCTCGCGCGAAACGCCGGGGGGAGTGTATCTGGTGCTGGTGCATAACCGTTCTGAACACAGCCTGCGCTTCTCACGCCTGGTGATCGATGACGAAGACGCGGACAAGCTCGCGGGCGGAGAACTATTGCACTGGTGGGATATCGTTCCCCGAGAGCTACCGCCCAACGGAGTCGCTGCGCTCACCATCAACGGCACCCATCGCCTGTTTGAAGGGGAAAGAACCTGCCGGGCATGGCTGCATACCGAAGAGGGACACGCACTGCGAATCGTCTTGCGCCCCTTCGTGCAGTCTTTGCGCATCACCTATGCCTACATCGACGGCGCAAGCGGCGGTGTGTTTATCCAGAACCGCGATGAGAGCATGGTGTTTCGGCTGGAAAACGTCCTCCTCGGCTCGGAGAGGGTGTCAGTGCAATACCTCCAGCGCACCGTCGGACCGGGTGAAACCGTCATGGCAAAGGTTATCCTGGAACGGTCGCTGCCCGTCGGCACCATCCTGCCCATCCGCGTGGTCGCTACCGACCGCGCCGGGAAGCGCATCTCTACCGGCGGGCTGATCCGCGTCACGCCGATGCACTTCCCCATCGGCACGTGGGACGGGCGTATCTGGCAGGATGCCCAGTATCGTGCCCAGCTGATTCAGCGGGGCTTTGATACCGCCGTGTTCAGCGAATGCGGGGACACAGAGCCTTCTCCCGAGGAAAAACAGGCTTTCGAGCAGATTTGCCCCCAAACGGGGCTGAAGGCGCTGGTGTACGCCGGCTTCGATCCAGTGAAAGAGGGCTTCCTGAAGCGCCATAAGACCAACCCGCACATCCTCGCCTATATGTTGAGGGACGAGCCGGATTGGATAGAGCAGCCTGCTGTACCGCTTCTCTGTCTGCAAAAGATTCGGCTCTGGCGACAGCACGAGGTTCCCCAACCTGTCTACATCAATCTGGCACGCAGTCGGCGGTTCGGCGAGTTTGCGCCGCTGGCGGATATCCCCTCGTATGACGCCTATCGCGTAGGCGCGCCCATGCCAGACGAATCGCCGCACGTGTGGGGCAACCGGCTGGAGCTGGCGGCGGAATACACCTCCGACCTGCGCCTCAATAGCCTGCCCAAGCCCTTCTGGGTGTGGGCGCAGGGTGTCCACACCTGGGACGAGCGCGTGTGGGTGAATGACGAACTGGGACGAGCGGTACCCACTCCCGAAGAGGCGAGAGTGCAGCTCTGGTTCCAGCTCGGTCGGGGCGCGAAGGGCGTGATGTGGTTCCGCACCCTGCCCGAAGACGAGGTGCGCCAGTACTACACGCAGCTGGCACAACAAGCCTCGCCTCCTCTGGGGCAGGCGAAGGTGGAGGAGCTAGCGGAACAGGTGCTACAGCAGTTCCGCGAAACGCTGGAGGAGATGACACGTCTCAATCGCGTCTTGCAGGCTATCCGCCCCCTCCTGCTGCGGTGTGATGTGGGCTATCAGGGACAGGTGCGCTTCGCCACGGAGCCGGATAAACTGGACGTGATGTCGCTCCTGGGCGAGAGGGTGACGCTGGTGTTCGTCACTAACTTCGCGTACGAGATGCACCCCAAGGGTTACCGTTTCCGTGAGCAGAAAAACGTGACGGTAGTGGCACGCCTGCCCAACTGGCTCAAGGCGATAGATGTGTTCTCGGTGACACCCGACGGCGTCCAACCGGTTACCTGGCACCTGGAGAAGGGGCATGTGCGTCTTACCTGGCGCACTCTGGAAGAGCACGTGGCGCTGGTGGTGGTTGCCTCCGACGGACAGGCACGTCAGCAAATCGTGCAGGCGTTCAGGCAGACGCTTTCCTCGCCCGATTAACCAGATCGTGCGCCAGGCGCAATGGCTCCGGGATACGGTGTTTGCGCACGCACCGCCGCACGACCTCTATCGCGGACGGCAGGTCTACCCGGTGTCCTACAGAAACGTACACTGGGCGCGCGTGAGGCTGGGTACACAGCGCGGCACCAATGACCTCCTCGCCGTCGTGAACAGGAAACCAGTCCCGCATCGGCGACATGGTCTCCACCTCGCCACACAGCAGGCTTTTGGCACAGCCGATGGTGGGCGTATCCACCAGTAATCCGAAGTGGCACGCCATCCCAAACCGGCGGGGATGCGCCCTGCCGTGCGCGTCACAGAGAACGACGTCCGGCTTCGTTCGCAACCGTTCCCACGCCTCCAACAGGGGCGGAGACTCGCGGAAGGAGAGCAAACCGGGCACATACGGGAAGCGCACGGACGTACGCACCATCACCTCATCCACGATCTCCATATCCTCCATGCGCAACACCACAATGCCCGCCCATGCTTCCGAGCCAAACCGCTCAAACGATACGTCCGTCCCTGCCACCAGATGCAGGGAATCGATATCCAGCGGTTCTTCCCTCACCTGCTCGCGCAGGCGAATCTGAAGTTCCACCGCCTCGGCGACGCTCTGGGGAAAAGGCAACTCCATGCTCGCCCTCAACAGTCCTCACTCCTCTGCAACATGCTCTTTCTGTGTCATCAGTGCCCCCGCACACAACCACAGACACCAGGAAACCGGCGGTAAGAAAGTGGAAAAATTCACCACGTTGCCCACCGCGCTCTGCAGAATCATCGTCCATGCGATGACCGCACAAACACGTTGCGTTCCGTTCGGCATTCCTCTTATCATACGCCAGCCGATGACCAGAATACTCCCCAGTGCATAGAGGTACAGCAAAAGCCCCACCCACCCTGTCTCTACCAGAATATACAGGTAGTTGTTGTCTGCGCCAGTGGTGTATCCGAACAGGCGCGGGCTGTCCTCACTCCACTTGCCGATACCCAGCGTACCCAATCCCATGCCGAACGGGTGTTGCCACACCTGCTGGATCGCCTTCTTCCAGAAGGTCATCCGCACGCTCACTGTAGAGGTAGGGGTGAAAGGGTTCAGCACATCCTGCGTCCTCTCGCGCCATAGCCCCTCCAGGGGTAACTGCAGGACTATCAAGGCAAAGACTGCCAGAGCAATCGCCAGACGGTTGCGCGTCCAGGCACCGATACACACATACCCCACCCACAGCATCACCCACGCATACCGCGCCAGCGAGAACACTGCGCCCAGCGAGGTGAGCAGTGCCGCTATCCACCAGTGCAACGTGTTTCTTTCCCCTCGCCCAGAAGCCATGCCCAGCGCCACCACCGCCCCGAAACTCATCAGCGCACCGAACAGGTAGGGGTCCATCGTGGAGAAGGAGCGCGTATACCCCCCTACCATCGTGCCGGAGGGTGCGCCGGGGCGCGAGGCTCCCACCTCCATCAACCAGCGATAAGGAATCCACTGCTGGGCAAGACCGTACACGGCATGTGTCGCCGCCAGTACACCGATGAACACCAGCAAGGTGCGCAGCTGCTCACCGGCGAAAAGCGTCTTTCCGAAGAAGTAGAAGAGCAGAGGCACCGTGAGCCAGCGCACATCCGCTAGCGCCGCGGAAAACGAGTAGATGTTGGGGTTGAACAGGTGCACCACCGTCAGCAGGGCGAAGGCGGTCAGCACTCCTTCGGTAGCGCCCCAGCGCAGGGGACGCTCCCTGCTTGTCCAGCGGTATACGAGCCACACCACCGTCAGCCACAACACCGCTCCATCCTTCCACACTCTGGCGAGAGGGTGTTGCTCATAAACCACCTTCACCAGCACGGGGTGTATGCTGGTATAGGCAAGCAACGCAAGCAGACCTGACGTCGGATAAGCCACAGAGAGGAGAAACCATCCGCCTACGCCCAGCACCGCCAGTGCCATAGGGGGCGACCACGCCAGAGCCATGCCCGCTGCTAAACATGCCAGCAAGCTCAGAGCAATCCAAAGTCTCAGACTGAAACCCGTGGCTACAGGTGCACGTGATGCAAGTCGCTGTTCCATGCCTGTATCGCTACCGTGCCGCTGCCTATCATTGTGACCACGCGCGTTTCACCCGGCATCAGGCAGAAGTAGTCCTCCTCGCAGAGCAGCCATTGTCCCTCCTGCGGGGTCAGGCGCACGAACAGTGCTATCACCTCGTCGATGTTTTTGATGCCTACCTGCTGGTGGCGATGCCATACGCGCAACTTGGTGCGTGGAGCGTTCAGTAGCGGCTGCATGGGCGGTTGAGCGGTACTGAACAGGTACTCATTGCAGGAGAGTATCCCGCCGCGCTCGTCGTGCAGACACGCCAGTGCCATCCATACCCTCTCCTCAGGAGGCAGAACACATTCCACATGCCCAGCATGCACGACCCCCTCTGGCACAGCCTCTATCGCTCCTCCGAAGCTTGCGATTTCCCTGCCATCCAGTCCCAAGAGGCACACCGACCAGTGCGCACGAAGGGGTTGCGTACCGGAGTGATGCACCCACACCCCAGCCTGCCATGTCTCGCCGGGTTGCCAGGTCAGCCTCTCGTATTGCATGCTGATATGCACCGGTTCGTAGGCTCGACGCGCCCACCAGTAGGCGGGTTTGGGCTGCCCCAGATAGTCCACCACGTTGGTGCAGGCGGTGTTCGGGAAGGGTTCGTTGAACTGCCAGGGCGACACTCCGCTGCAATGCCACTTGCGTCGGCGGTTGGCTTCGATCGCATAACGCAATCCTTCCGCCTGCATCCACTGGCTGGCACGAATGAAGGTCGCCAGATCCTCGATGCGTCCGAATAAAGCCTCTAGCTTCTCGCGGTGAATCCACCAGCTGCCGTGATGCAGCCACACCGGGTTCGTGGCGTCGGGTGGGAAGCGATGTTCCTTTGAAACGAATCGCTCGAGAACCTGCGGGTTTGCCGCCCCCTCCACGCCGAACTCCGAGTGGTATAGCGGGTCAATAGCATTGTAGAAACGGTAATGTTCCTCCGCGCCCAGATACAGCCAGTGCCCGTGCACATCGTGCATCTTCCCCGTGCCTGCCAGTTCTACAGACGCGCCCTCCACCGGTCCCGATGCGGAGGTGGGTAGCCAGATTCGGTCGGGGTCCAGCTCCCGCACCAGAGATTTCAGCTTCGCCAGCGCAGGATGGGCGTCCGTCAAAGGCACCCAGTGGTCGTCCATCAGCTCGTTGCCGCCGCACCATATCACCAGCGAGGGATGATTGCGCCGCAGAGGTATCATTTGCCTTGCCTGTTCCTCGATGTACTGCAGATATTCTGCATCCTCTGGTGGCGCGTTCTGAATGCCCGATGAGGAGTGCGGGAACTCCTGCCACACCATGATGCCCATCTGGTCGCACAGGTTGTAGAACTGCTCTCGCTCCAGCAATCCTCCGCCCCACACGCGCAACAGGTTGCAATAGGCGTGCTTCGCCAGCGTCAACAGGCGTTCGTAGCGTTCGGGGCGCACCCGACCGTACATCTGTTCGTGCGGTGTCCAGTTCCAGCCCTTCACAAACACGCGCCGCCCGTTCACCTCCAGCGTGTAGGGCAAAGCGTCCGGCGGTGCACCCTCGTTGGGGATGGCACGCACGGTGCGGATACCGAAGGGCACTTCACGCTCGTCGGAGGTCTGCGTGCCTCGCGCCAGCTGCGCCACCAGGCGATACAACGGCTGCTCGCCCATGCCATTGGGGTACCACAGGCGAGGATGGGGTATCTGCAGCGTGGTCATCTGCTCTGTCGGTACCGTGTCGCCCAGCGACACCGGTCCGCTCCCCTGAGCTTCCCGATGACCGTCCGGACCCTCTACATACCAGCGCAGATTCCACTCTTCGGCAGCCTGGGGCGTGCTCCTCAGGCGCGTATGCACCTCGACCAGTGCCTCTTCTCCCGTCACGCGCGGGCGAACCCATACATCCTCTATCCACGCCCCGTCCGTCGCCAGCAGGGTAACGCTTTGCCAGATGCCCAGCGGAACCAGCCGTGTGCACCAGTCCCAGTCGTAAGCAAAACGCGATTTCCACAACCGTGCTTTGCTCGTCCAGCCGATTTGCCCCTGCACCACATCTACAGGCGGTTTGTGCTCTACCAGCACCGTCAGGCAGTTCTGCTCCCCGAAGCGTAAGATTTCCGAGACATCGAACTCGAAGGGCGTAAACATGCCCTCGTGCCTGCCCAGCAACCGCTCGTTCAGATATACCTCGCAGGCGTAGTCCACCCCATCGAAACGCAAGCGCATATGCTTGCCTCTCCATTGCTCGGGCACAGTGAAATGTTTGCGATATATCCAGTCTCGCTCCGAGAGCCACTCGCAAGCAAGGCTGTTCATATCCTGATAGGGGTGTGGGATCCGCCCGGCATCCAGCGTGTCAGCGATGACGTCGCCGGGCACGCAGGCGCGTATCCATTCGCCCCAGGGCGGACAACCCTTCGGGGACCACTCCTCTTTCCATGCCTGTCGCCACCAGAACTCGTGGGGCAACAGCGGTGCTAGCAGCCAATCCTCACCATCCAGACACAGACGCATCACTTCCTCCAATCAGGGGGCGACCTTTGACAAGATGCACGACGGGCAAAATAACAACCGTAGCCCCTCTTGCATATTGCTTCGTGCACCCTTCGCCCCTCTCCTGCGTCATCAAAAAGGGGATTCTCCAGAAACTTTGACAGCCTGCGAGTGCAGTGGTATACTGGTATTTGGCAGGAGGAAGGTGTTGCAGGTATGCCCTTATGTGAACCTGTTCCGGGCGTTTTGAAGGAGAAAGTTGGAGAAGAGCAGATACGTCTGAGTGTCTATACAGATATCGGCGCAGACGGAACATTCGGTATCCGCTGGCTGATTGTCACGGATGATTGCGTACAGGTCTATTCTCCCCCATCCGGTTGGGTTCCCCCGGTGCTGGGTAATGGGCTGAACACCACCATAGAACCGCCCGATGTGCAGTGCGACATCGATCTGCCTCTGAGCTGCATCTCCGACGCTTCCACCGAAATGCTGGTGGGATGCGGAGCGCTGATGGTGACTCGTGACGGCAAGCCGCTAGAGCTATTGCGGTTTTCCAACGCGCGTGCCGGCGTCTTTGCCGAGGTGGCCCGCTATCTGTCGGCGGTGGCGAAGCAAGAGCCTCCCCCCGAACCCATCGAGCAGAAGCCCACGCACTGCCCGGTGTGCGGGTTCCGCCTGCCCGGGGATACGCAGGTGTGTCCACGCTGCTCGCGCAAAGGACGAGTGGTATGGCGACTGATGGGGTTCGCGAAGCCATACAAGTGGCAAATCGTGTTATCTGGTATCCTCATGCTGGCAGGCACCGCGCTGGAGCTCGCGCCGCCCTACCTGACCAAGATTTTAGTGGACTCGGTGCTGGTGCCACGCCAGAACCTGCACCTGCTGGTGGTGATTTTGACCGTGCTGGCGTTAACGCGCCTGGCAGGTGTGGGGCTATCGGTATGGCGAGGCAGGTTGTCTGCATGGCTGGGCGCACGGCTGGTGTTCGAAGTGCGTGCCCGGCTGTTCCAGCACCTGCAATGGCTCTCGCTCTCCTTCTACGACAAGCGACACACCGGCGCGATTATGTCCCGCATCACGCAGGACACGGGCGCGCTCTACGATTTTCTGGTGGACGGGGTGAGCTCGCTCATCGTAAATGTGCTGCTGCTGGTCGGTATCACGACAGTACTCTTCTGGATGAACTGGAAACTCGCCGCGCTGATTCTGCTGCCTACCCCGGTAGTGGTGCTGACCACCATGTGGTTCTGGAAGACCGTGCGCCGCGTGTTCCACCAGTTCTGGCACCGGTGGTCTCGTCTCTCCGCCACGTTGAACAGCACGCTCTCCGGCATCCGTGTAGTGAAAGCCTTCGCCAAAGAGAGCGATGAGATTGAACGCTTCCAGCGGCGTAACCGTGACCTGATGCAATCGGGCATGCAGGCGGAGATGATGTGGGCAACCTTCTTCCCGCTACTCAACCTGCTCACCAACATCGGCTTCTTCCTGGTGTGGGCATTCGGTGGATACGGCGTGGTCAAAGGAGAAGTGCAGCTGGGTACGCTGGTGGCGTTCCTGGGCTACCTGGGCATGTTCTACGGTCCGCTGCAGATTCTCACCCGCGTGAGTCAGTGGCTCACACGCACCTTCACCGCCGCCGAGCGCGTGTTCGAGATTTTAGATACCGAACCCGATGTGAAGGACGCCGAGGACGCCATCCCCTTGCCCGAGGTGCGCGGTGAGGTGGAGTTCCGCAACGTCACCTTCGGCTACGACAAGCACAAGCCCGTGCTCAAGAACATCAACCTCCGGATCGAAGCGGGCGAAATGGTAGGGCTGGTGGGACACAGCGGCGCAGGTAAATCCACCCTGATCAACCTGCTGTTGCGCTTCTACGACCCCGACGAGGGGCAGATTCTGATCGACGGCGTGGATGTGCGCAAGATTCGCATGGAGGACCTGCGCAAGCATGTGGGCGTGGTGCTGCAGGAGCCGTTCCTGTTCCCGGGCACCATCCGCGACAACATCGCTTACGCCAAGCCCGGTGCCACGCAAGAAGAGATTATCGCCGCCGCGAAGGCAGCCAACGCACATGACTTCATCCTGCGCTTCCCTGACGGTTACGACACTCAGGTAGGCGAGCGCGGACAGCGGCTATCGGGTGGCGAGAGACAGCGTATCTCCATCGCGCGCGCTATCCTGCACGATCCGCGCATCCTGATTCTGGACGAAGCCACCTCGCAGGTGGATACCGAAACCGAACGCCAGATTCAGGAAGCCATCGCCCGACTGGTGCAGAACCGCACAACGGTCGCCATCGCACACCGCCTGTCCACCTTGCGCAACGCCCACCGGCTGGTGGTGCTGGAGCAAGGGCAGATGGTGGAGGTGGGCACACACGACGAGCTGATGGCGAAAGAGGGTGTGTACCACCGCCTGGTGACCCTGCAGAGCGAGATTAACAAGATACGCGCGGTGTAGCAGTCTATCCCGCACGATTCTCGCCGTCCACAAGGGGATGGCGCCCCCAAAGAACGCAGAAGCTCGGCAGCAGCCTCACCATCCTGATAGGGATGACAGAAAGGGTTTGGGGAGGCTACTCGCGGCGATGAGCCGTGCCTCCCAGTACATGTCCGCTTACACCGACACCGTACCGAGCTTGAGCTTTGCCCGACGCGGCGGATTGGCCAGGATCGCCGCTACTGCGATAGACAACATCTTGGACTCTGCCGAGTCGGCACGACTGGTCAGCACCACCGGCGCGGATGCCCCAACCAGAATGCCAGCGACCCGTCCACTGCTGGCGTGCGCGAACATCTTCACCAGCGCGTTACCTGCCTCGATATCGGGAACCAGCACGATGTCCGCATTGCCCGCCACCGGGCTGTTCAGCTTCTTCAGGCGTGCCGCCTCCTCCGAGAGAATGTTGTCCATCTGGAAGGGACCGTCCACGATACAGTCCTTAATCTGCCCTCGTTCCGCCATCTTGGAGAGGATAGCGGCGTCAATGGTAGAGGGCACATCGGGGTTAACGGTTTCCACCGCCGCCAGCACCGCCACTTTCGGTCTGCGAACGCCCAGTCCCTGCGCCACGTACACCGCGTTACAGATAATCTGCGCCTTCTGCATCAGGTCGGGCTTGATGTTCATCGCACCGTCGGTGACCAGCAGCAGACGCTCTCTCAGCTCCAGAATGAACACGTGGCTCATGATGCGCCCTGTACGCAAGCCTGCCTCACGGTCCAAAATAGCACGGAGCAGGTCTGCAGTGTGGATTTGTCCCTTCATCAACACATCGCACTCGCCTTCGCGCACCATCTGCACCGCGCGTCGCGCCGCTGCCGTATCATCGGGCTCGTCCAGTACCATATCGGGGGTGATGGCGTATTCCAGGTCGTGGGCGATGGCATAGATGCGTTCCGCGTCTCCTATGAGAAGAGGCTGAGCGAGATTCGCGTTTTGCGCCAGACGCATCGCCTCCATGATCGACTGTTCGTGTGCGCAGGCCACAGCAACCCTGTTGCGCTTTAGCCTTGCCGCATCTTCCAGAATCTGGTCGAAGTTGATATAGCCCATAGGCTCCTCCTTGCTACTTAAGCCGCTCTATCTACAGTATAACATAGATGGATTGACTCTTCCACTGGGGCAGGAAGCAGGAAAGCTACCTCTTCCCCCCGCGAGTGCGATTTGGAGACGACTTTTTTGTCGCACGCTGGCGGCGAGAGGAGGCGCGTTGGTGCGCAGGACGGCGTGATTGGGTTGGACGATCAGGCAAAGGATACTTCACCCGGATCCATACGATCAGCACCACACACGCGGCGATAAACGCGATCGCCCACCACGTTGCCGGGGTCACACCAACGCCGCCTCCTTCACCGCCTTTCGACACGCCTCGATGCGCTTCGTCACCTCGTCCTCGCTCCAGTCAGGATGCAGGGAGAGGAACACTGTGCGCCTCAGAACATCCAGCGTGCGCGGGCACATGTCCGGTGTGTACTCGGCACGCAACCCCTGATTGCGCGGGTGGTTGAAGGGGTTCATGTCAGGATGGTGCAGGATACGCTTCTGCAGCAGAGGCTCCCAGTTCGAATAAACGTGCTTGCCGCTGTCGATAGGCAACCAGCCATCTGCCTGCTGGGCAAAGGCTCGCGCATCTGCCTCTGAGTCGAACTGGAAAGCCACTACGACCCCGCAGTCGCCCTCAGGGTCGTTATTCGGGGCAAGGCGCAACCCCGGTACGTCCGCCAGCTCCCCTTCGAACCGCTTACGGATTCGGCGCAGGTCACTCAGGATACCGTCCAGCCGCCGCAGCTGCACGCGCAATATCGCCCCCATCACTTCGTCCGCGCGCAGCTGGATGCCCACGAAAATGGGAATGCCCAGTTCTTTGGCGTAGGGGCGGAACGCTGCCCCTCCATCGTGAAACACGAGGGCGCGCTCGTACAGGGTGCGGTCGTTCGTGGTCAATGCCCCGCCTTCGCCACAGGAGATAATCTTGAAGTAGTTGAAGCTGAATGCGCCCGCGTCGCCCCAGCTGCCCAGCCGTTTGCCCCGGTAGCTGCCACCGTCCGCCTGGCAGCAATCTTCCAGCACCATCAAGCCGTGTTCGCGCGCAATGTCCAGCAACGCCTGAAGATTGGCAGGTCGCCCCACCATGTGAACCGGAATCATCGCCCGCGTGTTCGGCGTGATTTTACGGCGCACATCTTCAGGGTCCAGGGCAAGCGTCTCGTCCACCTCGGCGATAACCGGTATCGCCCCCACCGCCAGCACGCTGGTAGCGGTCGCCATCCAGGTGTAGCCGGGCACGATTACCTCGTCGCCCGGTCCGATGCCCATGCCTACCAGCCCGCAAATGAGCGCGGCGGTGCCTCCCCCTGCCATGCACAGCGCATACTCTGTGCCGATGGTCTGTGCCCACTCGCGCTCAAACTGGTCCACTTCGTGCAGGTGCCCTTCTACCCCTGCGCCCACACGGAATAGGTGCCCGCTGAGCAGCACCTTGCGCACTTCTTCCACTTCCTCTTGACCAATACGATACATGTTCTTGCCTCCTTATACGCTCAGGATATCCGGTCCCGTCCCCCGCACCGCTCGTTCTATTTCGCCATTTGCTACCAGTTCGCCCAGAGTGGCAAAATCGCCCAGCCCGTTCGCTCTTATGTGTTCTATCACCGTGTCCATCAGACGAAAGGCGTAATCGAGGTTATCGCCCACGCCGTGCGTGTGGGTCAACAGCACCGCCACATCGCTCTCCTGCGCCATGCGGCTTACATCCTCTTTTGCCAGCGCGACGAACTCCTGCTCTCGCTGCCACGCGCCGCGCCACGTGTACTCATTCAGGATGGGTATCTCTATCACGTCGCTGTACCAGCGGAAAGGTGTGTGGGGGAAGCCTTCCACCCACTTCTGGGCGATAACACCGCTGCGATGGGGCAGATGCTCATACCCCGTACCGCTGATGAATGTGCCCGTTTCATAGCGAATGCCCACCTGACGTAACGCCTCGAACATCGGCTTGGACATCGCGCCGCAGGGAGCGCGAAAGACAGAGGGATGCACGCCCAGCCGCTTCTCCAAAATACCTATCCCCTCCTCGAGGCGTCTTCTGAGATTCAACAGGGTGTAGCGGGGCATCAGCTCCTCGCGCCTGCGCTCAAACTCTTCTAGGAACGAAGGCGATATATCTGTGGCAGGCCAGTTAGGGGGACCGAACTCGAAGCAGTCTTCGTGCGTGAGACCGTGCAGCTGCAAGTCGTGTCCCGCATCTCGTACCTCGCACAGGGCGTGCACCCACTGCTCGCTCATGGGTTGACCACCTGGCTGGGGCACCACAAACAGGGTTAACCTTATGCCTCGCGCTTCCAGAAAAGCACACGTCTGGCGCATCGCCTCTACCATCTGGTTATCGCCTGCGCCTGCATCGTCCATCGTCCACACGTACCAGGTTGCCACTTGCCGCCTCCTGAACGGTTCTACGAAAGAGTTCGCTTCCGGGTGGAGAGGCTCCTGCGTGTGAACTCTTTCGCCATCACAACGTCTATAAGCACGGGTAGAGCAGAAATCAGGAGGGATGAGCGATGAGGAAAACAGTCCTTTCGCTGTTGATCGGCGTTGTGGCGATATGGTGTAGCCAGCCTGTACTGGCGCAGGATGCCGGTCAAGGCGCCAAACCGGGCGCGGGAGTGCTGGCGCAACGTCGCCTGCACCGCTGGAACGCCTTTGCCAGGTGGTTGCAGCTGAGCGATGAGCAAAAGGCGAAGTTCCAGGACATCCTGAGCAACGCCCGCGAGCAGGCGCGCAAAATCCGCACGGATAGCACGTTAACGCCGAAGCAGAAGCGCCAGCAGTTGCAGCAGCTCCGTCAAAACACCCGCCAGCAAATCGGGTCGGTGCTCACTCCCGAGCAGCGCGAGAAGATGCGCAAGCTGTGGGCGTGGCGGTGGCATCGCTGGCAGACGTGGCGTGCGTACCGGGCAGGCAAGATGGCTAAAGCGTTTCATCTGAGCCCGGAGCAACAGCGCAAGCTACGAGCATGGTCTGAAATGGCACAGCGGCGCTGGTGGTGGAACCGGTGGAGAGGGCAGTTTTGAGAGAAGCTCACCTCCCGCGGGGTGAAAACACACGGGGCTTGCACTTGCAAGCCCCGTGTGGGTAAACGAACCTACCTTCCCTGCTGTTGCTGCAGTTCTCTCGCGACCTCGGGGTGATATTGCAGAAGCTGATTGATGGCAATCGCCTTCGCCTGCGGCGGCATGCGCGGATCGTTCTGGATACGCTGAATCTCCGCTTTGATGTCCTCGGAAGTCACTTTCTTTGGCGGTGGCTCCTTCGTGCGCTGATACTGGAAGGCGAAAATGAGCGCAGCAAGGATGATGAGCACCACCGCAATCAGGGTCTTCTTGTTGCTGTCCATCTGTTCCTCTCTCCTCCTGCAGTAAAGGGCGGGGCGAAACCAGCCCCGCCCCTATTATCGGTTTCACAGAGACACAGGCTCAGTACGGATACCAGCCTTCCGAGCGCCACTGTGCAGGCAAGCCCACCGGCACGTAGATGTTCCGGTACCACAGGATTTGCCCTCGTCCCATGGCTTTGGCATGCCCGTCGAAGAACACCACGTTGGCGGTACCCGTGTGGCGATAGCGCGGCATCATACCGCATCCCGCCCAGGTGGCACTGCCATCGCCGTCGTTCACCAGGTCGCAGTCACGCTCCAAGGCGCGCTCGGCACCGTCTCTCTGGGGCGGGTTGCCAATCCAATCTACCCAGTCCCACTCCCAGGTGCCGAAGTACACCCATCCCCAGAAGGCGTCATTGACGCCCTTCTCGGTGATCATCACCTTCTCAGCAGGCGTCTCCAGGGCGGAGATGGGAGTAACACGGTGACGCGCGTCATTACCACCCACGGGCCAGTTCCAGTAGTCGGCAAACACGTCATAGTGGCAGCCGTATTTACCGCTCTGGTTCCGGTCGGGGAAGGACGGACAGGCGAAGATGCCACTGGTGCCCCAGCTGTACTCCACCCCCTGCTCGTCGCGGTAGCGGTCACCGTTCTTGATGTAGGGATAAATCACGCTGTACCACGCCTGCTGCGGTACGCCAGTGCTGCCACCGCCGTACTGGGACATGGGGAAGGTCTCGTCATAGTCCTGGACATACATCATGACGCCGAGACCAATCTGCTTCAGGTTGCTGAGACAGGTTGCACCTCGTGCCTTCTCACGTGCCTGCGAGAAGACGGGGAAGAGGATCGCTGCGAGAATGGCGATAATCGCTATCACCACCAGCAGCTCGATCAGCGTAAACGCTTTGCGGTTCATGCAATGCACCCTCCTTATAGATTGATGATGGTTTATGCAGCGCTGGACAACGTGAAACAGCGCTTTCTATCAGGCAACAATGTGCCTTGATGCCTCCGTCAATGTTCTTCCGACAGCACTCTCTTAATCGTTTAAGAGTTACACTATGATTTTATACCCTTTTCGTGAGTTTGTCAAGAGGATGTCAAGGATTTTTTCGCGCGCACGCGCGAAAACACGCACTAACACGAGGAGGCAGGTCCGTATGCGTGATGATGAAAAACAAGCGGCAGGAACTTCCTGCCTCTGCGAGTATCCTAGTGTTTGGTCAAGGCTCTATCTCGCCTATTCCGTCATGCAGACCAGTAGCGAAACCTGGCAAGGAGGAAAAACGATGAAAGTCGCAATGGGCATCTGTCCTGTGCTCGTGCTGTTCTGCGCCACTGCCGCGCAATCACAGTTGACGCTCGCTACAGGCGGCAAAGCGCGACTGCCCATCCTGATCCAGTACGGCGCTACCCTAACCGAACGCTACGCCGCCGAAGAACTCGTCAGCCACCTGCAACAAATCACTGGAGCACGCTTCGAACTGCGCGAGGTGCACCCCGGCGAAGTGCCCCAAAACGGCATCATCGTCGGACCGGGATACCTCGCCGAAGCGGTCTTCCCCGAAGTGAAACTGGGCGAATTCGGAGGCGAACAACTCACCATCCGTACCAAAGGCAACTACCTGCTGCTGGCAGGCGGGCGACCGCGCGGAACGCTATATGCCGTCTACCGATTCCTCAGCACACAGTGTGGCGTGCGCTGGTGGACGCCCTGGGCAACCCACATTCCCAAAAGGAGCACCCTGCGCCTGCCTGCTCTGAGCATCGAGGAAAAACCCGCCTTTGAATACCGCGAGCCGTTCTGGTATCCCGCTTTTGACGGCGACTGGGCGGCGCGCAACTACTACAACGGCAACTCGGCGCGATTGACCGAGAAGCACGGAGGCAAAATCATCTACAAGGGCTTTGTGCATACCTTCTATCCGCTGGTTCCACCGGAGCAGTATTTTGAGAAGCATCCCGAGTGGTATAGCCTGCGGGAGGGCAAGCGCACCTACCAGCATGCTCAACTGTGCTGCACCAATCCCGAACTGCGCGAGTTTCTGGTGGAGCGGGTACGCCAGTGGCTCCAGGAGTCTCCTGAAGCGAGCATCCTCTCCATCTCGCAGAACGACTGGGCAGGTTGGTGCGAGTGCGAGAACTGCAAGGCGATCGACGAGCGCGAGGGCAGCCACGCGGGATCAGTGCTGGACATGGTGAACTACATTGCTGAGCGTCTGGAAAAGGAGTTTCCGCATGTGGCGTTTGACACCTTAGCGTACCAATACACGCGCAAGCCGACGAAGACGCTGAAGCCTCGCCCCAACGTGATCGTGCGCTTGTGCTCCATCGAATGCAACTTCGCGCAGCCGCTAGAGCATCCCAGCAATCAGGCGTTTGCGGACGACATCCGCGGCTGGTCCAAGATGAGCCAGCGTCTGTATGTGTGGGACTATACCACCAACTTCGCGCACTATGTGCAGCCGCATCCGAACTATTTCGTGCTGGGTCCGAACGTGCGCTTCTTCCACCAGCACGGGGTGCGTGGTCTGTTCGAGCAGGGTGCGTATCAGTCTCACGGTTCGGAGTTTTCGGAGTTACGGGCATGGGTTCTGGCTCAGTTGCTGTGGAACCCGTATCAGGACGACCGCAAGCTGATAGAGGAGTTTCTGAAGGGCTACTACGGCAAGGCAGCGCCGTACATCCAGAAGTATATGGAGTTGATGCACCACGCGGCGAAGGATTTCTACATGACCTGCTTCACCGGCACCAACGCGCCATTCCTGAACTTTGAAACCCTGAGTGAGGCGGAGAAACTGTGGCAGCGGGCAGAGCAGGCAGTGAAAGACAGCCCCGACCTGCTCTGGCGGGTGAAGCAAGGTCACCTGCCCGTGCGCTACGCCTTCCTCACCAACTGGATGCGCCTGCGCCGGGAGTGTCTGCTCAAGGGCAAAGAGTGGCCGCTTCCCCTTTCGCGCAAGGCGGTGGCAGACGAGTGGCTCGCAGTAGCTACCGGTGCCGGACCGAAAGGCTGGTCGCCCATGACGCATGTGAACGAAGGAGGTCTGACGCCTCAGAAGTTCGTCGAGCGGTTCGCGGTGGACGAGCCTGACCCGGTTATTCCCGAAAGTATGCGCAAAACCGGCATGGCTCCTCCACCAACCGACATTCCGGACGCAGACCCACACCGCTGCGTAGACGCTCAGGAATCGGTGGCTCGCATCACCAACGAGGGCAGCTGGGGCATCTATTCGGGGGACCCGCTGGCATCGGATGGCATAGCAGTGAAGATGCCCGGTCATCACCATGAGTGGGCTTACCATGTGCCGGTCTCGGCTCTGCCCGAACGCGCCCAAAAGGGGCGATGGAAGGTGTACGTGGTGCTGCGCGTGGAGAAAAAGGCAGGCGTAGACCCACAAAAAGACGCCTTCTGGGCAGGTGTCTGGGATACGAAGGAATGGAAATCCGCAGGTGAGATTCGCGGCAAAATCGCCGACACGGAGGAGAAGAGTTATCGCTCCTACCTCATCGGCACGGTGGAGATGCACCCGAACATGTACATCTGGGTCGCTCCACCCGCTTCCGATATTGCCGGACCGGTGCACGTGAGCGAAGCGGAAGCGAACGTGAAAGCGGTGTGGGTAGACAGGGTGTATCTGGTGCCCGCGGAGGAAAAGTGATACGATACCTGATTTGGAACATGATTCTGCTCGCATACGGAGGGGCGATAGCCATGTCTTCGCCAATCAGCCCGGCACCGCCGGCAAACGGGTTGAACACCTGGCTGGTGCTGGGCACGTTCGATAACTCGAAGGGCGAAGGCTTTGCCCGCGACTGGATTGGCGAAAGCCAGATTCAGCCTGTCATCGGCATGAAAAGCGCAGGCAAAGAGTGGCGCTACTTCGACGACCGCACCTTCAGCCGCAACTATGACGACTACAACGACCTGTTCAGCTACTTTGCCGTCAAGCGCGGGGAAAGCGTTGCCGCCCGAGTCGCCTATGCGCACGTCTACCTCTTCAGCCCGGAGACACGCACAGCGCACCTGCATCTGGGCGTCGACCACCTGGCGAAGGCGTGGCTCAACGGAGAGCTCGTCGCAGAGATACCCCCAGGCAACTGGCGACGAGATGCGGTGACGGTAGAGGTGACCCTGCGCCAGGGATGGAACCGGCTCCTGCTCAAAATCGCTAACACCGAGGAGGGACGGTTCGGCTTCTACGCCAGCCTGACCGACGCACAGGGCGCACCGATGCTGGATGTAATCCCCTCGGTGAACGGCGGCGCCGGCGAACTAGCAATCTGCACGCAGGGGATACCGGACATCGGTGCGGAGGCGCTGCCCGTAGCGTACCGCGATTGGCCCTACGTACATGGCGACGCCCTCTCCGCGGCCACCTCCAGCGATGTACAGGGTATTCTGATGCTTGCCCCGCATCTGGCAGTCAAAGCCTCGCCTTTCCGTCTGCTGGCGCAGGGAGGAACCCCGCCCTACCGGTGGACTCTGCGTCGGGGGACGCTACCCTCGGGGCTTCGGCTGCTGGAAGACGGACGGCTGGTCGGCACCGTTGCTCCCCATGCCCGTACAGGAGACTATCGATTCACAGTACAGGTACAAGACGCTCACGGCGCCACCGCCACCCGAAACCTGACACTGAAGGTGAGGGAACGCCCCAACCGCTGGCTGGAGGAGGCACGTCTAGACGCGCTGATACACGGTCCAGAGAACATGCCCCCCGGAGAGCATCGTGAGCTCGCTCGCCTGATGAAGCAGCAGGGATATGCGCTCGGCATTTGCATCGGTTACAACAACGGCGACCACCGTTATCGCTGGCAGTCCCGCTACCATCCCGACAACCCGCTGGGTGACGTGCTGATGCCCTACAAGCAGGCACTGGAGGCAGAGGGCATCCGCTTCGGTGTATACATCGGTAACTTTGACGGCGACAATCACGGCGGCGAGAACGGTGCGATTCTGGTCATCGATGAGGTGATGCGCCGCTATCACCCCGCCGCCCTCTGGTTCGACTGGGCGGGCTGGCACGGCTTTGCGCTGGACGCGCTGTACAGCGTCGTTCGCGCCCATAACCCGGACACCCTGATTATCCTGAACGGTATCCCCACCCTCTTCAACGGGGATTGGGACGTGGTGTGCATGGAGGGCTGGGGCGCATGGGGGCAGAACCACTGGCGAACCTGGCCCTTTCCCTTAAGCTGGTTCAAACGACCGGTGGTGGAAAGCTGGCGTCTGGTGGCTGACCCGGCGTTCGAATACTCGCGCGATGTGCATCCCCGATGGGAAGATTACGTGAAAGCGATGATTTCGCTGATTGGCGAGGGATACGTCGCGAACGTCGACCATAGTCCCACCATTGCTACCCCTATTCGAACGCTGTCTGATTCCATCGTATTGCGTTGCCACCAGCAGATGGCAGCATGGGCAAATCGCCAGGACGCTCTCTCACTCGTGGAGAGCTATACCGGGGTGTATCCAGCGCCGCTCTCTCCCGCTGCGTGGGGCTATAGCCTTGCGAAAGCCGACGGTAGCGCGCTGTATCTGCACATTCTGGAATCGCCTCGGGGCAAGACGGGCATGCCGCCGGACGGGCAAATCCTGCTGTCGCCCCTGCGGGAGCCTGTCCGTCGTGTGATATGGATGAACCGCCGGAGAGAACTGCCCTTCATGCAGCAGGGGACGCAGGTGAAGATAGATGCGCGTCAGGTGGAGCCGGACCCGGCGGTGACCGTGCTGAAGGTGGAACTGGCGAAGCCCTTGAAACCACCCTTCCCCGCCTTTGCACCTCTGCCGCAGCTGTCCCAACGCAACGCGAATCTGGCACTGGGCAAACCTGCGTGGCTACTGAGCGCGGACGGGCAACGCTATCTGCCCGTGAGCGGCTGGGAAGCCTTCGCCTCGCGCGGTGTGGATGGTAACCCGGACACTTACGCGCAGGCGGGTAACGAATGGGCGTGGAGCTACCAGGTAGACCTGCTGAAAACTCACCCTGTGCGGCGGGTGGTGATTCGTTTTGGACCGGGCTACGCCACCGAGTATCGGCTGTGGCTTTCGGAAGACGGCAAACAGTGGCGCGAGGTAGCGCACGTGGTAGATAGCACCGGCGGAGTGCGTGAGCATACCATGCCCCATGCACGGGCACGCTACGTGCGCGTTCAGGCGATCAAGCCGGATGGTCCCAACCAGCCGGGAACGCAAATGAGCATTGCAGATCTGGAGGTGTATCGGTAAACCGTGTCATCAAGGGAGGGACACTCATAGTGAAAGAACTGGTGTGGGTGATACTGACCGCTCTGGCGTTTGGGGTGGCTGCCTCGGCGCAGTCTCCTGTCTTCCTGCATGTCGCTCCTAACGGTAACGACAACTGGTCAGGCAGGTTGCCCAGTCCGAACGCCTCGCGCACGGACGGACCGCTTGCCACGCTGGAGGGCGCACGCGATGCCGTACGCCGGTTGAAGAAGGAAAGAGGCTTGCGGGTGCCCGTGCACGTGCAGTTCGCGAGCGGTAGCTACTCGATGAAGGAGCCAGTGGTTTTCACGCCCGAAGATAGTGGAACCGCCGAGGCACCGATCCTCTACGAAGCCGCGCCAGGAGCAAAACCGGTGTTGGAAGGTGGCAAACGCATTCGCGGCTTCCGGGAGTGGAGGGATGGTATCTGGGTGACAGACATCCCTGAAGTGCGCGAGGGCAAGTGGTACTTCGAGCAGCTGTGGGTGAACGGCAGACGCGCTACCCGCGCCCGTTCGCCCAACCGCTTCTACTACTACATGCTTGGTCGGATCGATGAGGAAATAGACCCGCTCACCGGTCAGAAGGCTAACCTGTCGAACCGCGCCTTCATTGCTCGCCCGGAGGACATCCAGCCGCTCGCTTCCCTTTCTGCGGAACAGCTGCGCGACGTGACGGTGGTGGCTTATCATTCCTGGGAGATTTCACGTCATCGAGTTGCTTCGGTGGACATGGACACAGGCGCGGTCATCACCACTGGCGGGCAGACATGGCAGTTTCTCTACTGGGGACCGAACCAGCGCTACCATCTGGAAAACTTCCTGGAGGCTCTAGATGAACCCGGCGAGTGGTTCCTGAGTCGAGACGGTACACTCTACTACAAACCGCTTCCCGGCGAAGATATGCGTCGGGCGCGCGTGTTCGCCCCTGTCACCGAAGCCTTCATCCGCCTCGAAGGCAAGCCCGAAGAGGGCAAATGGGTGCAGTATATCGCTTTCAAAGGTTTAGCCTTCCACCACGCGCAGTATGTGCTTCCCCCGCAGGGGCACGGCGATGGTCAGGCGGCTTTCAGCATTCCTGCAGTGATTCTGGCGGATGGCGCACGGCATATCACATTACACGGCTGCGAAATCGCCCATATCGGCACGTATGCGATGTGGTTTCGCCGCGCGTGCACCGACTGCCGGGTGGAACGATGTTATCTGCACGACCTGGGCGCAGGCGGTGTGCGCATCGGCGAAGGCAGAATCCCTCCTGCTGGCGAGGAAACAGCACGCATCACCGTGCACAACTGCATCATTCACGAGGGCGGGCGCATCCACATGGGTGCGGTAGGTGTGTGGATTGGACAGAGCGGCGACAACGCGATCACGCACAACGACATCGGGGATTTCTTCTACACGGGCATCTCCGTCGGCTGGACGTGGGGCTATGGCGAGAGCCGAGCGCAGCGCAACCGCATCGAGTTCAACCATATCCACCATCTCGGCTGGGGTGTGCTCAGCGATATGGGCGGTGTGTACACGCTGGGCATCTCCGACGGAACTACCGTGAGCAACAACGTGATCCACGATGTATACTCCTACGACCGCTACGGGCGCGGCGGCTGGGGACTGTACAACGACGAGGGAAGCACCCACATCATGCTGGAGAACAACCTTGTGTACAACGTGAAAACAGGCACCTATCACCAGCACTACGGTCGCGAAAACGTTGTGCGCAATAACATCCTTGCTTTCAGCATGGATGGTCAGCTGCAGCGGTCGCGCGTGGAGGAACATCTTTCCTTTACCTTCGAGCGCAACATCGTGTAATGGAAAGATAGCTACCTGCTACACGGCTCCTGGAAAGACGCCAATGTGATGCTGCGTCAGAACCTGTACTGGAGGGCGGACGGACAGCCCATCCTGTTTGGCGACCTGACGTGGGAGGAATGGCACCAGCTGGGCAAAGACGAGGGTTCGCTGATTGCTGACCCCTTATTCGTCGCCCCTGAGCGATACGACTTCCGCCTGCGCCCTGACTCCCCTGCCCTGCGCCTCGGATTCAAACCATTCGACTACACAAAAGCGGGCGTGTACGGCGATGCGAAGTGGGTGGCACTGGCTCGCTCGAAGCGCTATCCGCCTGTGCAGTTCGCCCCTGATCCGCCGCCGTTGCAGCTGAGGGACGGCTTCGAGAAAACTCCTGTGGGTTCGCCGCCGATGCTGGCGCAGGTGAACACCGAAGGCAAAGGCGATAGCATCACCGTGACCGACGAGGTTGCTTGCACCGGGGCAAGGTGCCTCAAGATAGTGGACGCGGCAGGCTTACAGCACGCCTTCAACCCGCATCTGGTCTACCTGCCCAACCACACCAGCGGCGTCAGCCGTATGCGTTTCGCCCTGCGCCTGGAGCCGGGGGCGGTCATGTATCATGAATGGCGTGACTGGCGACAGTCCCCCTACCGCGTCGGTCCCAGCTTTCAGATAGAAGGGGGTATGTTGCGGGTGAGCGGGCAGCAGCCAGTGCCTGTTCCTGACAACGAATGGATTATCGTGGAGGTTTGGGCGCAGCTGGGCAAACCTGAGGATGGGGTATGGGGGATGAAATGCATCCTTCCCGACGGCAAGGAGCATCGCTGGGAAGGGCTGGCTTCCAGCAAGGGCTTTGAGAGACTCACCTGGGTCGGCTTCGTGAGCAACGCCACCGAGCACGCGGTGTTCTACCTGGACGACATTGAGCTGGTGAACTCGAAACCTGAACGTTGAGATCTTGTCTATACACTGATTTGCAGCGTGTGTCATGGTGAGCGATGTCGGCGCGGAGGATTGCTTTGCCACTGGCACGGCTCGCCATGACACGGTAGCGCGTGCTGTCACGGCGAGCGATAGCAAAGAGTAGCCCGAATCAGCCCCAGCGACTAGGGGACCACTGTTGCCGGGAAACCTGCAGCATCCAGCCGTTGCAGGATGGCATCTAGCGTGACCTTGCCTTCTTCAAACTGCACCTCCACCGTCTTGGTAGCAACGTCTACCGCCACCTGTTGTACACCGTCCAGTTTGCTCAATGCGTTAGTGATGGCGTTGGCGCAGCTTTTGCAGGCAATATCCGGTGCGTTCAAACGTACATGCATCTCGGTTCCTCCTCCGTTAGAAAAGCACACAGTGTATGGTGCACGTGGATACATTCCCCGACGCCCGTACAGCATATAGAAGCAGCATGTACACACCCGCTATCATCGCCCATACGCTCCATCCCAGCCGACTTGCCGGGGCAGAGGGCATTATCAGCGATTGCAGCCGTTCTTCCAGCAGACTTCCCCCACCCGCGAAGCCCAGCGAAAGCCCCTGTGCGTTTGCCTGCTGGTGCAACAGTGTTTTCGCCAAATCCGCCCGCCGCATTCCGCTCTGGACCGCACGAGCATCTGCTACCAGTTCAGCCGCCCGGCTCCAGTAACGGAATGCTGCTCCCCAGGCGCCCAGTCCGCTACTTTGTACCAGCAGCCCCATGAGCAGCGCAAACCAGCCATCGCCAGCGCGTAGATGTTGCCATTCATGCGCCACGACTGCGCGCAGCTGCGCCTCGCTCAGGCTCTGCACGCTCTGCTCTGAGAGAAAACATGTGCCCGCATACACTCCGTCGGTGCGACTGGACAGGGGTACCTCCCGAAACCGATGGCGTGCCCAGAATGGCACCACCTGTTGTAATATCTGCTGCAGTTTGTCCGAAGGAGGACGGGAGATCCTGTGCAGCTGGCGAAGCGTGCTCAGTGCAGCCGCGACATGAAGACCCAGCCTCACCCCCCACAACCCTAGAAGCATCGCTACCGCAAGCAGCAATATCCGCATCAGGGAGATACCCGTGCTCCCCACATGGCTCTGCAGCCAATCGTAGTAGCACACAGTGTGCTGCGCACAGGGAGGCATCACTGCCACGAACGCCGTGAAGACAGCAACCCACGCCGGCTTGAACACCGCCACGGTCAGCGCAACCTTCCACTGCACCAGGCTCAGATGGCGACGCCATCGCCACAGCAGCGCGCTCAGCGGAGCGGCCAGCATGCTGGCAAAGATGAAAACCAGCACCACCAGCACCCAGCGGGCGAGCAGATGCTCCCAATCTGGCACGCGGGCTAGCCTCCTTCCTCCAGTCGGCGGATCTCCTCCGCCCACCGCCGCAGCTCATCTGGCGAGACATGCTCGGGAGCGCGGTGGAAGTACACCGCCAGCGCCTCGGGAAACCTCTCGGCGAGCCGCGCCAGCGTCTCCCCAACGATGCGTCTTTCCAGTTGTTCCCGACTGAGCGCAGCACGATACTGGTAACTCCGTCGCTCGCCGCTGCGCTCCACCAGCCCCTTCTTGCACAACCTCTCCAGCGTGGTTGCAATGGTGGTCAGGGCAACCTGATGCTGTGGGGATACCAGCTGGTGCACTTGCGAGGCGGTGCACGCACCGTGCTGCCACAGTGTCTCCATCACCGTGCGCTCCAGGTCTCCCAGCTCGGTGCGTACCCCCGTCGGCTCTGGTTTGAAGCGGAAGCGTCTCATGGCTTCATTATACCCTAATTGGATTGCGAATAGAAAACCGGCAAAAGCTTGACACCACCCCTGTTTGGCGATAACATAATATGGACAACCCCCTGTTGACTCAACTATCTCTTGCTTTAGGAGGAGAACAACGATGAATGTTACCGAGCCGAGCACTCCCCTGTCCTATCCTTTGCCTCGCTATGAGTGTTATCGAGCGATAGACCGCATCCGCGTGGACGGCGTTCTGGACGAGGCAACATGGAAATACGCTCCCGCCATGCGACTGGTGCTCTGGAAGGACGGTTCTGACCCGGAGCGAGAGACGCGCGTGAAGATGGCGTGGGATAGCAAGAACCTGTACATTGCCTACTGGGTACAGGATGACAGCTTCCGTTGCAAGATGCGTAAACGCGACGACCCGCTGTGGCTGGAGGAGGTCGTGGAGTTCTTTGCGGATGCCGGTCAGGACCTGCGCGACTACTGCGAATTCGAGTGGAACGCGCTGGGAGCCTGCGTAGACCTCGTGGCGGTCTGGATGGAAGAAGGGAAGTTCCATATGTTTATCGAGTGGGATGCCAAAGGCATGAAGTGGGCAGTGAGAACGGGCAAAACGGTCATCGATGGTGTCGAAGTGCCGGGCTGGCAGTGTGAGGTGTCTATTCCTCTGACGGTGTTCCGGGACGCCGTCAAGCTACCACCTGCCGACGGCGATATCTGGCGCGTCAACCACTATCGCATCGAGATGAGCGGCAAAGAGACAGAGTACACTTGCTGGTCCCCGGTGTTGGGGGAAAACGTCGCCTTTCATCGCCCGCACCGGTTCGGTTACCTGGTGTTTAGAGACAAACCGATCCCCACACCTTCCCGCGAGTAGCTTCAACTCCCGGGCGATGCGATGCATGGCGTGCCAGGCGCATCTAATGCCGAATGGTCACCTCGTTGACCACCTGGCGGATACCGGGCTTCTGGCGGAAGATGCGGCAAAGGGTTTCTACTTCCTGTTCAGGGTCCGCATCATAGCCGCGCAGCTTGCGCACGATGCCGCGCAGATACACCACGCCGTGCACCACGTGAATATCCAGCAACGAATAATCAATAGGGCGCTTAGCGACCTCGTGCATCAGCTCCCGACGCAGCGAGATGTCCTCGAGAGGCACTTTTGTCACCTCCTTTCCCGGATGGGCGACGTGCTCACAGCATGGTGAGCGGTATCAACAATGATTGCTTCCCTATTGAATTGGACGAACGAGCAGAGGGCAAAGTTTCACCCTCTGCTCAGGAATCAGGGATTTTTCCAGGGATACAGGAAGAAGTTTCTCCCGCTGCTGTTCATCATCACCAGCACGCCACGGGGAAACCGCTTGCCGAGTGGGCGATGGGTCATCTCGATTCCATCGGTTTCATCAGCAGAGGTATGTAGCCCTGCCAGCGCGGGGTCGTGAGCGTGGGGGTTGGAGGAAGTGCCCTCACGGCGGAAGAGGTACACCACGCTATCCCCAGCGCGCTGGTCTACACAGGCAATATAGCCTGTTGTGCGTCCGGTAGGATAGATGGCTATGCCCTCGCGGTCGCCCTCAAACCCTTCTCTGCCGAACACAGCCAGCTCCTCGTTCGCGCGGGGATGGTCTGGGTCTGCATGGTACTTGCGGATGCCGTCACGCTCATCGGCGTAATAGACATAGCCCAGTTGGTCATCCACAGCCACCGCCTCAATCTCGCCGTTGCCGCTAAAGCGTCCCAAAGCACGTACCTTGCGCAGCGATACCTGTCCGCTACTGTCAGTAATTAGCTGGTATTGCCACAGGTACCCCTCGCGCGGTCCGCTCTTGCGCGAGACGATGGCGAAAATGGCTCCATCACGCGGGCGACGGTAGAGGGCAATGCCCATCGGAAGGGTCGCGTCACCCTGCTCGCCCTCGAAGACGCGCGTGCCATCGGGATTGCCTATCTCGCGCAAACGCCCGCCCTCTATCGCGTAAATGCGCAGGCGTTGTGCTTCGCGCTCGGTAGTGACAGCAATATCCACCCGACGGTTACCCAGACGCAACCCATACTCTACATCTACGTTGTTCGGACGCCGGAGACCCTCAATGACCTGCACGATACGCCCCTGCAGGTCGTACACGTACAGCGCACCTCCCTGCTTATCCGTGCCGATGATCAGGCTGCGCGACGGGTTGCGGGTATCTATCCAGATGGCAGGGTCATCGGCGTCGCCTGCGACGGGCGCGGTCTGCACCACCGGCTTCCAGTGATGCACTACCGGAGCCAGTGAGGCACAAACCGCGCCGAAGACGCTAACGACGCCTGCTACCAGTAACAGCCGCCTCCACATCAGAGACACTACCTGGGACAAGGGTCATCATCCCACGTGGGGGCAGTCCAGGGTCCGCAGTCGCCCGATGAGCCGCCGCGCCCATGAGGTGGGAAAACCCAGTGGGTGTTCACGCAGGGGTTGTTATTCAGGTACACCGCCCTGTACCACTTGACATGTCCGTCGATGAAGCAGAAGTTCGCCCCCTGATTGTGGTTGAACTGGAACTCGGTGCAGCGGTCTGGGTCATAAATCTCATCGCCCTCGATGTCGCTGTCGTTGCCCTCCAGGAACAGGAAGGAGGTAGCAGGGGACTCCCATGCCGCCAGCATGGGCCATTCGTCGGGCACGTGCTCATTGATCGAGTAGCTTGCCCAGTAAGCATACCTTCCATCCGACCCCAACGTCAGTCCCCAGGAACGAGCTGGCTCGGGAGTGATGTCAAGGGAGGCAGAGACACTGATGTAGTGTAATACCGGATGACTCGGACAGACAAAGATGTTTCCCGCAGGCTTGGTGAAGTCCGCAGGTTTGCCTGCAACATAGCTATTGGTGAGGAACAACCAGTAACGGTGTCCCCACGAACCGCGAGGAAACATCTCGTCGTAATCCTGCACGTACATCAACATCGCCAGCCCAAACTGTTTCATGTTCGACAAGCAGCTCGCCTGCCGCGCTTTCTCCCGCGCCTGCGCAAAGACCGGGAAGAGAATCGCTGCCAGTATCGCGATGATCGCTATCACCACCAGCAGCTCGATAAGCGTAAAACCTCGTCGCATGCATGTACCTCCTGATGGTTGAACTGAAACGCGCTCATAAACGTAGCAGCTCTTTATTAACTTGCTGTTAAGATGGTATTAAGGTTTGATGAAGACTGGAAATCTTTTGGCAAAGCTTGACTTCCTCCGTTCGCGCCAGTATAATTAGGATTGATAAATATTTCTCAATCTAGACGTCCTTACTCGAGGAGCACGACCGGTGAAGCCAGCCCTGGTGGCAGCACAAAATTCGATACCGTTACCCTCCGCAGTCAGTCCCCTATTGCTGCGGCTCGCTGCTCTCTGGCAGTTGAGCAAGCCGCGTGTGACGATACTGGTGTGGCTGTCTGCACTGGCGGCGATGTGGCTTCCGGGCAAGCCGTTCTCGTTCTGGGTGTTCCTGGCGACGGCGGCAGGCGTGTGGCTGGTGGTCGCTTCCGCAAATGGATGGAATCAGGTGCTGGAGCGGCGTTACGACGCCCTGATGAAGCGCACCGCACAACGCCCCATCCCCAGCGGCAGGTTGTCGGCAGGTGAAGCCGCCGCAGTGAGTAGCCTGTGGGGTATGGCGGGGGTGCTGGTGCTGTGGCACTACGTGAACCCACTGACTGCTCTGTTGGGAGCGTTCGCTCTGCTCACCTATGTACTGGTGTACACTCCCGCCAAGCGGGCGACCGCGTGGTGCACGGTGATCGGCGCGGTGCCCGGGGCAATACCTCCCGTGATGGGCTGGACGGCAGTGCAGGGGCAGGTGGGTATAGAGGCACTCTTTCTCTTCCTGATGCAGTTTCTCTGGCAATTTCCGCACTTCTGGGCTATCGCATGGAAATACCGGCGCGAGTATCGCGAAGCGGGTTTCCGAATGCTGCCTTTCGATGATCAGGAAGGTGTTCGGCTGGGCAGGCTGATGCTACTCTTCTCGATAGCGGTGACGAGCCTCAGTTTACTTCCCGCGCTGGCGGGTTGGAAGTCCACCTGGTATGTCGCGGGTACGCTGGCTTTGGGGGCATGGAGCCTGCACGCCACACTCGCCTTCGCCAGGCAACCGGCTCCGAAAGCTGCTCTGAGGGTGATCCTAACCTCGATAGGGTACCTGCCGTTGTGGCTGCTCTTATTGATACTGACACCATAGCAAGGGGATGAGGAGCACGATGAACGCCATGAAATGGACACTGCGTGTGGCAAGCTGGGGCGTGCTGGCTGCTGCCACCCTGCTGCTTGTCATCAGCTACGTCCATTCCCGACGGGAGAAGCCGTTTCTGCTGCCGGAGGACACGCTCCCCGATTGGGGTGGGGTGCCTGCTTTTGCCCTGACAGCACACACTGGTCAACCCTTGACGCTGCAAGACCTGCGCGGCAGGGTCTGGATCGCCAACTTCTTCTTCACCTCCTGCCAGAGTATCTGCCCCATTATGCAAGAGAACATGGTGGAGGTGCAAAGAGCGCTTGCCGACAACCCGGCAGTGCAAATCGTTTCCTTCACGGTAGACCCCGAGCGCGACACCGTGCCGGTGCTTCGCGATTACGCCAGGCGAAAAGGGGCAATACCCGGCAAGTGGCTGTTTGTCACGGGTGCCAAGAAGGACATTTATCGCCTCGCCAGACAGGGCTTCAAGCTGGCAGCAGATGACGTGCCAGAGGAACAGCAGGGCACCCGACATGACTTCATCCATAGCGAAAAGTTCGTGCTGGTGGATGCACAGGGACGTATCCGCGGTTACTACAGCGGGCTGGACATGGAGCAGATACACCGATTGGTAGAAGACACGCGGAAGCTGCTTGACGGAGAGGGCACGCGGTGATGGAGTGGCTCCCTTCCTTCAATGCGGTGATGAACCTGACCAGCTTCATCCTGCTGGTAACAGGCAGGATATATATTGGGCGTGGCATGGTGAAACAGCATCGGGCAAGCATGATCGGTGCGCTGCTGGCTTCTATACTCTTCCTGGTAGGATACTTGACCTACCACTCCATCGCGGGAACCACCCGCTTTGCTGCACCACCCGTCTTGAGAGGTTTTTACCTGACCGTTTTGCTGACCCATACGGTGCTCGCCGCGCTGATCGTGCCTCTGGTGCTGATCACCCTGTGGCGAGCGTTACGTGAACGTTTTGAAAAACATCGAGCAATCGCCCGGTGGACATTACCACTGTGGATGTATGTGTCCGCCACAGGGGTGCTGATTTATCTTCTGTTGTATGTGCTCTTTCCACAGTACGCACAGCGAGGCTAAACATTCAGCTTGTGAAAATAGGTGCGATTTTTTCTCTGCAAGCCCGTTTTCTCTTGAAACAACGGGATGTAGCAGTGTATAATTAGCAGTGAAAACTAATCAGTAGACGAGATAGAACCGTCTACTTCGCATGATTGAGGATATGCATCGTGTTTGTGCACAACATATTGTGACAAAACGCACAAAAGAGTCGGCGAGGGAGGGTACTGAATGCCACAGGTCTTTCATCGTAGCAGTAACACCATAGCCAGGTTAAGCATCGTGACCGGCGCAGCACTGCTGGTATCTACCGTGCTCATCGGCTCTAATCTCAGCAGGTCACCGTACGTGACCCAGGTGGGCGCCCCTGTAGACCAGCCTGTTCCTTTCAGCCACAAACACCATGTGAAGGAGTTGGGCATCGATTGTCGCTACTGCCATAGCACGGTAGAAAACTCGGCGGTAGCCAGCGTCCCCCCCACGCACACCTGTATGAGTTGCCATTCTCAGGTGTGGACGAACAGCCCCTTGCTGGAACCGATACGCCAGAGCTACCTGAACGGCACACCGGTGCAGTGGAACAAGGTGTACGACCTGCCCGATTTCGTCTACTTTAACCACAGCATTCATGTGCAGAAAGGTATCGGCTGTAATACCTGTCACGGGCCCATCCACGAGATGAACATCACCTACAAAGCGCAACCGCTCAGCATGAGCTGGTGTCTGGATTGCCATCGGCAACCGGAGAAATACATCCGACCGCGCGAAGAGGTGTTCAACTTCAACTACCAGCCTCCAGCCAACCAGATGGAACTGGGTGCGAAGCTGGTCAAAGAATACAACATCCGGAAAGAGCAGTTGACTGACTGCTCGATATGCCATCGTTAGTGCAGGGTCAGGGGAGATGAACCACAAGCATAGCCAACCGCTCAACCTGGAAGAGATACGAAAGCGCCTTGCCCAGGCGAGAGGACAGCAGTACTGGCGTAGCCTGGAAGAGATCGCGGAGAGTGAGGAGTTCCAGCAGATTCTGGAGAAGGAGTTCCCGCGCCAGTCTTCGCCGCTGGGCGCGTTTCTGCACCGCCGACAGTTTCTGAAGCTGATGGGTGCCTCGCTGGCGCTGGCAGGGTTGACATCCTGCCGTCCGCTGCCCATGCGCAAGATAGTGCCCCAGGTGCAGCAGCCTGAGGAGATGATCCCGGGCAAACCGCTTTACTTCGCTTCCGCTTTCCCCTTCGGGGGATACGGGCGAGGTGTACTGGTAGAGAGCCACGAAGGCCGCCCGACCAAAATCGAGGGCAACGCCAGGCATCCTGCCAGCCCCGGCGCACAGGGGGTTGTCAGTGTGCAGGCTCCCACCAAGCTGCACCCGGATGGCACGCCGGCGCATATCGGCGCGACAGATGCCTTCACGCAGGCTTCCATCCTAACCCTCTACGACCCTGACCGTTCACAAAGCCCAATGTATCAGGGGCAGCTGAGCGCGTGGACGGATTTCAACACGGCACTGGCTGCGGAGATGGCAAAGCAAGCCGCCGTGCGTGGAGCTGGGCTACGTATCCTGACGGAGAACGTCACCTCCCCTACCCTCGCCGCGCTGATTCAGGAGCTGCTGAAGAAGTATCCGCAGGCGAAATGGCATCAGTACGAACCGCTGCACGGCGACAACGCTCTGGAGGGCACCCGCATCGCCTTCGGAGAACCGGTGAATACCATCTATCGCCTCGATCGCGCCGATGTGATTCTCTCACTGGACAGCGACTTCCTGTACAGCGATCCCGCCAGCGTGCGCTACGCGCATGACTACGCCACACGACGCAGAGTGCGGCGTGACACGACGCAGATGAACCGTCTGTACGTGGTGGAAAGCACGCCTACGGTCACCGGTTCTGCAGCAGACCATCGCCTGCCGTTACGCCCTTCGCAAGTGAGAGCGTTCGTGCTGGCGCTGGCGAAGGCGGTGGGGTTGCCGGTGCCCGCGCCGCAGCTACCCGCTGAACAGCAGCGCTGGGTAGAGGCGGTTGCCCGTGACTTGCAAGCGCATCGTTCACGCTGCGCCGTGATAGTCGGCGAGTCGCAGCCTCCAGAGGTGCACGCTCTGGCACACGCCATCAATGATATGTTGGGGAATGTGGGGCAAACGGTCATCTATACCCAGCCGGTAGAAGCCAACCCCATCAACCATACGCAGTCCCTGCGCGAGCTGGCGCAGGATATGGCAGCGGGCAAGGTGGAAACGCTAATCCTACTGGGAGGAAACCCCGCCTATAACGCCCCCGCCGACCTGGAGTTCGCCCGTCTGCTGAAGGAGATGACCCAGCGCAACGGGTTTACCGTGCACCTGAGCCTGTATGAAGACGAGACCTCTGCGCTCTGTCTGTGGCACATCCCCGAATCGCACTATCTGGAGACGTGGGGCGATGTGCGCGCTTTCGATGGAACCGTATCTATCATCCAGCCGTTGATTGAGCCGTTATACCCCTCCCGCTCGGCGGTGGAGATGGTGGATGCGATGCTCGGTCGCCAGCGCAACGGTTACGACATCGTGCAAGCCCACTGGAGCAAGAGGCTGGGCAGCACGAACTTCCAGAAGGTGTGGCGTAAGGTGTTGCATGACGGAGTGGTAGCAGGCACTGCGCTACCGCCTCGAACGGTGAAAGTGCGAATGGACGCGGTGGTGTCCGCAGCGCAGAAGATGGGCACACCGGCAGGAGAAGGGCTGGAGATTGTCTTCACACCAGACCCGACCGTGTGGGATGGACGATTCGCCAATAACGGCTGGCTACAGGAACTGCCCAAGCCGCTGAGCCACCTCACCTGGGATAACGCGCTGTTTATCAGCCCGGCGACGGCACAAAAGCTGGGCTTGCAGATGGACACCGGTGGTCTGGCAAACACCGTAGATGTGGTGGAGGTGCGCTATCGAGGGGAGAAACTGCGCGCGCCCATCTGGGTGATGCCCGGTCAGCCCGATGACTGCGTGACCCTTGTGCTCGGCTACGGACGTACGCGCGCGGGTAAAGTGGGCACCGACATCGGTTATAACGCCTACAAGGTACGCTTCTCGGATGCGCTGTGGATGGCTGTCGGCGCAACCCTGACGAAAACAGGCGAACGCTATCCGTTGGTGAGCACACAGCAGCATCACAGTATGCAGGGGCGCGACCTGGTGCACGTGGGCACGCTGGAGGAGTTCCGCAAGCACCCCGAGCACCTGGTGAAGGCAGAATCTCCAGAGGAACCGCTTCCCTCCATGTATCCCGAGTACAAGTGGGACGGCAATGCGTGGGCGATGGTTATCGACACCAGCCTGTGCATCGGCTGTAACGCCTGTGTGACGGCGTGCCAGGCGGAGAATAACATCCCTATCGTAGGCAAGGAACAGGTTGCACGTGGGCGCGAGATGCACTGGATACGCATCGACCGTTATTACGAGGGCGGTCTGGACAATCCTTCCACTCACCTGCTGCCCGTACCCTGTATGCAGTGCGAAAACGCGCCTTGTGAACCTGTTTGCCCAGTCGGTGCGACCAACCACAGCCAAGAGGGCTTGAACCAGATGGTATACAACCGCTGTGTGGGCACGCGCTACTGCTCCAACAACTGCCCATACAAGGTGCGCCGGTTCAACTTCCTGAAGTACAACGACCCGAAAGAGCCGGTGCTGCAGCTGCTCAACAATCCTGACGTCACCGTGCGCGGGCGAGGTGTGATGGAGAAATGCACCTACTGTGTGCAGCGCATTAACGCCGCGCGCATCGAGGCAAAGAAGCTGGGGCGCGAGGTTCAGGACGGCGAGGTGGTCACTGCGTGCCAGGCGGCTTGCCCCACCCACGCCATTGTCTTCGGCAATATGCACGACACACAGAGCCTTGTGGCGCAGCTCAAGCAACAGCCGCACCACTACGGTCTGCTGGAGGAACTGAACACCCGACCGCGCACCACCTACCTGGCGAAGGTGCGCAATCCCAATCCTGAGCTGGAAGGGGTATAGCGTATGCAACAGCAAGTGGTACGAACCGAACCTGCAGAGGTTTTGATCGAAGGCAGGCACACCTACGAGAGCATCACCCACAAAATCGGCTCAGTGGTGCTTGCCTACAAACACCCTAAGTCGTGGTATGTCGTCACCGCTATCGCGGCAGTGGGCGTCTTCGCGCTGATCACCTCCATCGCGTGGCTGCTGTTGCGCGGCGTGGGTATCTGGGGTATCAACCAACCTGTTGGCTGGGGCTTTGCTATCGTCAACTTCGTGTGGTGGATCGGTATCGGTCACGCGGGCACGCTCATTTCGGCGATTCTGCTGCTGCTGCGCCAGCAGTGGCGTACCTCCATCAACCGCTTCGCAGAGGCAATGACCATCTTCGCGGTGATGTGTGCGGGCATGTTCCCCCTGCTACACGTCGGACGCCCATGGGTGGCTTACTGGCTGCTACCCATTCCTAACTGGACAGGTGCATGGCCGCAGTTCCGCAGCCCACTTATCTGGGACGTGTTCGCCGTCACGACCTACTTCACCGTCTCGCTGTTGTTCTGGTTTACCGGTCTCATCCCTGACCTGGCCACCTTGCGCGACCGGGCGAAGAACAGGCTCTCGCAGATGATCTACGGCGTCCTGGCGATGGGCTGGCGCAACTCTGCCAAGCACTGGCACCGCTACGAATCGGCGTACCTGCTGCTGGCAGGGCTCTCCACACCGCTGGTGGTATCGGTACACAGCATCGTGAGCCTCGACTTCGCGGTGTCGCTGATACCCGGCTGGCACACCACCATCTTCCCACCCTACTTCGTGGCGGGCGCTATCTACTCGGGCTTCGCCATGGTGCTGACACTGGTCATACCCATCCGAGCATGGTACAAGATGCAGGACTTCCTGACCATGAAGCATCTGGACTGGATGGCGAAGATTATGCTTGCCACCGGGCTGATTGTGTTCTATGGCTACATCATGGAGATATTCACCGCACTCTATAGCGCGAACCAGTACGAGCAGTTCCTGGTTGCAAACCGCTTCTTCGGGCCGTATGCGCCCTACTTCTGGGCGTTGCTGATATGTAACGGTCTCATCCCGCAGGTGCTGTGGTCGCCGAAGGTGAGGCAGAACGTAGTGCTACTGTTCATTATCGCGCTGATAGTGAACGTTGGTATGTGGCTGGAGCGGTTCGTTATCGTGGTCACCAGTCTGCACCGCGACTTCCTGCCCTCTTCGTGGGGCATGTACTACCCGACCGTGTGGGACTGGGGGATCTATCTGGGAACCATCGGCTTCTTTACCTTCATGATGTTCCTGTTCGTACGCTTTGTGCCGATGATTTCCATCTTTGAGATGCGCGACCTGTTGCATCAGACGGACAGAAATCGTCCTGAGGGACATACTGTGCCAGCCACACCGATTGCACACTCGGAGGTGACATCATGAGCGTGCCGCTGCATGGAATCATCGCCGAATTCGAAAGCGCGGAAGATCTGCTGCACGCCGCGCAACGCGCCAGGCAGGCGGGTTACACCCGAATGGACGCCTACTCGCCCTTCCCGGTGCATGGGCTCTCTGAAGCCATCGGCTTTGAGGACCACAAGGTGCCCTGGGTGGTGTTCCTTGCAGGCGTTGTCGGCGCTATTGCGGGCTTCTCGTTACAGTACTATATTTCGGTGGTCGACTATCCTATTAACGTAGGAGGACGCCCGCACCTGAGCTGGCCGTCCTTTATTCCTGTCACTTTCGAGACCACCGTGTTGTTCGCCGCGTTCGGAGCCTTTATCGGGATGCTGGCGCTGAACGGGCTCCCTCAACCTTATCACCCCGTCTTCAACGCGCCGCGCTTCGAACGGGCTTCGCAAGACCGTTTCTTCCTGTGCATTGAAGCCAACGACCCGCAGTTCGACCGCGTCAAAACGCGGCACTTTCTGGAGAACCTGGGCGCGAGGCTGGTATCGGAGGTGGAGGAATAAACTGATGAACCGCTCACACCGTTTCCTGCGCCGATGGATTTCGCTCACAGCGGCGACCGTCGCCGTCATCACGCTGGCGGGATGTCACACCGACATGTGGCACCAGCCCAAGTTCAAGGCGCAATCGGAGAACCCGTTTTTCCCGGACGGCAAAACCGACCGACCACTGGTCGCCAACACCATGCCGGTAGGCTACTTGCGTGATAACGAAGCGTACTACACGGGCAAAGTGGCGAACAAGCCAGTAGCCCAGCTGCCGATGCCTGTCACCCGAGAGCTGCTGCAACGTGGGCAGGAGCGCTACAATGTCTTCTGCCAGCCGTGCCACGGCAGGGTGGGCGATGGACAGGGAATGATTGCCCAGCGCGGGCTGGCGCTTCGTCGCCCCCCGGCTACCTTCCATACCGACCGCCTGCGCGGGATGCCGGTAGGATACTTTTACGACGTGATAACCAACGGCTTCGGGGTGATGTATAGCTACGCTTCGCGCATTCCACCGGAGGACCGCTGGGCTATCGCCGCATACGTGCGCGTGCTGCAGCTGAGCCAGTACGCCCGAACCAGTGAACTGACGCCAGAAGACCTGCGCAAACTGCAGGAGAGCATGAACGCCACAAGCAGCACGGAGAGCAAACCATGAACCCGGTAGAGGAGACCTATCAACGATTCACACGCCTGCGCCAGACCGCGCTGATGGTAGGTATCGTCGCACTGCTCATCAGTGCGGCGGGATTCGGCATGGCTGGCAAGACACAATTCTTCCAATCCTATCTGTTCGCTTACATGGTGTGGATGTGCCTGACGCTGGGGCTGTTTGGACTAACTCTGCTACACCACACCGTGCGCGGAAGCTGGGGGCTGCCGATACTGCGCTTTCTGGAAGCTGGGGCGGCGGCGTTGCCGCTGATGCTGGTGCTGTTCTTGCCCGTTCTGGCAGGGTTGTCGGAACTCTATCCCTGGGCACGTCCAGAAGTGGTACAGGCTAACGAGCACCTGCAGCACAAAACGGGCTACCTAAACGCACCTTTCTTCGTGGTGAGGACAGCGGTTTACTTCGCGATATGGATTGGGCTGGCTCGGGTACTGCGCAAATGGTCGTTACAACAGGATATAACCGAAGACCCCGTGCTGGCGCAAAAGCGCATGAATCTCAGCGCACCCGGACTGGTGCTGTTTGTACTGACCGTCACCTTCGCCATGATAGACTGGGTGATGTCCCTGGAACCACTCTGGCAGTCCAGCATCTACGGTGCGTGGTTTATCGTGGGACAGGGGCTGAGCGCATTTGCCTTCTCGACCACCGTGCTGCTGATTGCCGCCCGTCACAAACCGTTCGCCGATGTGGTGAACCCGAAACTGACGCGCGATTTGGGTAACCTGACGTTTGCTTTCGTCATCCTGTGGGCGTATACGTCCTTCTCGCAGTTTCTGATAATGTGGTCAGCGAACCTGCCGGAGGAGATTGTGTACTACGCGAAACGCAATCAGGGCGGCTGGCAGTATCTCAGCGCGGCGTTGACGGTGCTGCAGTTTTTCCTGCCGTTCCTGCTGTTGCTATCCAGCAGAGTCAAGCGATATGCTGGCTTGCTGTTCAAGGTTATGGTGTTCATCTTGATAATGCGAGTGTTAGACCTGTTCTGGACTATCGTGCCCGCGTTCGGCAGGCAAACTTTGAGCGTGCACTGGCTGGACATCACCTTGTTAGTGGGCATTGGCGGGGTGTGGCTGGCATGGTTTGCCCAGCAGGTGCGCTCCGCGCCATTACTACCTCGCCACGATTCACGTCTACAGGAGGCTTGGCTGTATGAGCGCAGCGCATCACCCGTCGCCTAAAAAGAACGGACACGGCGGCGGCTACGAGAAGCAGGATGTGGGTTTCCGTTTCGCTATGGTGTTCGTGTCGGCGTTAATTGCTGCCGTGATTGTGGTGCTGATCTTTCTGGTGTGGTTCTACCGGGTGATGGTGCCTCCGGCGCCTTCCGCACAGACACCGGTAGCCCAGCAGCGCCCGCAGCCACCTGCTCCAGTACTGCAGGCGAACCCGGCAGCGGATATGCAGAAGTTTCGCGAGCGGGAAGAGCAGAAAGCCTCTACCTATGGATGGGTGGACGAGAAGGGGGGCATCGCGCACGTGCCCGTAGAGCGGGCGATGGAGATGGTGGCAGAACGCGGTCTGCCCCAGTGGCAGCCGCCAAAGGCAACACAGGAGAAGAAGCCATGAAAACAGGCATAGCGATTGCCGTATTCACGATATGCTTGCTCGTGCCTGCCAGCGCGCAGTTCTGGCAGCAGCGGGAACCGGAAAAGAGCACCAACGTGAACCTAGCTCGTGACATCACCATCGAGCAGAAGCTGAACGAACAGGTTCCACTTGACCTCACATTCCGCGACGAAACGGGCAAAACGGTGCCGCTGAAGCAGTACTTCGGTCAGAAGCCCGTGCTGCTCACGCTGGTGTACTACGAGTGCCCGTCGCTGTGTGGACTGGTGCTGCAGGGGTTGCTGAAGAGCCTGCGCGTGCTCAATTACACGCCGGGCGAGCAGTTCGAGATTGTGACCGTCAGCATCAGCCCCTCCGAGACGCCCGAGCTGGCTGCCACCAAGAAGCAAAACTTTCTGAAGGAGTACGGTCGGCTGGACGCCGCAAAGGGCTGGCACTGGCTGACGGGTGAGGAGCAGAACATCCGCGCACTGGCGGATGCGGTGGGCTTCCGCTACGTGTACGACCCGAAAAGCAAGCAGTATGCGCACGCCGCGGGCATCATATTGTTGACACCCAGCGGCAGGGTCTCGCGCTACTTTTACGGCATCGAGTATTCACCTCGCGACCTGCGGCTGGGTATCATGGACGCCTCGCAGGGCAAGGTGGGTTCACTGGTGGAGAAGGTCATACTGTTCTGCTATCAGTATGACCCCACCACGGGCAAATATAGCCTAGTCGTCATCCGTATTGTGCAACTCGCCAGCGTGCTCACCTTGCTGGTGCTGGGAGGCTTCATGGCAACGCAGTTCTATCGCGAAAAGCGTGTTCAATCGTTGCGCAAGCGAGAGGAGGTTGCCAGAGGATGAAAGGGGTACCCCTGCTTCCGGACACCGCCAGCACTTTCGCCCAACAGGTAGACCTGCTCTTCTGGTTCCTAACGGCGGTGACGGTGTTCTTTACCCTTTTGATAGCCGGGCTGGTGCTGTATTTCGCCTACCGATATCGGCGAGGCTCACCTGCTAGCCGTGCGGGAGCCAAAGAGACCGACCTCCGGTTGGAAATCGGCTGGTCGTTGATACCGCTCACCGTCGGGTTGATTGTGTTCGTCTGGGCAACCAAGCTGTACGCTGACGTATACGGACCTCCACCCGATAACGCGCTGGAGATATTCGTCATCGGCAAACAGTGGATGTGGCATCTGCAACATCCCAACGGCATCCGTGAGAACAACGAGCTGCACATCCCTGCGGGCCGACCGGTCAAGCTGACCATGATTTCACAGGACGTGATTCACAGTTTCTTCGTGCCAGCGTTCCGCATCAAGCGCGATGTGCTGCCGGGCAAATACAACGTCGTGTGGTTTACCCCCACCAAGCCCGGTAAATACCATCTGTTCTGCGCCGAGTACTGCGGCACACAGCACTCGCGCATGATTGGCTGGGTGTACGTGATGGAACCGGCGGAATACGAAAAGTGGCTCGCCAGCGGAGGCGAAGCCCGCCCCGGAGCCATTGCCAGCGGAGCAGGCACCATGGCAGGAGTGTCCACCGCCTCCCTGGTACAGGCGGGTGAGCAGCTCTACAAGCAGCTGCGCTGTAACGCCTGTCACGGTGCGACCGACGGACAGCGGGGTCCAACGCACTATGGACTGTTCGGCAAAAAAGTGAAACTGCGCGACGGCACTGCGGTGGTAGCAGACGAGGCGTACATTCGCGAGTCCATCCTGCGCCCTCTGGCGAAAGTAGTGGACGGCTACGAACCCATCATGCCCAGCTATGAGGGTTTGCTGAACGAGGAGCGCACCCTGCAACTCGTCGCCTACATCAAATCGTTGAAGAAACCGGTACAGACTGCGGAGGTGAGACCATGAGTGTGGCTGTTGCCAAACCCGGTGAGATAAAGCACAATTACTTAAACGCAGGAGACACCGTGCGTTCGTGGCTGCTCACCACAGACCACAAGCGTATCGCGGTGCTGTATCTGGTGTCGGTCACCCTGTTCTTTGCGGTTGGCGGGCTGCTGGCGTTGCTAATCCGCCTGGAGCTGCTCACCCCGCAAGGCGACCTGATGACCTCCGAGAACTACAACCGCGTGTTTACCATGCACGGTGTGGTGATGATTTTCCTGTTTCTGATCCCTGCCATCCCTGCCGTGCTGGGCAACTTTTTAGTGCCGCTGATGGTGGGCGCACGTGACCTCGCCTTCCCGCGCCTGAATCTCGCCAGCTGGTACGTGTATATGGCGGGTGGGTTGATCGCCACCTGGGCAATGGTGAACGGTGGTGTGGACACCGGCTGGACGTTCTACCCACCGTATAGCAGCTCCTACAGCACCTCGCAGGTGACGTTAACGATTATCGGCGCGTTTCTGGTGGGGTTTTCCTCCATTTTCACCGGTATCAACTTCATCGTGACTATCCACAAGATGCGTGCGCCGGGATTGACCTGGTTTCGCCTGCCGCTGTTCATCTGGGCTCACTATGCCACCAGCGTCATTATTGTGCTGGGCACACCGGTCGTTGCCATTACTTTGCTGCTCGTTGCGGTAGAGCGTGTGTTCCGGCTGGGTATCTTTGACCCCGCACTAGGCGGCGACCCTATCCTGTTCCAGCACCTGTTCTGGTTCTATTCGCATCCAGCGGTGTATATCATGATTCTGCCCGCGATGGGCGTCATCAGCGAGGTGATCGCCTGTTTCTCGCGCAAGCGGGTGTTTGGCTACCACTTCGTGGCATTCTCCAGTGTGGCCATTGCGGTCGTCGGATTTCTGGTATGGGGACACCACATGTTTACCACCGGACAGTCAGTGTACGCGGGCATGGTGTTCTCCTTGCTCAGCTTCTTGGTCGCGGTTCCTTCCGCTGTCAAGGTCTTTAACTGGACCGCCACCATGTACAAGGGCACCATCGAGTTCCGCGCCCCGATGCTGTACGTGATGGGCTTCCTGGGTCTGTTCGTGATTGGTGGGCTGACGGGTTTGTTCCTTGCCTCGCTGGCAACCGACATTCACCTGCAGGACACCTACTTCGTGGTAGCGCACTTCCACTATATCATGGTGGGTGGCACCATTTTCGGCTACCTGGCGGGGCTGCATTTCTGGTGGCCCAAGATGACAGGGCGCATGTACCCTGAAGGAATCGCCAAGCTGGCTGCGCTCATCATCTTCGCGGGATTCAACCTGACCTTCTTCCCCCAGTTTGTACTGGGTTACCTGGGAATGCCTCGTCGTTACCACTGGTACCCCGAAGAGTGGCAGATGCTGCACGTGATGTCTTCAGCAGGAACAGCATTGCTGGGTATCGGTTATATCCTGCCCATCTTCTACCTGCTGTGGTCGCTGCGCAACGGAGCATTAGCCGGACCGAATCCGTGGGGTGCCACCGGCTTGGAATGGAAAACCGACTCACCGCCCATCACCCACAATTTCGAGGAGACGCCCATCGTCACCGAAGAACCTTACGCCTACGAGAATCACCACCAGCAAGAGGAGGTCGCCAGTGGTACAGGAGCAAGCACCACAAAAGGTTAGCATCCAGTTCGAAGACCTGCACCAGCAGAACGAGTCCTACATCGTGGGGATGTGGACGTTTCTGGTCACCGAGATTATGTTCTTCGGTGGGCTATTCACCACGTACCTTGTCTATCGGATGGCAAATCAAGAGACCTTCTGGGAGGCACATCGCCACCTCAGTGTGCCACTGGGCTTCTTCAACACCTGCGTTCTGCTGACCAGTAGCCTCACGATGGCGCTGACGGTGCACTATGCCCAGCGTGGGTTGCGCAAACAACAGCTGCTGTGGCTGCTGGCGACCATGGCGCTGGCGTGCACCTTCCTGGTAGTGAAGGGGTTCGAATATCACCACAAGTTCGTGGAGGGTCTGATACCCGGACCGAACTTCCGGTTTGAGCCGGTGGAGCACCTGCGTGTGGCGCAGCTGTTCTTCAGCCTCTACTTCGCCATGACCGGACTACACGCGCTGCATGTTCTCATCGGAGTGCTGGTGATGGCAATACTGACGGTACTCATTGCCATCAACCACCCCAGCGTGCAGGACTTCATTCCTGTAGAGCTGACAGGGTTATACTGGCACTTCGTGGACATCGTGTGGATATTCCTGTTCCCGCTACTGTATCTGATTCCGAGGTGATACGATGAACAACGGACACGACACTCATACGCATATCGTGCCCATCAAGGTGTACCTGCTGGTGTATGTTGCGCTGCTGGTATTGCTCGTAGCAACGGTCGGTGCAGCGTACCTGCCGGGGCACCACACCCTGCTGAACAATGTGATCGCGCTCACCATCGCGGTGATGAAAGCGGTGCTGGTGGTGCTCTACTTCATGCATGTGCGCTACAGCACCCGCCTGACATGGCTGTGGGCTTCGGCAGGGTTCTTCTGGCTGGTGATTATGTTCATCCTGACGCTGGGCGACTACTTCACCCGTCACTGGGTTCCGGTGCAGGGCTGGGAATGAGAGCTTGACAGGCGCACGGAGCCTGTGCTATGCTGCTACCGGGTTGAGATATCTATCACTTTGGAGAAAGGATGAGTTCCATGCGAAAATCCGTGTTTATCCTGCTGCTTGTCGCGCTGGTGGTATCGGCGCATGCTCAATGGCGTGCGCGAGCCATTCGCATCCCACAGAAGTTTGTAACCATACGCCCGGCGAAGCCAACAGGTACACCGCCGTCGCTGAGCATACAGGGGCTCGCTCCCCAGCAAACCGCGCTCATTTACGACAACTACCCGAACGACGACCCTGCTCCACACCTGTTTTATTATGACCCCACCGGCAATGGGGAAAAATTGGGAGAGAGCTGGTGGGTCGATTACGACAACGTGGGTGCAGGTGGCGAAGTGCGCTCCTTTGAGTTCATCGCCGATGTCACTCAAGACAACGCCACGATACGCATCTACTTCTTCCGCAACGTCACGCCCACGCAACCGCCCCGTTTGAGCAACCTGATACCGCTGAAGAACAGTGCAGGCTCTGCGGTGTTTGACGTCACCGCGCAGCGTGCGGGCCGCTACATCTTCACCGTCACCCTGCCCAGCTCGCTGTACTTTGATGTCAGCGGTGACATCGGCTGGAGCGTGGTCAAGCCCGGCAACAGCATGGGGTTGTACTTCGTCACGTGGGACTTCAACGCGCCCATCGGTCGACGGGATGCCTACCTCTCTACCGATGGTGGTGCTACGTGGGAACTGACCGAATTCTTCGGGCACCCGGTGGCGAACTTCACCATCCGCCTGATCGGCATCCCCGCGAGAACGAATGGCACGCTGTTCGGCAACGTCGGACTGGAGGACTTCGAATTCGCGATACAGCCCCCCAAAGATACCGCCGAGCCGGAGCACGACGCCTTCCTGCCCACCTTGGAGGTGGAGCTGCGTCAGCCGGGCACGACGAACGTGGTGCGTACTTTCTACACCACGCCCTACGCCGCCGAACAACCCGACGGCAGTCACGCTTACAGCTACCTGTTGCCGGTGGTACCAGAGGGCACCTACGACATTGCCTTCAAAGCCAGCCACTGGTTGCGCAAAGTGGTGCCTAACGTCACGCTGACCAGCGTAGCGGCGGTAGACGTGGACCTGTTCAATGCCGACATCGATGGAGACAACGAGGTGACGCTGTTCGATTTCGGTGCGCTGGTCGCTGCGTTCGGTAGCCTGTCGGGCGATGCGAACTGGGACTTCAACGCCGACCTGGACGGCGACATGGAGGTCACGCTGTTTGACTTCGGTATTCTGGTGCGTAACTTCGGGCTGGTCGGAGATGATTAACTCTCACCGCCCCTCTCCCGACTACTCGGGAGAGGGACGCATCTCCCCTTCTCCCTGCGATGGGAGAAGGTGTGAGAAGAGGGGAGGGTCACACAAAACGGTCCGGCACGACCGCGTACACCAGCGGCTGAAAGTGCGGCGCACCTTCCCCAACCGTGAAGCAGGTTCGCAACTCCTCTGCAATCTCCTGTGCTCTCTGCTCGTCCTGTGCGTGCACTTCCGCGACAGGCCAAGAGGGGTCTACATGGTCGCCCACGTGGCGCAAGACGCGAATACCTGCCGCGTGGTCTATGGTATCCTCCTTACGGCTGCGTCCCGCGCCTAAACGCACTGCCAGTAACCCCACCCGACGCGCGTCGATAGAGTGGATATAGCCGGTTTCCGACGCAAAAACGGGCAGTTTCACCCGCGCCTGCGGTAGCAGAGAAAGATCGTCGAGCACCCGCACATCGCCGCCCTGCGCCTGCACGATTCGGCGGAACATCTGCAGCGCGTCGCCGCCATCGAGGCACTCACGCGCCCGCTGGCGTGCCTGAGAAAGGCTTGCTTCCAAGCCAGTCAGAAGCATAGCGTGCGCTGCCAGTTCGATGCACAGAATCTCGAAGCGCGCCGAGGCGACGCCTGCTTTGCGTTGTAACACCTGTATCGCCTCCGCGACCTCCAGCGCGTTGCCCACCGCCTCGCCTAGAGGTTGGCTCATGTCGGTGACCAGCGCCAGTGTGTGTCGTCCAGCCATTTCGCCAATCTCCACCAGCGCGTGCGCCAGCTCCAGCGCATCGGGCAAACGCGACATGAACGCCCCAGAGCCTGTTTTCACATCCAGCAAGATATACTCTGCACCTCCTGCCAGCTTCTTGCTCATCACGCTGGCGGCAATCAGCGGAATGCAATCCACCGTAGCGGTCACGTCGCGCAGGGCGTACAGATACTTATCCGCAGGTACCAGGTCGGGCGACTGACCTACCAGACAGGCTCCGACCTCCTCCACCAGATGGCGTATTTCGTCTACGCTGAAGCCGGTGCGCAAACCGGGGATGGATTCCAGCTTGTCTACCGTGCCGCCCGTAAACCCCAGCCCTCGTCCTGACATTTTGGGAACCGCTATCCCACAGGCTGCCAACAGAGGTACCACCACCAGACTGGTTTTATCCCCGACGCCGCCGGTGGAGTGCTTGTCCAGCGTGGGTTTGGTGATCGATGGCAGGCTCAGCTGTTGTCCGGAGTGTTGCAGGATAGAGGTGAGGGTCGTCGTCTCGTTCGGAGTCATCCCCCGAAAGTACACCGCCATCAGCCACGCAGCGACCTGATAGTCAGGCACTTCGCCGCGCAGACCACCCAGCACGATGGCTTCCAGCTCTTCCTGGCTCAGCTCTCCGCCGTCTCGCTTCTTCTGGATGATTTCTGGAATGCGAAGCATCTGGATACCCCCTAAGCCTATTCCCTTTCCATCGGACACTTCCCTGCAGTAAGTTATTGGTGGTAGAATCAAGGCAGGCACAGAAAGGGGGCGTGCTCGATGTCTCTGATAGCGACATCAACCAGAAGCGGTTCGCTGGCAGAGATACTGGACAGCCTGACCCGCGAGGCAGAGGTGTATCAATCTCTGCCAGACGGTTCGGTGCGGTGCCTTGCCTGCGGTCACCGTTGTATCCTCCGCGAAGGCAAGCGGGGCATCTGCCAGGTACGCTTTCACCAAGGGGGCAGGCTGTACGCTCCGTGGGGGTATGTCAGCGGTTTGAACGTGGACCCCATCGAGAAGAAGCCTTTCTTCCACGTAATGCCCGGCACGCGCACACTGACCTTCGGGATGCTGGGGTGCGACCTGCACTGCGCGTACTGCCAGAACTGGATCACCTCGCAGGCTTTGCGCGATCCCGCTGCCGGTGCGCCCGTAGAGCGCATCTTGCCTGAAGAGATGGTGGAACTCGCCCTGCGTTACCGCTCGCCGTTCATTACCAGTTCTTACAACGAGCCATTGATTACCGCCGAGTGGGCGGTGAGTATCTTCAAAGCAGCACAACCGCACGGCATTCGCGGGCTGTTCGTCTCCAACGGCAACCTCACGCCGGAAGTGCTCGATTATCTGCGTCCCTATCTGGCGGGGTACAAGATCGACCTGAAAAGCATGAACGATCGCAGCTACCGCCAGCTGGGCACCACCCTGCAAAACGTGCTGGACGGTATCCGCATGGTGCATCGGTCGGGATTGTGGCTGGAGGTGGTGACGCTGGTAGTGCCGGGTTTCAACGACAGCGACGAGGAGTTGCGCGAGGCAGCGAGGTTTCTGGTATCCCTGTCGCCGGACATCCCGTGGCACGTCACTGCTTTCCATCGCGATTACAGGATGTACGACCACGAGGATACCGATATCCCTACGCTGCTGCGTGCCGCCGAAATCGGGCGCAGCGAGGGGCTTCGTTACGTGTACGCCGGCAACATCCCGGGCGCGGTGGGAAGGTGGGAAAATACCTATTGCCCACAGTGCGATACCCTGCTGGTAAAGCGATGGGGCTTTCGTGTGCTGGAAGACCACCTGACCGGTTCCGGGAAGTGCCCGAAGTGTCATACACCGATACCCGGAGTGTGGTCCTAGGAGAGGAGAACGATCTGTAGTGAAAGCGCGTTATCCCTTGACCGTTGAAGGCGGTCGGCACAGGATGTGGCTCTGGCTACTGGTTGGAGCGCTGGTACTGCTGCAGATACTGGTGGTAGCCGTCCGTTTCTACACCGACTGGCTCTGGTTCGCCGAGCTGGGGTACACTGCTCTGTTCGCCCGTATCTGGAGCACGAGACTGGCTCTCTTTGTGGTTTTTAGCCTGCTGTTTTTCGCCGTTCTCTACTTCAACCTGTGGCTGGCGTATCGCTTCAGCACAGGAGTGGATGAGGAATGGGAGGAGCGGCTACGCACCCGGTTAGGTATCGCCGTACCTCGCACCTCTCAACCGTTTCTCTTCTGGGCGACGCTGATACTCGCGCTGCTGGTGGGCAGTCAGAGCTCGGCACAGTGGGAACAGTGGCTGCTGTTCCGACATGCCCAGCCCTTTGGCGTGCGAGACCCCCTGTTCGGACATGATATCGCCTTTTATATGTTCCGCCTGCCTTTCTGGCGGTACCTGCATACATGGTTTACCTTCACGTTGCTCGCCACGCTGGTGGTTACCACTGCCTATTACTACGTCAACCGGGGGTTCGAAGTGTTCGGTACGCTGACCGCCTTCTCGCCAGGGGTGAAGCCTCACCTGTTCCTGCTGGCGGCGGCGTGCATGGCGCTATGGGGCGTAGGCTACTGGCTGGACCGCTACGATGTGTTGTTTCTCCCGAACCGCATCTTCACCGGCGCGGGCTATGTGGAGACCACAGTGCGCCTGCCGGGGCTGTATGCTTTGTTGATAATCAGCCTGTTGACCTCTGCCTCGCTGGTGTGGAACATCCGGCGCGGACGGGTGTTGCGTCTGCCCCTGATGATGCTGGGTGTGCTGGTAGGCGCATCGGTGCTGGTGCACGCGGTGATACCTGCCATTGTCCAGAACGCCATCGTCAACCCCAACGAGTGGGGCTTGCAGAAACCCTATATCGAACGCCATCTCACTGCAACGCGACAGGCGTTCGGGTTGGATAACGTGGAGGAGCGCACCTTTGAAGCCAACACCAGCCTGACCGTTGCCGACCTGCAGCGCAATAGCCAGACCCTTTCGAACGTGCGTATCTGGGACTACCAGCCCCTGCAAATGATTTTCAACTCCCTGCAGGCGTTCAAGCAGTACTACAAGTTCAACGACGTGGACGTAGACCGCTACACTTTCGGCAACGACTACCGCCAGGTGATGATAGCCGCGCGCGAGCTCTCGCAACCCGACCTGCCCCCATCTTCCAAAACATGGCAAAACCTGCGCCTGCAGTACACGCACGGCTACGGGGTGGTGATGACCGCCGTGAACACCGCTACCGCGCAGGGGCAACCGGAGTACCTCGTGCGCGACATTCCCCCGCAAAGTAAGGTGCCCCTGCGTCTGGAGCGACCGGAAATCTACTACGGCGAGGTCACGGATAGCCCCGTGATTGTGGACTCGAAGCTCGACGAGTTCGACTACCCCACCCTGCACAGCGGCGCGGAGAGCGAGAACCAGTACACGCGCTACCAGGGCACAGGAGGCATTCCCATCGGCAGAAATCTACTGGCGAAGCTCGCCTACGCTTTTCGTATGGGGGACAGCTATCTGCTCCTCTCCGGGGACTTGACGCCCAACAGTCGCCTGCTGTTCCGACGCAACATCCGCGAGCGAATGCAGGCGATTACCCCCTTCCTGATGCACGACCGGGACCCGTACATCGTGGCGGCGGATGGCAAGTTGTGGTGGATGTGCGATGCCTACACCGTGAGCGACCGTTATCCCTACGCCAAAACGCTGGACATCGCGCTGGATGCGTTCCGTTATTACCGCCTCAACTACATTCGCAACGCGGTGAAGGTGGTCATCGACGCCTATCACGGTTCGGTGGACTACTATATCGCCGATGAACGCGACCCGATGATTCAAACCTACCGTCGCGCCCTGCCCGGCTTGTTCAAACCGCTCTCCGAGATGCCAGCCAGCCTACGCCAGCACATCCGCTACCCGGAAGACCTGTTCCGTATCCAGAGCAACATCTGGGCGCTGTACCACATGCGCGACCCGCGCGTGTTCTACATGCGCGAGGACCAGTGGGAAATCGCCAAACAGCAATCGCCGGAAAGCACCATTCAGGGCGGCGAGTTCCAGCAGATGGAGCCGTATTACCTCATCATGCGCCTGCCCGGCGAGAGCAAAGAGGAGTTCCTGCTGCTGATTGTGTACACGCCGCTCAATCAGGAAAAGATGATTGCCTGGATGTGCGCCAAGTGCGACGGCGAAGACTACGGCAAGATGGTGCTTTACCGCTTCCCGAAGGAGCGCACCATTTACGGACCAGCCCAGATGGAACGCCTGCTCGGACAGGTGTCGGAAATCCGCACGCAGCTGCGCCTGTGGGACCAGCCCGGCTCGCAGGTGGTGTGGGGGCACCTGCTGGTGATACCGATTGAGCAATCCTTGCTGTACGTGAAGCCCGTGTACCTGCAGACCACCGGTGGCGGTGAGCAACGTATCCCAGAACTCAAGAAGGTCATTGTGGCGTATGGCGACCAGCGCGTGATGGCGGATACGTTAGAACAGGGTCTGGCGCGTATCTTCGGCACGTCGGGCGTCTCCCAAACTGTTCCTGCCAGAGCGAGAACGACAGCACCCCCAGCCCCTGCACCGCCGACATCTGCAGAAGATGTGCGCGCCCTGGTAGACCAGCTCGCCGAAGCCATCCGCGCCGCCGAAGGAGCGCAACGAGAGGGCAACTGGGCGGAATACGGCAGACAGCTGGAGCGCGTGAAGGAGCTGGTGCGGCGCCTGCAGCAACAGGTGAGGTCGCGGTAAAGGGGAGAATCTGGTATAATCCGAACATGAGGTGATTCAGAGGATGGATTCCAATGTTCGCGTGCGCTTTGCACCCAGCCCGACGGGTTCACCGCATATCGGCAACATCCGCACCGCGTTGTTCACATGGCTTTTCGCACGGAAGCACGGAGGCGTGTTCATCCTGCGCATCGAGGATACCGACCGCGCCCGCTACGTGGAGGGCTCGGTGCAGGAGATTATGGATAGCCTGCGCTGGCTGGGGCTGGACTGGGACGAAGGTCCCTACTTCCAGTCAGAGCGTCTACCGCTGTATCGCGAGGTAGCAGAGAGACTGGTGGAAACGGGACATGCTTACCGTTGCTACTGCACACCAGAACGTCTGGAGGAGCTGCGTCGCCAGCAGGAGGCAGCGAAACAACCCACTGGCTATGACCGAAAATGCCGCTACCTCTCGCAGGAGGAGCGTGCCAAAATAGAAGCGGAAGGCACGCCATACGTTATCCGCTTCGCGATGCCTCTGGAGGGCGAGACGGTCTTCCACGATGAGATTCGGGGCGAAATCCGCTTCGAAAACGCGCTGATAGACGACTTCGTGATGCTCAAGTCGGACGGCTATCCCACCTACCACCTCGCCAGTGTCACCGACGACCACTATATGGGCATCACGCATGTCATTCGCGGTGAAGAGTGGATTTCCAGCACCCCACGCCACGTACAGATGTACCTCGCGCTGGGCTGGGAAATGCCCAAGTTCGCCCATTTGCCCATGATTTTGGGTACCGACCGCAAGAAACTCTCCAAACGGCACGGTTCGGTGCAGTTCGTGGAGTACATCCAGCAGGGCTATCTTCCAGAGGCGATGTTCAACTTTCTCGCCCTGCTGGGCTGGAGCGCGGACGAAGACCGTGAACTGTACTCGCGCGAGGAACTGATAGAACGCTTCGACCTCTCCGGCGTGCAGGAGAACCCCGCCATCTTCGACGGGCAGAAGCTGTTGTGGATGAACGGCGTATACATCCGACGCAAGCCGATAGAGGAACTCACACGGTTGTGTCTGCCATACCTGCAAGAGGCAGGGCTGATGCCGCAGAACCCTTCGCCAGAGCAGATACAGTATGCCCAGCGGGTCATTGCACTGGAGGCGGAGCGCATGAAGCTGCTTTCCGAAGTGGTACCGCTCACTGAGTACTTCTTCCGCGATACGCTGGAGTATGAAGAGAAAGGCGTGCGCAAGTGGTTTACCCAGCCGTATGTGGCGCAGATGCTGGAGATGCTTATCGATCGCTACGCGACGCTGGAGCCGTTCGATCTGGAACACATCGAAGCCACCACCCGCGCCGTTGCCGAGGAGCTGGGCGTGAGCGCGGCACAGGTGATTCACCCCACGCGCGTGGCGGTGAGCGGACGCACCGTCGGTCCGGGGCTGTTTGAGATGATCGAGGTGATGGGCAAGGAGCGCGTGCTGCAGAGGCTGCGCACAGCGCAGGAAATGGTTCGGCAAATGGCTATGACCGATGGAGGGTACCCCTCCCGCTGAGCCGCCGACGCCGATGGCTTGGGGAGAGTATTGCCCTCCATCGCTTTCAGTAGCTACTGCACCAGCTTCTGGATTTCCTGTTCAAACAGTTTCTCGTGCTGTTTGCTGAATCCAATTTGGCGCAGGGTGACCTTGTGCGCGCGGTCAGTGAAGATGGTGGTAGGTAAAGCTGTCACCCTGTAGAGCTCCGCGCCGGTGAGTTTTTCACTGTCCATCGCCACAGGCAAGGTGAGTTTGTACTTTTCGACAAACGCCCTTACTGCCTGCTTGTCGGAGTCCAGGGCAACGGCGACGATCACTACGCCTTTCGAGGCATACTGCTGGTGCAGCTTCTCGAGGAACTGGACCTCCCGGGTCCAGAACGGGTTACCGATGTTGCCGAAGCTCAGCACCACCGGCTTCCCCGGGTTCCTTCAGAGGTAACACAGGGTCTCGCCGGTGACCACATTGGTCACATCAAAGGCGGGAGCGGCTGCTCCCACCGGCAGGCTCGAGGCGAACACTGCCGGGTTGCTGGCATCTACAGCAGGCGCAGGCTCTTGCTGAGCCAGAGTGGTCCATGCCACGCCCAGCGCGACGCCGCCTGCCACCAGCGCAAGCCATCGCATGTGTCTCATCCGTTTCGCCCCCTTCTGTGTAGATGTTTATTCTGTCAATACATCTATGACGGCTTCCGCCACCTTGTGGTTACCAAAAGGTGGCATCAGGTAGATACCCTGGGTCCTCTTTCGCGCCTGCAGGGCAAAATCCCTTGCCACATCGAGCCCGTACTTTCGAGCATCGGCGTCGTCCAGTTCTGCTAAACGCTTGCGGATGGGGTCAGGTATCTGCACACCCGGCACCTCATGGTGCATGAACTCCGCATGGCGCGAGCTGCGCAGGGGCAATACACCTACCAGCAATGGCAGTCCCAATTTGCCCACCGCTTCTGCTGCCCTCTCCAGCACCACGATATCGAAAATCGGCTGGGTGTACACCAGATGCGCGCCCTCCGCTGCCTTGCGCTTCAGGCGTTCGTCTTCCGCATGCTGGTCATACGCAAGGGGGTTGTAGGCGACGGCGATGGTGAAAGCGGTTTTCACGCCGATACTGTTTCCTGCAAGGTCCACCCCCTCGTTGAACCGCCGCAGGATGCGCACCAGCCCGATGGAGTCGATATCGAACACCGAGGTCGCGGTTGGATAATCGCCAATCAGCGCAGGGTCGCCCGTCACCGCCAGGATGTTGCGGATGCCCAGGGCGTGTGCGCCCAGCAAGTCCGCCTGAATCGCCAGCAGGTTGCGATCGCGGCAGGCGAAATGCATCATCACCTCAACACCCACCTGCTCCTGGATCAGGTGAGAGATAGCGATGGGGTTCATACGCAGCCGGGCGCGCGCACCATCGGAGATGTCGATCGCGTCTACGCCACGCTCTTTCAGCGAGCGTGCCCCTTCCAGCACCTTCGCCACATCTAGCCCTCGCGGCAGGTCCAGCTCCACCGCAATCACGTACTTCTTGCCCAGCTTGCCTGCCAGTTGGGACGGCTCCGCACGTGGCAGTTCTTCGGGTTGGACCGCCTCGACCACCTTTGCCGGAGCTCGCCGGGCGCGCGGTTTCACCCCCTGCAGACGTTCTGCCACCGCACGGATATGGGCAGGGGTCGTGCCACAGCAACCACCGATAATATTCACGCCGATTCGCGCGAACTGCTCGCCATACTGAGCGAAGTAATCGGGCTGCGCTTCAAAAGCCACCTCACCACGCTGATACTGCGGCAAGCCGGGCGTGGGCATTACCGAAAGGGGAAGACCGGTTGCGGAAGCCATCGCCTGCACAATACCCACCATGCGCTGCGGACCCACCACACAGTTTGCGCCGATGGCATCCACGCCCCACTCTTCTAACGTACGCGCCACCTGTGCCGGTAAGCCAGATGCGAGCGTCTCGCCGTCTTCGATAAACGCCTTCTGTGCGATGACAGGAATATCGCTATCCAGCGCGCGCAGCTGGTGCAGGGCAATTCGGAGCTCATCCAGATGCGTGAAGGTCTCCAGCAGGATAAGGTCTACGCCTGCTTCCAGCAGCACCTCTATCTGCTCGCGGAAAGCCTCTCCTGCCTCCTGTGGCGCTATCTGCCCGATAGGCGCCAGCGGCTTGCCGACCGGTCCCACCGATCCTGCCACTATCACCGGCAAGTCGCCTGCCGCCTCGCGCGCCAGACGCACCGCCGCCAGATTGATCTCCCGCACCAGATGCCCCGCGCCATGCGTTGCCAGCTTCACGCGGTTCGCGCCGAAGGTGTTGGTCTCTATCAAGCGTGCACCGGCGTCGATATACGAACGATGAACCTGCCTCACCGCATCGGGTTGCACCAGGTTCGCCAGCTCGTATGGCGCCTGCACACCAAGGCGCTGTAGCATCGTGCCCATCGCGCCGTCTGCGATGAGCACTCCTTCCTGGAGTATCTGCCGTAAACGTTCTCTCTTCACGGTTCGCTACCCCGACGCAGACTCAGCCAGTATTGTACCCTATACGCTGACGCGCCGCCAACCAGCACCAGCAAGCCTCCACGCAGGCTGGGCACCGAAACCAGTCGCGCCTCCTGGACCACCCCCTCCAGCGGCTCACTCTGCCAGAGCACCTGAGCAGGTGCGGAAAGAGTCGGCGGCACTACCAGAACCAGCGACTGTTTGCCCTCGCCTGCCGAACGGCTCACCAGCAAAGGTTGTTCGGGATGCAATGATTTGCCCAGCTGCGCGAACAGGCGGTCGTATCCCTCCTGTGTCCAGCTTCCCATCTCCAAATCGCGGAAAGCAAGAGGGGTCACGAGGCTCGCCCACTGTGCCCCATCGAACTGCTGAGGCAGGGAGAGCAGGCTGTCCATTCGCAGACGCTCCAAGCGCAACCACCCTTCGCGCGAGGCGAGGTTCAATACACCACGCCATACTCCGCCCGGATAAGCTGCCACCGGCACATCCTCGCCCTCACGCAGGGAGGCGCAGGCGAACCAGTGGACCTCCTCCTTGCGTGTGCGCCTGGTGTACTTTCCCTCCTCCAGCGTGATGAGATTGCGTGGGGTCAACACCTGCATTGTCTTGCTTCCTCTCACAAAACAACCGCTTACCATCCCGCGCAGTTCTCCGGGATCCAGGGGCGTCTGCCACTCTTGCTGCCAGTTTTCCCCTTCGCGTTTCCAGATGCGCAGATGCAGTACATCCTCCTTCGCACTGTCCCTGTGCAAGGTGACCAGGCGCAACTGTCCCTCGCCGCTGAAATCTACCAGTGCTGCAGAGAGGGTATCTGCAGGTAGCGCAAACTCCCACGCCTTCTGCCACCCGCGCAGGGGAGCGGAGGGTTGCTGCTGAGCTAAGGCGACAACAACCAGCCAGAGCAGCAGTAGCGCTATCGGCAGCAAGGCGGAACCTCTCCCCCGTCCCCTCTCCCACAGGGAGAGGGGCGTCACCCTCACAGGGAAGGGGGATAGGGGGTTAGGTCGTCTTCTGAAAACCTCACTCATCTCTTCCTCTGCCTCTGTCGGAAGGTTTCAGCAGCGAGAATGGCGACCGCATGGCTGGCTGGCAAAGGCGGAGCATCCGGGCGGGTAGGGATTCGCACCGAGGCGTCCGCCATCTCGCGAAGGTGCTGGCTCAAGCCGCGCTTTTCCCCGCCTACCATCCACGCTACCGAGCCGCGCAAATCGGCATCATACAGCTCCATGGTGCCCTCTTCCAGCGCAGCCAGCAAGCGTACACCACGCTGTTTCAGCCCCTGCAGAGCGGGACGCAGGCTCTCGGGCACCGAGATGGGTAACCTCTCAAATGCCCCTGCGGAGGATCGCAGCACAGTGGGCTCGTCCTTCAGCCACTCTTTGCGGTCGCACAAGACCCATCCTGCGCCAAACGCCTCCGCTACACGCAGAGCATAACCCATGTTGTAGGCATCTTCAAAGCCCGCCAGCACGAAAACGAGCGCCGGTTCCCGCAGGCTGTCCAGCCAGGCGAACATCTCCTCGACAGGCTGATACTCTCGTTCCGAGCACAACGCAATCACCCCCCCATGCGCGGTATCACCTGCCAGCTGAGCCAGCAAATCCGTACGCACAATCTGCACAGGCACGTCCCTGCTCAGCGCCAGATCCACCAGCCTCTCCAGCCGCTTCAGGTCGGAATGTGGGCTCAGCAGCAGGCGATGTACCGCGCGTCTTCCGCAGGATAGTACCGCCTCCGCCGCAACTCTTCCCTCGAACACTATCTCGTTCATAGGCTGCCGTGTCGCATGACATGCAGGATGTTCGCCCGCCGCCCTTCGATGTCGAAACACTCGTACTGATTCTGACGCATCACGCGCGTTGCTACCGCCATCGCCTCGCGCTCGGTCATGTTTTTCTCTTTGACCTCCGATTGAAGCGCGCGAAGCAACCCCTTCCGCGCCTGCGTGGCGTAGGCGACTGCCGCCCAGGGCAATCCCGTGTCTCCCCCAAAGACAAACAGCTTACGGATGGGCGCGGCGTGCAGAAAACGACGCAGAAAGTCCGCTGCGCTGTACGGGTCAATGCTCCATGCCCAGCACATATCTACATACACGTTCGGGTAACGCTTCGCCAGCGCAACCAGTTCATCGCTATACGGATAGGCAATATGCATCAGCACAAAGCGCGTTTGGGGATAGGTCGCCAGCAGCTCCCACAGGTTGCCCGCCGGTATATAGTGTACCGGCATTCGCCCCCAGCCGGCATAGTAGCCCGTATGAATCTTGAACGGCAGGTTATATTCTGCTGCCAGTTCCACCCCGCGCGCCCAGCACCAGTCGCCCAGACACAGTTTCTCCTCGGTCGTCACCGGCTGTTGACGCAATACCTTCTGCAATACCGCCTCCGCTTCCGAATCTTCGCGCGGATACCAGCGCAGGGTGCGCCCGTATGCGTGTTGCGCTTTCACCGCGATAGCGAACCTGCCGTATCTGTCGAAAATCGCCTCCATCGCCTGGCGCAAGGAGGGGAGATCCTTGACCTCCACCCCGCTTTCCTGAGCGATATCTGCCACGTGGATATCCCCCTGGCAAAAAGCCGCCCAGGAGATATCGTACAGGAAAAACTCCGGTGCGGAATCATCCGGCTGCACCACCCGGCGAAAATGGTCAATCTGCACATGGTCCAGATTGCCGAACTCTTTGAGGATGCGCAGTCGCTCCCCGGGCTGGCGAGCGTTTCTGCTGCGGCGCTGCGCCTCCTCCAGCGTTTCAGGCAGGAGAGAATCTATTCCGAAAGCGATTTTGGCGATCAACCGCACTGCCTCTCCGTAACCGGTGTACTGACACGCCTCCCATGCCCCGCGTATCCCCTCCAAACGTGAGGGTATGTCGGGGTCGGAAGCATCCAGCAGTTTCTTCACTGCTTCAGGCGACGCGCCCGCTACCACCAGGTCGGCGGTGACGTAGTTATCGAACAGTTCCACCAGCACGTCCACCGGCGTTTTCAGGTAGTCCTGCTCCGATCGCTGGTGCTCATGCGTGTCCACCAGAGGCGTTGCCCAGATGTGTTGCTGCAAATCGCTCATGAAAGCACCTCCCTCAGACAGGTGTGTACGGGATTCGCGACCGGCAGGCAAATCTCTTGCTAACGGAGAATCACATACGCACTGAATCGCACGGGGACAAACGTCGGATGCAATGTAGTCCATCCCTCCGCAACAACCTGCTTGCCGGGTTATGGTTCGCAGGCATAGCGTGTGTCGTCTTCTGGCGAGTGGTCTTCCTGGGAGAAGTGCTCTACTACGGCGACATCATGCTCTACTTCCAGCCCGTGCTTTCTTTTGAACACCACTGGCTATCGCAAGGCATCCTGCCCCTGTGGAACCCGCACACGCTGTTCGGTCAGCCCTTTGTGGGTAACCCGCAGGAGTGGTTGCTGTACCCCTCTACCCTGCTGGTAGCCTGGCTGGGGGCGGAACGGGCAATTTCGTGGGGCGCGGTGATTCATCTCGCACTGGCGGGGATGGGCGTCTGTGCCTTCGCTCTACGCAGAGGCTACTCCCTACGCGAGGCATTGGCGGCAGGTACGCTGTGGTCTTTATGTGGGGCGGTCGTACTGCGCAGTCAACATGTGGGTATCCTGCAAACGCTGGCATGGTACGGATGGAGCTTTTGGGCAGTGGAAGGTTTGCTCCAGCAGGCGAACATCAGCAGGACGGTCGCTTTGTCTGCTGTGCTTGCGCTGGCATCACTGGCTGGCAGTCCGCAGATGTTCCACACGCTATTGCTGGTGCTTCTGGGGTGGACAGTTTACCGCTGGCGCGAGGTGCGGGACAGGCGAACCGTCCTGCGTTGGGGAATCCTCGCTACGACGGTAGCGCTGCTGATTGGCGGGGCACACTGGCTGCCTCTGGCGGAGCTGCTGCGCCACACAGACCGTGATGCCCTTGCGCTGCAGGAATCCGCCGGCTACACCTTACATCCTGACCATCTTCTGCTCTTTCTCGCCCCAAGCCTCTTTGGCTTCCCTTGGCGGGGGAACTATATGTTGAACATGTTTTACTGGGAAATCGCTTTTTTTGTAGGGACGGTGCCCCTGCTGGTCGTGCTGGCGAGGTGGCGCAATGTGCCGGAAGACGAACGTTTCTGGAAAAGGGCGGTGGTATTCTCTCTCTGGATGGCGATGGGCCCGTACGGCGGTCTGTACCTGCTGGCATACTACCTGGTGCCGGGGATGCAGAGCTTCCGCACACCTCTGCGCTGGACAGCGGTGACCGACCTCGCGCTGTGCCTGTGGGCGGCGTCTGCCTTTGAACAGGTCTCGCTGAATCGTCGCTGGTGGAGGTTGCCGCTGGTGCTTTTGACTCTGGCGGTGGGATGGCATCTGGTGAGCGAAAGCCTCGCGCGCTCCCTTGCCCCGACGATTGCGGGTTCCGCAACGGTCTCCCCAGAACAAGCTCTGGCGAAAACAACGGCAATGGCTGGCACCATCCGCATCGCACTATGGCGAACGGCAGCAATGTGCGCCCTCGCGGTAGCAGCGCTTTCCCTGAAGAACCGGTGGCGCTGGTGGCTGGGCGCAGTGGTCACTGTGGCAGAGCTATTGTGGATTGCCCTCCCTGCCACCCCCACCTGCTCAGCCGATGTGTTTCGTCAGCCTCTACAGATTGCCTTACGCTTGCAGGAGAGCGGACATCGCCTCTTTGTACCGGACACATCGCCGATATGGCTGCGCTACGTGAACGCACACGACTACGGTCCGAGCGACACAGTGACCCTGCGCACATGGCGTGAAACGCTGGCTTCGAATATCGGCATGGCAGATGGGGTCAGTGAGGCATCCGGCTATGAGCCGGTTCCACTACGTCAGAGTATTCGCCTGTTTAGCGAATTACAGGCGAGCTGGCGCGAAAAACCTTCCCTCCTGCGTAAAGCGGGAATAGGTACCATCGCCTCTGGCAGTAGCGCGGATGACTGGGAAATCACCTCTGCACCTTTACCCGGCGCGCGAGCGTGGATGGCTGAGACAGAAAAGGCGGCACGCTGGCAGATGCCGACCCCCCAGCAGGTTATCCTGTTGCCGAAAGAGGCGGGCACTCTCGTGCTGACCGATAGTGCATATCCGGGCTGGCAGGTATGGGTAGACGTGAAACCTGCACGCTGGCGGCTCTACGATGAGTGCTTCCGCGCGGTAGATGTGCCGGTCGGGACGCAGCAAGTGGAATGGCGTTACGCCCCCGATACCTTCCGCGTGGGGCTGTTCCTGAGCTGCATCGGGCTGGCTATTCTGGCAGCGCTGGCGTCTTATATGCTCGGCAACCGGTCGCCTCGCGGGATATAATCGAGTCTACCTTCTGCCTGTATGTGGAGTGGCTCCGGCAGCGCCCCCGTCAGGCAGATTGTTTCGCGATGGCAAGAGCTATCCCTCGGCGACCACGTGGTTACGCAGCTCCCCTATTCCCTCAATGCGTATTACTACCTCGTCGCCGGGTTGCAGTAAGCCCTTCGGCTGGCGGTAGACGCCCACACCTGCCGGCGTGCCGGTGGTGATGATGTCACCCGGCAACAGGGTTATCGCCGCGCTGATGTGCGCAATCAACGCAGGAATGGGAAATATCATGTCACCCGTGCTGGAGTGCTGACGCAGTTCGCCGTTCACACGGGTTTCGATGGTCAACGCATGGGGGTCTTCTATCTCGTCCGCCGTCACCAGCCAGGGTCCACACGGCGCGAAGGTGTCACAGCCCTTTGCGCGAGACCACTGCCCCTCTGTGCGCTGCAGGTCACGAGCGGTGACATCGTTCATGATGGTATAGCCCGCCACATACCCCATCGCCTCCTCAGCGGGAACGTTTCGTGCCTTCCTGCCGATGACCACCGCCAGTTCGCCCTCGTAGTCCAGCTCCTGGGTGATGCGCGGATACACAATCGCCTCACCGTGCGCAATTAGTGCGGAGGGCACCTTCACAAAGACAATAGGCTTTTGAGGTACAGGTACCCCCGACTCCTCACAGTGTGCGCGGTAGTTCGCGCCGATAGCCAGGATCTTTTGCGGACGGGTAACGGGAGGCAGATACTGTATCTCCGATAGCGGGTGCACCACCTCCTGCACGGCGTGCGGATTTTCCAGCGCGAGAATCTGATAGGTACGAACTATTCGCTCTGCCAGATTCAATGCGCTCTCACCTTGTTCCAGCAAGTGTACCATGTCTCGCGCCAGCATACCAGCTGGCTCGAAGCCGCTGTCCAGTAACGCCATTCCCGCGTTGAAGTCCACCACCACATCGCCTGCAAGGGCGCCGATACCCTCGTGCCCATCTTTTCGGTAACTGATGAGTTTCATCACTCTTCCCCCTCTCTAAATCACCGGCTGCACCATCTCCTGCGTCAGGTGGCAAGTATCGTTGACCATCGAAACCCACATCCAGTCCTCACGGCACTCGATAGCGCTCAGCGAGGCGTTATCCAGGCGGATATGCCGGAAGGTCTCTAGCGGAGCAGATAGCGCCACACAAATCAGCGCACGCAGGCTCCCGCCGTGCCCCACGATGCACACTGTTCCCTCTTCATGCTGCCGGCGGATGCGTTGCAACACGCGACGTGAGCGTTCCAGAATCTGCTCAGGATACTCCGCACCCGGTGGACGATAGCGCAGGGAGTCTTTTCGGTACTTTTCGAACAGCTCCGCCCACTCGCTGGCAAGGATTTCCTCCCGGCTCATCCCTTCCCAGACGCCGTACGAGAGCTCGCGCAGGTCGGCATCGGGAATGGGAGACAGGTCGTGATAGCGGGCGACAATCTGTGCAGTCTGCATCGCTCGCCGAAGGTCACTGCTGTAGATAGCTTGCAGAGGTTCTCGCCGTAGCCGATGGGCAATCGCTTCTGCCTGCTCCACCCCCCGCGCGTTCAGCTCCACATCCGTCTGCCCCTGAAAACGCATCTGCAGGTTCCAGTCGGTTTCACCGTGTCTGACCAGAAGTAAGCGTAGCATGGTCTCTACAGAAAAACAAGCCTCCCTCCGTATTATACCACGCACCGCACCCGGCAGGAGAAAGCCCATCCCGTCACGTAATCCTATTACCAGTCCGGCATTCTTTCTGGCAATGATTCTGAAGAGCCTCAGCATACTCGGCTTCAAGAGCTTCGCCGACAGGGTACGCTTGGATTTCGGCGAGGGCATTACCGCTATTGTGGGTCCCAACGGCAGCGGCAAATCCAACATCGCCGACGCCATCCAGTGGGTACTCGGTGAGCAGAACGTGCGTACCCTGCGCGCGGAGAACAGCACCGAGGTCATCTTCGCGGGCAGTGCACGGCGCAAACCGCTGGGCATGGCGGAGGTGAGCCTGACGGTAGATAATAGCGCAGGTCTGCTGCCGATAGACTTTGCCGAAGTGACCATCACCCGCCGATTGTATCGCTCCGGTGAAAGTGAATATCTCATCAACAAAACCCCCTGCCGTCTCAAGGACATCGTGGAGCTGTTTATGGACACTGGGCTGGGGCGAGCTACGTACGCTATCCTCACGCAGAATGAGGTGGACATCGTGCTCTCCGCCAAGCCCGAAGACCGTCGCGCGCTCTTCGAGGAGGCGGCGGGCATCCAGAAGTACCGCCACCGCAAACGCGAAGCTCTGCGCAAGCTGGAGAACACTGAGGCGAACCTGACCCGCGTGGTGGATATTCTGGCGGAGCTGGAGGCACAACGCGAACCCCTGCGCCAGCAGGCGGAGGTAGCCATTCGCTACCACCAGCTGGTCGGTCGTCTGCGCGAAATAGAGGTCGCTGCGCTCTGGACGCAGGTGCTGGAGAGCGAACGTGCTCGCGAGCACACACAGCAAGAACAGCAAAGGATTCACCGCCGCCTGCTGGAGGTCAACGCACAGCTGGCGGAATGCGAGTCGCTGTCCCAAAAGCTGGGCACACAGATAGCGGACGCCGAAGCGGAACTGGACACCCTGCGCGCTCTGCAGCAGGCATCCCTGACCGCGTACGAACGCGCCGAGAGCCGTCGCGCCCTCATCGAACAACGATTACAAAATAGCAGAGACAACCTGAGCCGCTTGCAAGAAGAGCTGGCAGCAAACGAGCGCAGATATGCGGAGATTCAACAACAGGCACTGCAGTGGCAAGAGCGCCGACTGGAGCTACAGCAGCGCATTCAGGAGGTAGAGCAACAGCGGGAGGTGGCTCGTGAGCGACTGCGACTGGCAGAGCACGCCCTGCAGCAGGCACAGCAGCACTATGTGGAGCGTACCCAGGAAGTGGTGCGGGCGCGAACATACCTGGATGGGTTACGCCTGCGCCGTGCTGAAGTCGAACAAGCCATCCGGTCGCTACAAAGCCGGATAGAGGAAAGCGAGCAGAACCTGCGCGAAGCGGAGGAGCGCGTCCGAGCCGCGCAAGCGCATCGGGACAAAACGGTTGCCGCCGCAGAGATGAGTCTTCGCGAAGCCCAGCGGTGCGAAACCGAGCTGCAGCAGGCACAGGCAGAAGTGCAGCGCAGACGACAGGAAGTGGAAACACGCGCCCGCGAGAACGCCCGCTTGAGCGCACGCTTGCAGGCGTTGCTGGAGAGCGAAGCGGCGCAGGAGGGGCTTTTCGGCGGAGTGCGGGCAGTGCTGGATGCCGTCTCTCAGGGACACCTGAGTGGCACATACCTTCTGGTAGCGGACGTTCTGCAACCGCAGGAGCCTTACGTCACCGCCATCGAGGTCGCACTGGGAGCCAGCGCACAGGATATCATCACCACTACTGAAGAAGAAGCGCGCCTTGCTATCGAATGGCTCAAACAGCACGCGCGAGGGCGAGCCACCTTCCTGCCCCTGAATCTGCTTCGCATCCCGGAGCCTTTACCATCCCTGCAACAGTGTATCCGTGAAGGGCTGGCAATCGGCTTTGCCAGTGAACTGGTGGAGTGCGCGCCAGAGCTGAGTAGTGTGGCTCAGTATCTGCTGGGGCGCGTGCTGGTCGCCCCGAACTTTGAGAGCGCGGTGCAGATAGTACGCCGTTACAACGGCTGGAGCAAGGTGGTTACTCTGGAGGGCGAGCTGTTCCTGCCGGGTGGCGCGATTACAGGCGGTAAAATGCCGGGCAGAGCGACGGGTATTGTCTCGCGCAAGGCGGAGAGGTCGCGTGTGGAGCGCGAACTGCGTGCTGGTGAAGAGGAAGAAGAGCGTCTGCGCGCACGACTGCAGGAAGCTATGCAGGCTGCTGAAAACGCACAGAATCGCTGGCGTGAAGCGCGAAGGGAACAGGAACAGGCGCAGCAAAGAGCGGTGCAAGCCGCCTCCGCCCTGCAAGCGATCGCTCAGGAGCAAACGGTGCTCCAGCAACAGTTACAGGCGTTACAGCAAGAGCAGACCGAGCAGGCAAAAAGGCTCTACGATCTGGACAACGAGATACTGGAGCTGGAAGAGCGGTTGCCCCCCGACGCCGGGCAAGTGATCTCGCCCGAAGAGGTCAGCCGTTACCGCCTGCAGCGCGATGAGGCGGCGACGCAGCTGCAAGAGGCGGAGGTGACGCTGGGGCGGTTGGTAGAACAACAACACGCGCTGGAGCACGAACGCGAGTCGCTGGCTCAGATGCAGCGCGACCTGCACCAGCAGGCGCAGAGCTATCAGGCGCGCATCGCTGAACTGGGGACACAAATCGAGCAGGACGAACAGGCACTGGCACAGACCCTTCAGGAGCTGCAGCGTATCGCCCAGCAGCGCGAGCAGATGGAAAGGGAGTTCGTCGCCCAGCGCGAGGTGCGCCAGAACCTGTTGCAACAGAGTCTGGAAAACAGTGAGCGGTTGAAGGAGCTATCCGCCCAGCAAAACGCGCTGGCTCAGCAGGCACATGAGATGGAGCTCACGCTGGCGCGAATCGAGATGCAGCGCACGCAAGCGGTCACCCGACTGTGGGAAGAGTATGAAGTAGATGTCTCCCAGCACACACCTCCTGACCTGTCGCAGTTCTCCCCTGAAACCGCTTCGGAAATCCATCGCCTGCGTCGGGAGATTCGGCAGATGGGGAACGTGAACACCGGTGCGGCGGAAGAGTATCAGCGTCTGACCGAACGCTACGAGTTCCTGCAAAAACAGCGTACCGACCTCGAGGCGGCGCGGGAAGACCTCTTGCAAGCCATTCAGGAGATAGACTCCAGCACGCGCGACCTGTTCCTGCACACGTTTCGCGCGGTGCAAGAGGCGTTTCAGGATGTTTTCGTGCGTCTCTTTGGAGGGGGCAAAGCGGAGCTGGAACTCACGCAACCGCACAACCTGCTGGAGACGGGAGTAGAGATTGTCGTGCAGCCCCCGGGCAAGCGTCGGCAGAACCTGTCCCTGCTCTCCGGTGGCGAGCGTGCACTGGTAGCACTTGCGCTGATGTTCGCCTTCCTGCAGGTGAAGCCCAGCCCCTTCTGCGTGCTGGACGAGGTAGACGCCGCGCTCGACGGCGCGAACGTGGAGAAGTTCGCCGATATGCTGCGCGATTACGCCCGCCATTCGCAGGTGATCATCATCACGCACAACCCCGTGACGATGGAATGCGCCGATGTCTGGTACGGCGTGACGATGCAGGAGCAGGGCATCTCGCGCGTTATCTCTTACCGCGCCCCCAAAGAGGCGATGGTCGCGGTGAGCTAGTCGTCCCCCATCATCCCAAAATGCTCTACCAGTAGCCCGAAATCCCACAAGCTGATTTCACCGTCGCCGTCTAGGTCGGCGTGGACACTGTAGCGATCTTCGCCTGCCACGCTACCAAATGCCGCCACCATCTGTCCGAAATCGAACAGCGTGACCTCGTTATCGCCGTCGATATCGCCGGGGTACAGAACCACAACCTCTTCAGAAGGATAAAAGAAGCGAGATACCTGCACTGTTCGCGACAGGAAAGGCACCCCGGAAACGGTGAGAAGCAGGTCGGTATCTGGCGCAGGCAACAGGAATCGTGCGTACGAATAACCTGTAGAGGCTGTAAAGCCCACTTTCCCTTCCGCAAGCACCTGCCCCGTGACGCTGTCACGAAGTGTATAGCGTAGATAGCCGGGGAGTACGCCCGTCCATCCCACCAGGTACAGCCTTCCGTATACGGGTATGTCACCGCGAAAGCCCTCCGCTATCGCCAGCGTGGAGTCGCCGATGGCGATGTACCTGCCATCTGGCGAGAAGGCTAAGGGTTGACCACCATACGGCGCATCCCAACGGGCAATCCGATTACCCCTGTTGTTGTAAAAATCGGTGCGCCGATCACTATCCCAGATCACGGCAATCATACGCCCATCTGGCGATACCACAATCTGTTCCCAAGAAACGCCCGTTGTGGGAAGTCCCCAGCTGGCTCTGCCTCGCCACTCCCCCGTGCGCAGGTCAAACATCTCCACAGCGGTATAGCTGGTCGCTCTTTGCACCACCGCCACCTGTTGAGCGGTCTCCAGCAGCTGAAAATCGGTGCCCGTCCAGGTATACAGAACCTGCCCCTGTTGCAAGTCGAGGGCGATAATAGTGTCCGTATAAGTATCCGAGTACACCAGATAGTGCCCGTCGGCGCTGACAGCAAACGACCGGACGTTCTCTGACAGAGTTTCGATATCGCCTCCTGGCACACGTATCCGGAACAATTGACCATAGCCACCTGCATAGAGCCAGGAGCCATCCGCTGTCCACTGCATCCGCAATGCCGGAGCAGGCAGTTCGGCAGCCGGAATGGTCAAGAGGGGCACCAGCGTTCCCCCATCGGACAATGAAAAGACATTCAATCCCTGCGCATCTGTGAAGAAGGCATACAATCGTCCGTCCGGCGATACAGCCTCCGGGCTGTAGAGATCCAGAGAGCGCGGGTAATGGGCGAGCAATCGTCCGTCTGCAACGCTGTAAAAGCTCAATCCCTGCTCTCCGGAAAGGACTATCTGTTCACCTCCTCGACAGAAGCCCAGCGTACGGAACGACTTCGGAGTAGACCAGCTGCCTGCTTCCGTGCCGGTAGAGGTCTCTATGGTGCGCACCACATCTCTCATCTGCAGATAGAGCGTCCGGCTGTCCGGAGAGAAGCGCACGGAAATCTCGTAGAAAGAAAGGTACTCCGAAGTATCCTCCCCAGCAAGGAGCGCGCCGTCCGATAACCGCCACAGTCGCCATGCCAGTCCATAGCGTAACGGAGCAGCAATCGCCAGATAATTGCCGTCATCGCTGATTGCCAGAGCAGGTTCATCGATTATCTCCCCCATCGGGAAGCGGAAGAGCACATTGCCATCTGCCACTCGGTAGCCTCGCACTCCGCCCTGTGAAGCCACCACCAGCAAAGCACCATCGGGCGAAAGAAGTACCGAGCCCATCTCCTCGACGGTGAGCTTTTTCACCACCCTGCCGTCCTCCGTGCGACGCACCGTAATCTCCGAGGGCCATTTGCCATGCGTGAAAAATCGCCCATCTGCCGAGAGGGCAACAGCCCCCAGAGCCTCTCCTCCTCCACTGATCACCTGCATCAGACGAGGAGGCATCGTCTGCCACAACTGCAGTTCTAGAGGATATTGCACCAGAAGCCACCTGCCATCTCTCGATGCGTGCAGACGATACGGGCGCACACCTACAGGAATCTGATAAACGCGACGCAAGCTGGGGAAATCATAGATGTCCATCTGCCTGTCGTTGTGTACGGCGAACAGACGGCTCCCCAGAAAAACCGACCGCCATCCCGCGAAAGTGGCAACAGGCTGCTGTGCGGTCACATCCCACAGCACGGACCTCGGGAAGGAAGCGGTGAACATCCACCTGCCGTCCGGCGAAAAATCGGCAATCTGCGCGGGCGAGTGCAGAAGCCATCGAATATCCGGCTGTGCAAGCATCGACCGACCCAGGTAGAAGCACAGCACAACGCAGAAAAACAAGCACCGGCTGAATACGCAGACCCCATACATTTGATTGTCCCCTCCCTTCCATCAGCGTCCACGAGAACATTATCACTCTATCACTGGTTGGCACACTCTGTCAACAAACTTCGCAGATCCCTCTTGACAACACACCTTTATCAGGTATATCATTATAGCGACTGGCTACACTGTACTAGATAGGAGTGTGAAATGATTCGGCTTTTGGATAGCGGTGTACAGACAGAATACGCGGTGCGTGCGCTTGCGTGTCTGGCGAAGCGGGGAGAAGGTGCGATTGTCACCGTCAAAGAGCTGGCTCAAGAGGCAGATGTCTCGGTGAACTTTCTGTACGCCATTTTCAAGGATCTGGAGCAGCACGGTCTGGTTCATGCACATCGTGGGCGTGATCGTGGCTTCTCTCTCACTCGTCCACCGAGCCAGATCAGCTATCTGGATATCCTGAATGCCTGCGAGGGGCATATCGAGAAGAAGCAGTGTCTTTTGGATCACCGTGCGAGGTGTGACAGCATCCACCCCTGTGCGGCGCATCAGGCATGGAATCTGCTGCGAGACATGGCTGAACGCGAGCTGGCGAAAATCACTCTGGACCAGATTGCCACGCACAATCCGCCTTGGGAGCAGATAAAGCTGAAGTAACTGCTGCCACCAGCACGCGCACGCCTGCCTCCTCGAAAGCGCCAAGCGCATCGGGGGGCACACCATCATCCACGATCAGCACCTGCGCGGCGTCCACAGGAGCAGCCTGTGCGAAGGCGATCTGCCCTATCTTCGCATGGTCTGCTACCACGATGACCTGCCGCGCATGCTGCATCATCTTCCTTTTCACCACTGCCGCTTCAAAATCCACACTCGTGTAGCCGGCACGCGCGTGCACACCGTTAAAAGAGAGAAAAGCATGGTCCACATATATCACATCCAGAGCGTGCAGCACCAGCTCGCCCAGGGTAGCGCGTCGTGAGGGGTGCACGCTTCCTCCCAGCAACACCACCTCCATGTCCTTGCGCTCCATCAGCTCCAGCGCAATCGCCAGTGAGTTAGTCACCACCTTTAACCCTCTGCGTTGCTTGAGCTGCAGAGCCACCTCGAAAGTGGTAGTGCCTGCATCCAGAAGCACCGTTTCCTCATCCCGCACCAGAGTCGCCGCCACCCGCGCGATGGCTCGCTTTTGGGGGAGGTTTTTCATCTCGCGGATCGCATACGGAGGCTCATACAATGTGCTCTCCACAGGGAGCGCGCCGCCGTGTGTGCGTCTCAACAAGCCCTGTTTTTCCAAAAAGCTTAAATCCGCGCGGATGGTGGGAGCGGAGACACCAAAGCGTGTGCTGAGCTCGTCCACGGTGACTTTGCCCATCTGGCGGAGATGTTGTAAAATCTGTTGTCGTCGCTCTTCCGCAAACATTTTCGTTTGTTTACGCTTGAAATATTGAATGTTTTCCTTTATTGTTGTATTATATCCACAGACGGCTGAAAACGCAACATCGCAGGAGGCACGGACAGCAATGGCTACCAGTACGAAGGTGAAGAAAGGCACCGATCCCATCCATCAGGAACCGAAGGAGAAACTTCTGGACTACCTGCGCACCATGTACGAGATACGCTTCTTCGAAGAGAAGGTGTACGAACTGGTGCGCAGTCGGCAGATCAAAGGTGCGTCGCACCTGTACGCTGGTCAGGAGGCAGTGGCAGTAGGTGCGGTGGCTTCCATTACCCGCAACGACATGATTACCAGCACGCACCGTGGGCATGGACACTGCGGTGCCATCGGCAACCTGTGGTGTGATAGCGAAGAAGACCGCCAGACTCACTGGAACAAGATGCTGGCGGAGCTGATGGGACGCGAGACGGGCTACTGCCGCGGACGGGGCGGTTCGATGCATATCGCTGACGTGGAGAAGGGCAACCTGGGTGCGACAGGTATTGTGGGAGGCAACATTCCCATCGCCGTCGGCGCCGCGCTGGCGGAGAGTTTCAAGCAATCGGGGGCGGTGGTTTTGTGCTTCTTCGGCGACGGTGCAGTCAACACGGGCTCCTTCCATGAGTCGCTGAACCTCGCCGCAGTCACGCACGATGGTCTACCCGTTGTCTTCATCTGCGAGAACAACCTGTATGCGATGTCCATGCCCTGGCACGACCGTAGCGTGCCGGAAGCTCCTTACGCCTCGCGGGTACGCGACGTGGTGAAGCGAGCGGAAGCGTACGGCATCCCCGGTTTGCAGTGCAACGGTATGGATGTGCTGGACGTGAAGGAGAAGGTATCGCAGGCAGTGCAGATGTGCCGCGAGGGCAAGGGACCGGTGCTGGTAGAAGCGCGTACCTATCGTTACTTCGGGCACTCGCTGTCCGACCAGCAGCGCTACCGCACCAAAGAGGAACTGGAAGAGTACCGCCAGCGTGACCCCATTCTGCTCCTGCGCCATCGTATGCTGGAAGCGGGAATCGCTACCGAGGCGGAGATGGACGCGGTGATGGAAAAAGCACGCCAGACCATCGACGAGGCAGAACGGTTCGCTAAAGCCAGTCCGCTGCCCCCTGCGGTGGAGCTCTTCGATGACCTGTACGTGCCCAAAGACCCCATCGAGTTCGCCCGCGAGCGAGAGCAGGAAGAGGCTTTGCGTGCGCACATCCGCCCGATTGAAGACGAAATCCGCCGAATCGCGCGCGAGCAGGCAGGAACGCCAGGCGGGGCGATGATGCCCAAACTGAAAAAGGAAGATGCCCAGCGATTGGAAGAGAAGTACGGTATCCCCATCAAGTACTACAACGAGGCGCTGGCGCAAGCCCATGCGGAAGAGATGCGCCGCGACTGGCGCGTGTTCGTCATGGGCGAGGACGTTGGGCTTTACGGTGGGGCATACGCCGCCACACGCGGGCTGTGGGACGAGTTCGGCGGTCGTCGCGTTATCGATACGCCCATCTCCGAGCTCGCTATCGCAGGTGCAGGTGCAGGCGCTGCGATGCGTGGCATGAGACCCGTTGTGGAGTTCCAGTATGTAGACTTCACCACGCTTGGCTCCGACCAGATTCTGCACAACGCAGCATACAACCGCTACATGTTCGGCGGCAAAACCAAGGTGCCGGTAGTATACCGCTCGCAGGGCGGCGTGGGACGCTGTATTGCGGCACACCATAGCGAGAGTATGGAAGCGTGGTGGCTGTACGTGCCGGGCATTTACCTGGTCATGCCCTCCACCCCCTATGACGCCAAAGGCTTGCTGAAAGCGGCGATACGCGACGACAATCCCATCATGTTCCTCGAGCACAAACTACTCTACTCCGGCGTGATGGGACCCGTGCCCGAGGAGGACTATATCATTCCTCTGGGCGTCGCGGATATCAAGAAGCCGGGCGAGGACGTGACCATCGTGGCATACTCGCGGATGGTGCACGTGGCACTGGACGCGGCGTGGGACCTGGAGGAGAAAGAAGGCATCCGCTGCGAGGTGATTGACCCGCGTACGCTCCACCCTCTGGATATCGCGACCATCGCCCACTCCGTACGGAAGACGGGGCGCGTTATCCTGATGTCTGAAGGCTGGACGAAGGGCGGCGTTGCCAACGAGTTCCTGCGCCAGATACTGGAGTACCGCTTCGAGAACGGCTACAGCGGCTGGGACTATCTGGACATGCAGCCCGTGATTCTGGCAGCGAAGGACGTGCCCGTGCCCATGAGCGAAACACTGGAGGACGCCTCCATCCCCTCCCGCGAGGACGTGATCGCGGCGGTACACCTGCTGTGCCAGTAGCGGAAACCTGAACGCCCTGAACGGGGCGACCGCGCGTTGGTCGGGAATATGACAGGGGCAGGCAGACGGTCTGCCTGCCCTTTTGCTACGCCGCCAGAGGCAGGGAAGAAGCTAGAGGAGCCATCGACTCCGCCGAGAGCACGGCATTGCTCAAGGCGGTGCGCGCTTCCACATGGGCACCGGAATCCACCACGCAGTGCGTCAGCTGCGTGCCTGCTCCGACTCGCGCGCCCGGTCCCACCACCGAAGCACGGATGGAAGCCTCTGTCTCCACCAGACAGCGTGCTCCGATCACCGCGTGCTTACCGATGGCAGCCCCACGCTGCAGTCGGGTACCCGCGCCAATGTAGAAAGGCGGCTCCAGTTTGACGTGACCATCCACCACTGCGTTTTCGCCGATCCAGCCGCCTGGGCGGATCGGTTCCGCAGGCAGGTCCAGTGATACCTTATTAGTGAGCGCGTCGAAATGCGCCTGCCGATACTGGAGCAGGTTGCCGATATCGCACCAGTAGCCCTCTGCCCGGAAACCGAAGAAGGGGTCGTTGTTCGCCAGCAGACGTGGGAACAGGTTCCGGCTAAAGTCGAAAGGCTGGTCATCGGGTACGAAGCGCAGGGCGTACGGCTCCAGCACATAAATGCCGGTGTTGACCGTGTTGGTAAAGACCTCGTTCGCAGACGGCTTCTCCAGGAAGCGACGGATTCTGCCGTCCCCATCGGTCTCGACAATCCCAAAGGGCGTAGGGTCCTCCACCGAATACAAGAGCATCGTGGCGACAGCGCCTTTGCGCCGATGAAATGCAATCGCCTCGCTCAGGTCGAAGTCGGTCACCGCATCGCCGGAGATGACCAGAAAGGTATCGTTGAGTGAACTGGCGAACCGCCGCACGCCTCCCGCCGTCCCCATCGGCTCATCCTCGATGGAGTAGTGGATGCGCATGCCCCAGCGGCTACCGCCGCCAAAGTAATCGATAATCTCTCGCGCCCTGTAGGACAACGTGACAAACACCTGCTGTATACCATGCTTTCTTAACAACAACAGCGTATGCTCCATCACAGGGCGGTCAAAGAGTGGTACCATCGGTTTGGGAGTGCGCGCTGTCAATGGACGTAAACGCGTGCCCTGTCCTCCCGCAAGTATCACCGCTTGCATCGTGACTCTCCTCCGTACGGACTGTCCTGCTGGGTGCAGGTGAAATGAATAGCGAACCAATGCGTATTATCGGCATCCGTTTCGAAATCTAAAGGGGATTCTGAGGTTTTGTACAAAAAATTTGCTGAAAAAGTGGGGCACGGTTACATTTTATCCGCGTGGCAAGGACAGTATTGCCCGAAGATGAAGCCTCTACCAGAACCCCAAGCCCAGTATGTCCATCACCCACCACACCACGAACATTCCCGCGGCGATTTGCAGGATGCCCATGTTCCAAATCCGCTCACGCAGAGTCAGCAGGCGGTAACCCTGCATCTGGTAGCGGTGTAACAATTGCTTGCCTGCTTCAATACCATTGCGCAGTTGCTTCTCGTTCGGGGGGCGCGTTGTAAAAATCGCCTGCAGCAGGTTGCCCGCCGGACGCCAGACGAGCAGGGTAGTTACCAGAGCCAGCAGCAAAGTCAGGTCCTGATAGATGCCAGTGTTCAAGTTCGCCAGCATCAGGAAGATCACAGCGCCCGCGGCCAGGTTGGTACCGCATCGGGGGTGGACGCGGGGCATACGGCGCACGTATTCGGGCTCCAGCGGTTCTCCCCGCTCAATGGCATGTACTGTCATGTGCTCCGCCGCGTGGACACCTGCAATCGGGGAGAAGCGCACAAACAGGAGGAACAGCACGACAGGCATTCCGCGCAGGAGAATGCCTACCCACTCCTGCCAGTCCAGCAACGATGCCGTTGGGGAAAGCAACATGGCGTAAAGTGGAATACCCGTGCGCTGCTGGATCCAGTGCGAACCGGAATAGACCAGCGTGATAGCCAGCAGGTTCAACACCATCAGTAGCACACCCGTGAGAAACAGTCCCAGGTCCCCTGCCCCCGCACGCACACCTCCACCGGTCAGGTAGACCCCTAGCGGTGTCGCCATCCCCCCTACCATCGGCGGGCGCGCGGTTTCGCAGGTCAGGGCGAGCACATCCGACCTCAACACTGTGCCCAGATACTCACCGCTCTGCGAAATCACCGGTAGAGAGGAGAAACCGTACTCCTGCATGAGCTGCAGGGCGTGCGTGGTGGGAGTGTAAGGCAAGACAGAGAGCACCTCTCGCGTCATTGCCGCGCTCACAGGCAGGTACTGCTGCTGATGGGGGTCCCCCTGCTGCATCAGCCGTGCGATGTCGGATTCGGCGATAACGCCAACCAGCCTCCCGTTCTGTACCACCGGCAAGGTACTGGTGCGCGCCGCGCGAGCGAGCGCAACCGCCTTCGCCAGCGGGTCCTCCGGTGAAAGCACCGGCACGCTGGTCATGTATCTTTCCACAGGCAGCGTCCAGAGCATCATGGTGCCAAAACCTCAGTATAAGCATACCTCGAAAACGTGCGTTTTTGTTACAGGGAAACTTTGCCTAGCTGCAGAACGTATTGATGTATAGACAAACATCGTAATATGGAGGCAGACGCAAGAGAATGGGCAAAGTGCTGGTGCTTTACGATACCGCTTCGGGGAATACGCGCAAGATGGCAGAACACGTAGCGAAGGGCGCGGAGTCCATCCCGGACACGGAAGTGCGCGTGAAAAGCGTGGACGAAGCGACCGCAGATGACCTGCTGTGGTGCGACGGCATCGCGGTAGGAACGCCCACCAACATGGGCACTATTTCGTGGAGGATGAAGCGATGGTGGGATGAAGTCGGAGGCAGCGTCTGGAATAAGGTGGATGGCAAAATCGGCTGTGCTTTCTCCTCCTCCGGCGGATGGGGTGGCGGCGCAGAGCTCGCCTGTATGACCGTTTTGACCGTGCTGATGAACTTTGGATTCCTCGTGTTTGGGGTGACCGACTACGTTGGGAAACAGTTTACCCTGCACTACGGCGCGGTGTTAGCGGGCGAACCCCGTTCGGAAAACGAAATTGCCTCCTGCCAGCGATTGGGGCAACGACTGGCGCAGTGGGTCGCGGTGTACGCCGATGGCAGAAAGGAGATGCATCCGCTGAGTGGCAGTCGTTCCCAGGAGTAGTCTGTCAAGCGTGATGCTTGCTATCCCATCTGGAGGGAACCTCCCGGTGAGTCCCCAACGGACGCACCATCACGGCTTGACAGGAACCTCACTCTCCGAAGAACGGTGGCGCAAACAGGGCTGGAGGGCGAACCTCTGGGTGAGCCGAACTCCACATCCCCCTATGGCTCGGCAGCAGCCTCGCCCTCCGGTAGTTGCCCTTGGCGGGTACGCCGGATGCTTTGAACATCCCCTGTCAAGTCCCCTGTTTCAGCTATTGAAAATATTAGTTAGGCTATGCAATAATATGAGCGACTATTACACTCCGTACGAACGTACTGATGCACGTCTGTGTCCGCTGTATCGTGGTGCTCCTGTTGGTTGGACAGGGCATTTACGACCTGGCGCTGGGAGGCTGGCTCCGGTGGCTCGGCGAGGGAGTCCTCCTCTCGCAGAGGATGAGCGAGCGGCAGCGTCTGCACGCCCTCTACTGTCACTGCGAACACTGCCCGGATGTGGCGCGATGTTGCTGCATTCCGTCCCGACAGGTAGCCCAGCAACCGGCTGTCCGTCAGTGTGATCCTGCAGACGAGGGCAAAATCCTCAACACGTGGAACTGTCGTCTGGTGTCCAGCGAACGCCCTGTGTTAGCCCTCTTGCCGACGGAACAGACCGCACACAGCACGTGCTACAGCGTTCCCCTCTTCGCAGTGCGCATCGAGCACCCTCCTCGTGTCACGGGCTAAGCCCTTTCCCTTGTCTGGACACAACTCACCACACATGACGAAAACACGAGGAGGAACAAAGAGATGCGTTTTCGTGCCTTTACACTCATCGAACTGCTGGTCGTGATAGCGATTATCGCTATACTGGCAGCGATTCTGTTCCCTGTCTTCTCGCAGGCGCGCGAGAAGGCAAGGGCAGCTGCCTGCCTGTCTAACTGCAGACAGATGGGCATCGCGGTGCAGATGTACGTGCAGGACTACGATGAGAACATGCCCAGTGTGCGCATGATGTGGCAGGGTTCTCCCCATCCGCCTGCGCCCAGCTGGCTGGAGCAGCTGCAACCGTATGTGCGCACACGCCTGCTGCAGCGTTGCCCCTCCGACAACGCCAGCACGTGGTCGGCCCCGCAGCCGCGTGTCTCCTCCTACGGGTTGAACGCCTACTTCGACCCGTTCCATCCGCCATACGGCAACCCGCCCTATGGCGAACAGCTGCAGCCCAGACCGATGCCCCTGGCAGCGGTGTACAACCCGGCACGGTGCATCTACATCGCCGAGCTGGCGGATGTGAACCGCCGAAACGGTAGGCTCATCAAAGGCGACCACTTCATGCCCATGTACTGGGGCAACCCTCCGCGCGTGGTGGACGAAATGATGAACATGGCGCTGTGGGATGACAGCACGCAGACTCCCACCACCCTTGCCATCACACGCCACCAGGGCGGAGCCAACTACGTGTTCGTAGACGGTCACGCGAAGTGGCATCGCTTTGAACAGACCTTCCAGCAGAGACGAGGACAACAACCTCACGTAGATTGGTACGACCCGATGCGTGCCGACTAGCCCACCTCAGACGCAGGAGGACAGGTTACCCTGTCCTCCTGCACAGTGGGTACGCGCAACGCCCCATTATTCGGGAAGGTGGGCAAGCGGAGCCGTCTCCAAAGGTGTTTCTTCCTCAGATGGATATGGGAAGTGCTGTTTGCGGTGAATGACGCGCACGGCGAAATCGTACGTGAGGTAGCTGTATATCCAGTTCCCCAGTACCATCAGGCGATTGCGCAAGCCGGTCAGGTAGTAGATATGCACTGCCAGCCACGTCAACCACGCCAGACGTCCTGTGAAGCGGACGCCTCGTACCTCACCGACAGCGTGATTGCGCCCGATGGTTACCAGGTTTCCCTTATCGCGATAGCGGAAAGGCAGTTCGGGATGCCCATGTATGCGTCGCAGGATGTTGCGGGCTGCCCAGGCGCCCTGCTGCTTTGCCAGAGGAGCCACCTGCGGCAGAGGTTTTCCCCCGACCATCAGCCCGTTCAGGTCTCCCACCACGTAGATATCCGGCGTTTCTGGAATATACAATTCCGGTGTGGTAGGGATGCGCCCGTTGCTCCCCTCAGGTAAGCCGGGGAGACTCATTCCGCGCACACCCGCTGTCCAGATGACCAGATAGCTGGGAATGAAACTGCCACCCCTCAGGTAAACCCCGAAGGGGGTTACCTCTGAGACCGCACAGCCCGTCAGAACCGTCACTCCCAGCTGCTCCAGCGTGCGTCGGGTGTAGACGGACGATTCTGGTGAGAGGTATCCGAGCAGACGATCCCCTGCCTCGATAAGCACAATGCGCATCTCTTCAGGCGCAATCTCAGGATAATCCCGCACCAGCACGTGCCTTTTCAGCTCCGCCAGCGCACCAGCCAGTTCCACTCCCGTCGGACCGCCACCTACGACGACAAAGGTGAGCAGCGCTTGCCTGCGCGATGATTCTGCCGTCCTCACCGCTTCCTCAACCGCACTGAGTACCCTGTCGCGGATAGCCATCGCATGACCTAACGACTTCAACGGGATGGCGTTCTCGCGTACGCCCGGAATGCCGTAATCGTGCGAGGTGCTTCCCAGCGATACCACCAGGTAATCGTAGGACACCGGCTTGCCATCTACCCACACGCGCTTGTCTATCGGGTCTACCGACTCCACACTGCCCATCCAGAAGCGAGCATTGGGGTAGCGGCGGAACATGGCACGGATGGGCCAGGCAACCTGAGGCGCCTCCAGACCGGCTATCGCTACCTGATACAGCAGGGGCTGAAACAGGTGGTAGTTGTTTCTATCTATCACCGTCACGCGCACGCGGCGGTCTTGCGCCAGCACTTTCACCGCGCTCAGACCACCGAAACCTGCGCCGAGCACGACCACATGTGTGTGGGACATGGAAAACCTCCTTACTCTGGAGGGAGACAGGCGCGGTGATTGTAGAATATATTTATCTATACTTAATATACTCTTCCACTGGCTGATTAGTTCCCCATCGGGAACTTTTCATCGCTACATAGATGTATAGAAGCATAGATGAACGTCTTAAAAACAGGATAGACGATAGAGATGGACGACACGGTGCTGGTGCGCATCGCTAAGGCGATTGCTGACCCAACGCGCTTTGCCATCCTGAAGGCGATAGCCTTACGCGAGGAGGTCTCCTGCGGTCAGGTGGCGGAGATGTTTCCTATCGCGCAGGCGACCGTTTCGCATCACCTCAACATGCTGGTGAACGCCGGGCTGGTGGAGATGCGTAAGCAGGGGCAGCATCATTACTTCCGCTTGCGAAAAGAGGCTGTGCAGGTTTTTGGTGAGCAGCTATTGCGTTCGCTGTTTGTAGAACCGTCATTTCCTCTGGCAGCTACCGCGCGCGAGCTGCGCGAAGACATACATCCTAAAGGAGGAGGAGAGTAAGACCATGTCCAAACGCTTCACCGTTTTCGCTCTGGCTGCGAGTTGGCTGGGCGTGTGGGTGGCACTGCCCGCAGCAGCGCAAACCTACCAGATTGACCCGGTACATACCTCGCTGGTGTTTCGAGTCAAGCATATGAACACCGCATACGTGTACGGGATGTTCCGTGACGTGAAAGGCACGGTAACGGTCAATGAGGCGAACCCTGCGCAGAGCTCTATCACCATCGAGGTAGATGCCAATAGCGTCTACACTGCGAACGAACAGCGCGATAACCACCTGCGCAGTCCGGATTTCTTCAACACGCGACAGTTCCCCTCCATCACCTTCCGCAGCACGGAGGTGCGCCGGGTAAACGCGAACACTGTGCAGGTGAAGGGCAACCTGACCATCCGCGGCGTGACACGCCCGATTACCACCAACGTGACCCTCACCGGCAAAGGCAAGAATCAGCAGGGAAGGGATATCATCGGTTTTGAGACCACCTTTACCATCCGGCGTAGCGAATTTGGCATCCGTTATGGTTTACCGGGGTTGGGGGACGACGTACGTGTGACCCTCAGCGTCGAGGCTGGGAGGTCGTAAGAGAAGCGGCAAATGACTTTTCTCGCACAACAGCTTTTGTGGGGAGCAGTGCTCCCCGCTATGATCACCTTGCTGGTTCTTGTAGTGAGCTGGCGTGCGTGGCGGCGGGACGGGGGAAGCTCGCACTGGGCAACCCCGCTCGCCCTCGCGGTGGGATATCTTTTCGCTCACTGGCGCATCGTCGGCTTACCGCTCAGCTTTCCACCTGTGGACTCGAACGAGTGGCTCTTCGTGGTGGCTATAGTGGCGGCGGTGTGGGGCGTCGTCGAGCATTTCGCCATGAAACGGGTTCTGCTACTCAGCGCGATACGAGCTCTGCTGATTGCGGTGCTCTCCTGGTTCGTTCTGCGTCCGCTGATGGGCAACGTGTGGAAGGGAGCGTCGGCATACATCTGGTGGCTGTCGCTGGCGGCTGGCTGGTGGTTGTGGTGGAACCTGCAGGCGCGAGTAGCGGCGAAGATGCCTGGGATACCGGTGCCACTGGTGCTGTCCATGGTAGCAGGAGGGGGAGGACTGGTGCTGTTATGGTCCAACAGCTCGTCGCTCTCCCAGCTGAGTGGGGCGATTGCGGCGGTGACGGGAGTGCTGGTTCCCCTCGTGTTCTGGCGACGAGAAGGCAACATGGGAACAGGAGGCATCGCCTTCGTTGCTGGTGTGCTCGGGCTCGTCTGGGTGAACGCCATCGCTTTTGTGCCCGTCCCGATATGGCGTATCGCTGTGCTGGCGCTGGCTTCGCTGACACCTCTGTTCGCAAACGCGCTGCCCCCGGGCTGGAGGCAGAAGACCATATGGGTTACCGTAGCCGTCAGTGTCTTCCTGACCGCCGTGCTGCTGGCGGGAGTGATGCTCCCCACTTATCGCGCTTATGTGGCATCAGCCACGACGTACGGCTACTAGGACGCAAGGCGTTCGGCAGGCAGGTCTACAGGGGATACCCGACGAAGAAGGAAACCAGAGGTTGTTTTCCCAAATCACTGCCTGTCAGGAGGAAAATTTCATGCAACCGCTAACCAGTGTAGAGCGTATACACCGTATTCTGAAGCGCCAGCCAGTAGACCGCATTGGTGTTTTCGAGCACTTCTGGGGCGATACCTACAAGAGCTGGCTGGAAGGGGGCTACATCCGGGAGGGAGAAAACCTCGCCGACCATTTCGGCTACGATTTGGAACTCTGCTGGCCCTTCAACATGGTCGCTGACCTGGACTACGTGCCGGAAGTGGTGGAAGAAACCGAAGAGACCATTCTCGTGCGAGATGGAAACGGAGCGTTACTTCGCCGCCACAAACTGCACGACTCCACCCCGGAACATGTGGACTTTCTGGTGAAAGACCGTCGCGCCTGGGAGGAACATATCAAACCGAAGCTGACGCCAGACCGCCGACGTATTCACTTCGAAGCGTACCGCAACACGCGCCGCTACGCGCAGGAGAAAGGGCGATTCTTCTGCTGGTCAGGGGTAAACGTGTTCGAGCTGATGCACCCCGTGTGCGGTCACGAATACATGCTGATGGGCATGATCGACGACCCCGACTGGGTGAAAGATATGGTCCACACCTACGCCGACCTGACCATCCATCTCATGGAAATCCTGTTCGCCGAGGAGGGACTACCCGACGGCATCTGGTTCTATGAGGACATGGGCTTCAAAGGGCGCCCGTTCATGTCGCCCGCGATGTATAAAGAAATCGTGCAGCCGGGGCATATCAAGACCATCCAATTTGCCAAGAGCCTGGGGTTGCTAGTGATTATGCACTCCTGTGGCTACGTCGAGCCGCTGGTGCCGGGCATGATCGAGGCGGGCATCGACTGTCTGCAGGTGATTGAAGTCAAAGCGGGTATGGACCTGGTACGTCTGTACCACAACTTCGGTGACCGGCTCTCCTTCATGGGCGGTATCGATGTGCGCGTGCTGTACTCCAACGACAAGCGCAAAATAGACGCCGAGCTGGAGGCGAAAATCCCCATCGTCAAGGGCAACTACGGCTACGTCCTGCACAGCGACCACTCCATCCCCAATACCGTGCACTACGAGACCTATCGCTACTTTATACAACGGGGACTGGAGCTGGGAACGTACGACTAGAGGGTAACTGGTACACGCTCAAAGGCTCTCTGGCTGCAACCAGTGCGACTGCGACAACGCTTTTCGAAAAAGCCCGATGCTGTTCACTGGTGCGCGGAGGCATCTGTGAACCTTATCGCCCCGGTCCGTGCTGCTGGCGGTTTATCCTCCTCCAGTAGGTGACGATGCCCGGTTGCGTCCAGTCAGGCTCACCGAGATGCTTGACCGCTTTGAACACCTCATGCACGACACCTGTCAACGGAACAGCGGTCTCGTGCTCATGCGCGAGTTCGAGAATATAACCCAGGTCCTTGTAGTGCAGCACCAGTTGCCCGCTCCCGGCGAAGTCGTCGCCCAGCACGCTGTCGGGAATGGGCAACTCCAGCACATCGCGTATCTGCTCGGGCTCCAGTCCGATGCCGCGAGCGAACTCCGCCGCCTCACACCACACCGCCAGCTGACACGCCCCGATGAGCTGGTTCACCGCCTTCAGCCGTTGTCCCATGCCCGCCTGACCCACATGAACTACCTTATAGGCGAAGGCTTCCAGTATCGGCATTGCCCGCTCAACGTGTTCGGGATCACCTCCCGTCATCACGATAAGCCCCTGTGCGCGCCACGTGACGGGAGCGTCTATCCATGCAGCGCCGCGTTGTGCGCATCGTTGAGCCATGTCTTCATCCAGATGGGGATGTGTGGTACTGGTGTTCACTATCAGGTGTTCGGGGCGCAACGCCGCAAAGACGCCATCCTCTTTCTCCATGACCGCTCGCACTTCACGATTGCCAGGCACCGCCAGCAAGATGACGTCGCAGGATTCCGCTATCTCCCTGGGATTGCCTGCGATGGCTGCGCCCTGCTCCTGCGCCCACGCGAGGCGCTCGGTGTCTAAGTCCAGCGCATACACCCTGTACCCTGCCTGAAGCAGGTGTTGCAGGTAGTGCTTGCCCATCATGCCCAGTCCAATGACGCCGATGTGCCCGGTCATTGCTATACCTCCTGACCTAATGCGCCGTCACCACCATCACAGCCTGTCCCTCAAACGGCGGTCTCAGGGAGTGCTGCATCCCGCCCTCTACCGACGGAGCGGGCTGGCTCGTACCCTCTACGGGGTGTATCCACTGTACCCTGAACGTACCCTTCGCCCCGGAAAGGTCTATGCTTACCTCGCCGCCCTCAGGAAGATAGACAACGTACTGTTTGCCCGGCACCGCAAGGCAGTAACGGGTAGACGCCAGCTCCGGCAAGGGCAACGCCTCCACGAGGTTCAGCTTCGCAGCCACCTGTCGCGTGACGCCCATCGCTTTACGAATGGGCTCCGCGCCGGGGATATCTCCGTCCTTGCGCCCCGCCCACGTGACCACGCGCCGGTTCAGTTCCGCTATCCTGTCCATGAACAGAGGATGATGTCCGCGCGTAAAGGTCTTCCATACCCATTGTGGGTTGCCTCCTTCCCCCCACAGGTGGTCGGTGTCGTTCAACACCACTTTGCGCCCGTCGTTCACCGGAGGGTCATCACGATAGCCGCCCTCGGGATTGGGGGAAATCCAGTCCGCGGGGCTGCTGAACAGGTTCGCGTTACTGCCGCTACGCTCGCCGCCGAACTGGAAGGTCATCCCAACGAGGTGTTGCTTGCGCTTTTTCTTCTCGTACTCCTTCACGAAACGGATGATATGGTACTGCCACTCGGTAGAGTAGTTGCCTGCCTCGTTGGACACCTCGTACAGCACGTTGTTGCAGGAGTTGATCGTATCCACCACCTGGCGCACGTATGCCTCCTGCAACGCGAGCACCTGAGGGTTCTTCAGAGTGTAGTAATCCAGGCGTCCGGCGTCGATGCCGTTGATGTTGTTCTCCGGGTGGAAGGGGTGGTATTGCCAGCCCTCTTCCGCGAACTGCAGACAGTGTCCTTCGAAGAGCATCACCGAGACGTAAATACCCCGCTTCTCCGCCGCCTCTACACGCTGACGTAGACGCCGGAAGTAGACATCATTCCACTTTGTCAGGTCGAACTTCGGCTTCCCGTCTCGTGCCATGCCCGGTCCCGTTCGTGCCCAGGGATGGGGGTCGCACAAACTATCCCCCTGCCCGCCGTAGCGCCACCTCGGCACTTCCCAGCGCCAGAGCCGAATGAAGTTGTGGTTGTGTCTCTGCAGGAAATCCAGGTAGGCATCGAAATCGAACGGAGCCGGTGGTTCGGACATGCCCATGTCCTGCAGGTTGCTCCACGTGTGGGAACCGGTCACGTAGATGGCGCGCTTGCCGTCATCGGTAAAGTAACGCGGGTTCCTCGGATGTACTCGCAAAGGCGCTTTCATAGACGCCTCCTCTATGCGCCCGGTTTTCGGTATCGCTTACCGACCTCATCCAGCACCAGCACCCAGTCTTCCTCTCGCGATTCACCGCTCGGGGGGGTAAACTCCCTCTCGCCGCGTCGGGCAAACTCCCCAATGAGTTGCGCCTGACCGTTGCGCGGGTTGAACCACCAGGCACGCACTCTTTTTCCGCTCAGCACATCCATATTCACCACCACCTTTCTGCTAACCGGCAGGTAGAGAAAGGCATAACTGCCGTCCGCTCCTCGCGCGGCACGGATGTGCCCCCCTCCCTTGCCCGGGTCAGAGGCTATGAGCGACTGATCGGGTATACGCAGCAGGGGCGGTCGAGACAACATCAACGCCTTCACGTACTGCATTTGTGATGCACCTGGCAGGTGAAGAGCCTCTTTCCATGAAGTACGAGCGTGGGAAACAGGCTGTCGCTTCTGGGGTTCGTACATCTGCCAGACGTCGTGGCAGCCGTAAGTGTGCCCATGCGCCCCCGCCAGCAGCGCCCAGTAAGCGGCACGACGCACGTCGTGGTCGTTGAACCAGCCGTTTTTGGGGTCCCAGCCGATGGGGTGGTCTTCGTAGTTCGGTTCCCCATCCATACAGGGTTTGACAGGTTGCAGCCGGTAGTCCCGCTCAATCATCTCGTAATTGGGTATCGGTCTGGCATGATGTCCCGACTGCAGCATGTGGAAGTCCAGCCACTCCTCTCTGTGCAACCACTGCGAGCTGGACTGTCCGCCCATCGGGTGATAGGTGATCAGGTGTTCTCCACCATCCCCTTTGCGCAAACCTTCTGCCATCGCCCTCCAGATTGCCAGGTGGGTGTCATTCTCAATTGGACGGTCCCCTCCCAGAATCCAGATGATGGGTTTGCCCCGATAACGCTTGCCCAGGAACTCGCCGTAGACACGGGCGTTTTCAGGAGTGAAAATCTCCGGACCAACGCCCCATTTTTTGTTCACCTTATCGCCCCACGTAGGCAACATGCCGATGTATAGCCCCAGTTGCTCTGCCCTGTTCACCACAAAATCCACATGGCGGAAATACCCCTCGTTGGGCTGGGTGGGGTCGTTGTGATGCAGAGGGGTATGTCCATAAGCATTGGGCGTGCCGAGACCGTTGAACTCCGCTAACACAACCGCCTGTATCACCGTGAAACCCTTGCTGGCGCGGTCGTTCAGATAGAGTTCCGCCTCTTCGCGCGTCAAGCGATGAAAGAGCTCCCAGGCGGTGTCGCCCAGATAGAAGAAGGGCTTTCCTTTTTCGGTCACCAGATAGCGCCCACTACACGGATGAGCAGCATCGCGAAAGACTTTCAGGCGCGGTAGTTTCGCTGGCATCTCGTCGTGAACCTCCTGATGGTTTCGGTGCAAACCCTGTATCTACTGAGTACGACGCGCCCCAAGCTTAATCCTTCACCCCAAAAGGGAATGCGCTGACTTGCCTTTTCACCACCCGGGGCGAGGCTGCTCTCGGTCCGTTCGTACCCTTCACTGGCGTACGAACATTTTTTCAAAAAAGTTTTGAGAGGCTATCGAAACCTCTGGATTTTTCGTGCAAGATGCTGTATAATTTAGATAGGCTAAGCAATACTGGACAATCCTATCGGCAGCACACCCAACTTCCCACAGGTCGGAGGCAGCACTGACCTGTGGGTTTTTTTGCTATACCACCCTGAAGCACCCCCGTCGGAGGCATGAAAACCACTCCTCCCTGGCGCGATGCAACTTTCGGGCATGATGGAGTGTCGTATTTGGTGGTAGAAGCTGCCCAGAATGGTGGTCTGCGCACAGAGGTTTTGCTTGTTGTTGATGCAAGCTAACACGTGAACACTGTCAGGGGGTTATCAGCCATGCCTGAGCGCGAGGACTCGAACCTTGTCCTGCAGCGGTTAGAACAACTGGAGCGTCGGATCGAAGAGCTGACGCAGCGAGTGGAGCGGGTAGAACAGCAGGCACGTCCCTCAGCACCTGCAGAGACAGCAGTCCCCACGCCTGCAGAACCATCCACTCCACGCGACGAGATCGCGGCGCAACCCGTTATTCCTCCGCCTCCGATGGTGCCGCCCCTTTCAGAGGAAGTTGTTTCTCGCATCACCCCTGAGCCTGCCGAAACGCCCCCTCCCTCCGAACCTGTTCCTCCGGTGATCTCGTTGGCAACAGAAGCGGAGGCACCAGGACTCGGTGCCAGCTGGGAGCAGCTGGTGGGAGGGAAAGGCGCGCTCTGGATTGGCTCTATCGCCACCTTTTTCGCGCTCGCCTTTTTCCTCGCGTACACGTGGCAATTGCTGGGCGACGTGTTCAAGCTGGTTGTAGGGTTCACGGCGGGTGCCGCTTTGCTTGCGTTTGGCGAGCACTCGCGCAAGCGGGTAGAGCGATGGTTTAGCGAGGGCATCTCGGGTGCAGGGATTGCGGTGCTGTATCTCAGCATCTGGGCAGGAGCACAACGCTATCACCTCTTCTCCTTCGAGGTCTCCTTCGCCCTGATGGCGGCAACCGTGTTTCTGGGGGTTTTACTTGCTCTGCGCTACGATGCGATGAGCCTCAGTATACTCGCTACTATTGGCGGCTTCCTGACGCCGGTGCTACTCCGTTCGGAAGGCGGCACATCTACCACACCGTATCCGCTTCTCACCTACGTAACGGTTCTGAACGCGGGTATCCTTGCCGTGTCGCTCTACCGGCAGTGGCGTGCGCTGGTGTGGCTGAGCTTCTTTGCCACCATCCTGCTGGTGCTGGGCTGGGCAGAAGGTAGCTATCAGGAAAGTTTCCGCTGGGCGGTTTTCGCATACGTCACGCTGAACTTCCTGCTGTTTCTGGGATGCGCCTGCTTCCGCAGTCTGATACAGCGTGCCAGCACGCAGGCGGAGGAGCTGTTGCTGGTCTTTGCCGATACGGGCGTGTATACGCTGGCGGGTTACGCCCTGGTAGGCGAAGCGCTGGGGAGTTATCCATCCGCTTTCGCTCTGGTGCTGGCAGTGCTTTTCGGCGGGCTGAGCATGCTCGTCCACCAGAGGGCTCCTCAAAACCGCAGCCTGCGAGACAGCCTGGGAGGCATCGCGCTGTTCTTTCTCACCATTGCGGTACCGATGCAGCTGAAGCAGGACTGGCTGGTGGTGGGTTGGAGCGTGCAGGCGGCGGTGCTGGTGGCGTTGGGGCTGCGTTTGAACAGCCCGCTGCTGCATCGAGCGGGGCAAATCGTGTGGATGATGAGCCTTCTCGCTTTGGCGGCGGTCGTGCTGACTGTGGAAGCGCAAAGGCATCTGCTTTTCTTGAACGAGCGCGGTTTGCCCCTGTTGACGGCGGTCGCGGCGACCACTTGGATGGCGGTGGAGAGTCGGCGAGCGCAAGCGATAAGAGACGAGCTCGCGCCATGGTACAGTGCACTGGCTGTGCTGGGTGGAGCGTGGTTGCTGGCGCAGGAGACCTCCTTCGCGGTGGAGTGGCGATCCTCTCGGCTCGGGCAAGCGTGGCAGGCGGTGGCGATGTATGCAATAGCCATTGTCTGGGCGGTATATTCCCCGCTCTTGCACTGGCTGGGCACAAAGGTGAGCGACCTGTGGGTGCGCTTCGGTGCGCTCCTCGTAGCGACGCTGGCAGCGGTACTGCCGGTATGGGCGATGGCTTCTGCGCCTGTGGACACGTGGACTCCTTTCTGGAATATCCGCTGGTTCTCTACCTTGCTGGTGAGCGTCCTGCTGGCAGTTCTGGCATGGATGGTAGCACGCGAACAGCAGCGTGCCACCCCGGAGGAGGCACAAGCGTTCGGCTACCTTGCGGTGCTGGTCAGCATCCTGTTGTGGATAGGGCTTTCCGCAGAAGTGTATCTGGGCTTCCGAGCGTGGCGGATGTCCATAGACCCGCAGCTGTGGGCGGTCGCGGCGTGGTTTGCGCTCGTGGCTCTGTGGAGCGTGCTGGGTGCTCTGTTCGTCGCGCTGGGCGTCACATGGAATCTGTTCGGAATGCGTTTGCTGGGTTATGTGGCGGGTGGTGCAGCGGTAGTGGTGTTGCTGATGTACTCGCTGTTCACCCTGCCCGGTTCAGCAACATCCGTTGCATGGGTTCCCATATTGAATCTGCGTGCGCTGGCATTTATCGTAAGCACGCTTTCAGCGGTGTGGATAGCGGTGCTTCTCAGCCGACATTCATCGCAGAGTACCTCGTCGGAGGTATCGCTCACAGGAGGCATCGTCGCGCTGGCGGTGGTGGTATTGCTATGGGGAATCACTCAGGAGACCTATGAGGCGTTCTACTACTGGCATGTTACAGGCGCGCTGCAGGGCAACTGGCAGCGTGTGGCGCAGATGGCGATTTCGCTGGTGTGGACGCTGTTCGGGGCGGTGATGCTGATCGTGGGGATTGTGCGTTCTCTGCAACCGGTGCGGCTCGCTGCGTTAGGGTTGCTGGGCTTTACCGCGCTGAAGGTGTTCCTGTATGACCTGAGCTTTCTGGATACGCCGATGCGCATTCTGTCGTTTGGAGGTCTCGGGCTCACACTGATAGCCATCTCGTGGCTGTATAGCCGATACGGAATCGGCAGAACAGGTAGCCTGCGGCATACCTGAGCGGTTATGGTTCTCAAAGGCGGGGAAAGCCCTCCTGTTTCGCTCCTCTACGCTACTTTCTGACCTCCATTTGTGACCAGTCTATTAGTCTGTCAAGCATCCATCTTGCCAAAAGTCTTTTCTCGCACACCCCAAGTGCCCTTGCGAGTGGCGAAGCCATCTCCTGCGCCAGACCAACCTCACCCCCGTCCCCCTCTCCTATGAGGAGAGGGGCAATCGTAGTTCCCCCTTCCCTCGCAGGGAAGGGGGTCAGGGGGTAGGTTCGGATACCAACGGCTCGGCGGGAGCCTGCCCTCCACATGGGATAGCCAGTGATGACGCTTGACAGACTCATAGCACATCCCGCTACGCGCATCGGAAAGCGTACAGGTCAGCATCGCGCAACAGGAAGCGCAGGCGCACCGACTTACCACGCAGAGCGCGGATGTCTGCATTCTTCCACCGTACATCCGCCTCTACTTCATCACCGTACCTCTCCACACAGTCGGCGGCGGTGAAACCCTTGATGGGGTTGCCCTGCGGGTCTGTCACCTCCACCTGCACACTGCCGACCGCAGAGGTGGAGTAGTTGATTTGTAACCTCTCGCCTTGCAGCGTCAGGGGTTTCGTCAACACCTCGCCCCCTGCGTGCGGAGCGTTTACCGATACAAAGCCGTCCAGCCTCAGGGTAAACCGCCGCACGCGAGCAGTCTGGTTGGGCAGATAGTAGCCCTCCACCGAGTAGAACGAAATCTCATCGGGGCAGCCGGGCAATGCAGAGCGCGTCACCAGTAGCCCCCAGGCGGGCATATTGTTGCGGTTCACCCATCGCTCACGCTGCGGACCGGGACGCTGGAAAGCCTCCAGCCACCGCTTGAAATGCAAACCGTCCCGACTGGCAATCAGCACGTTGTCGGACACGGCGGGATACGGGTCTTCAGGCACTTTGGCGCGGTCTGGCACGAGGCGCATCGGAAAGCCCAGCAAGAGGCGAGGATTACGAAAATAGGGGCGGATGGCGTTGGTGTACAGGTGCTCACGCGGTGCATCACCCCAGTCCAGTAGACGAGGCTTGCTCCAGTGCACGAAGTCGGAGGACTCGCTGACCAAAATGTCGCGGTATCCCTCGTGCCAGATACGAAAGTAGGCGAGATATCTCTGACCGACAGTGTCCCAGAAAGCGGTGTTCAGCGAGTCAAAATGCCCCTCCGTGATGACAGGTTCCTCTTGTAAACGCTTCCAGCGGACGCCGTCCGCCGATACCAGCGCTCCCAGCGCGCCCCATTCGTTGCCTGGCACGTCCACGCTTGCCAGCGCTTTGTAGCGGCGGGTGCGCGGCACATTGGGTTTCTGGTCTATCAAGGGAGCGAAGTTATGGCTCTCTCTACCTATCCAGATGATGTTATTGCGCCTGGAGCCGTTAAACTCGTAGAGCCCCAGGTCAGGACGTTCCCAGTGAATGCCATCTCTGCTCTCGGCGACACAGGTGACCTGCGGATGGGTTTCCTTTTTGGTCTTCGCGTCGTAGTCCGAACCGCGATAGTACATCCTGAAGGTGTTGCCATCTTGCAATACGCTGAAGTAACCGCTGGTGTTGCCCTCCCAGGGGCGGTCGCACTCCAGCACCACCTCCTGTGGCACCGGATGATGCAGTTGCAGGCGCGCCTCCCCCCGCAGACTTTCTACCACTGCACCATCCACGAACAGTTCCCAGTATGAGTCTACCGCCCAGGTGTCCTTGCGCATCGCTCTTGCCTCCTACCACCTGAGCTTCTCTATGCCGTCCTTGCACAAGCGGAAACGCAAGGCGCGTACGGCGCTGCCTTCACCTTCCTCGTAGTATATCGCCAGCACCGAACCGTCTTTCAACTCCACCGTCGCGGGGTATGCACCGATCACTTCATCCAGCACGTAAGGTCCCTGCCAGCTTTTGCCGTCATCGCGACTGACGTGCAGAGCGGTATTCGGCAGGCGGTGGGTGAGCAGGATTTCGCCTGTGCTCAGACGTGTGAGGTGTGGCGCATGTCCGGGGAAACCGATGTCCTGTGGAGGCGTCCATGTTCTTCCCTCGTCTTTGCTGAGGCAGAAGTGCATGTTCACCTTGTCGCTGCGCAGGACTGCCATCAACGAACCGTCCCTCAAGCGGATGATGTCGGTCTCCGAACCGTCGGGCAGGGCGGGAAAATCTGCGCTCAGCGGGACAGGTTTGCTCCAGCGCAGGCAGTCGCTGGAAGCAGTGACGGCGGCAAAATAGCGTTCTCCACCCTCCGTGTAAACACCCAGCAGGTAGCTGCCCGGTGAGATTTCGCGCACGGGGGCGGAAACCGCGTAGCCTTTGGCTACGGTGAGGGGACGTTTGCTCCACGTGTGACCGCCGTCGTGAGAAAACACTAACTGGGTATCATACTCCACGCCGCCAGCGGTTGGACGGTAGGTAAAGAAGGAACACACCAGTCTACCATCGCGTAGCTGGGCAATGTGCGGGTCGCGGTCGTCATGGGGTCCGTCGTAGAGCACCTCAGGCTGGCTCCAGGTACGCCCTTCATCGCGCGAACGCACCATGCAGATTCTTCCCCCGCGAGGGTAATCCTTATTGGGTGTGGAAACGTGAGCGTATCCTGCGTAGAGGACACAGAGGATGTCGCCATTCTGCAAACGGCAGGCGTCGGGGAATGCCTGATAGGAACCTGCTGCTCCCCCACGGGAGATACGCTGATAGTTCGGGCTATCGGTACACATGTTGCGCCTCCTGTGGCAAAGGTCATCACATGGTTCTTCTACCCGCAAGAAAGTCCTGCTGGCAGGTTTCAGCGGAGTCCCTTCCGAATCGATAACTAAAACGAACCGAAGGAGAGGTTTATGTCGGCAAAAGGTCTGGGAAACACCACCGTCGCGCAGATTGCCATCGTGGTGCGCGACATTGAGGAAGCCTGCAAGCGGTGGTCGCAGATTCTCGGGCAACCGATACCGAACGTCATCATCACCGAGCCGGGCAACGAGGTGCACATGACCTACCGGGGTCAACCCAGCAACGCGCAAGCGAAACTGGCGTTTTTCAACCTCGGACAGGTACAGCTGGAGCTGATAGAACCCATCGGTGAGCCCAGCACGTGGAAGGAAGCACTGGACAAGAACGGCGAGTCGGTGCACCACATCGCCTTCTGGACAGAGGACATGCAAGCTAGCGCGGATTTTCTCCGACAGCACGGTATCTCGCTGATTCAGCGCGGCGATATGGGGGAAGGACAGTATGCTTACTTTGATGCTCAACAGCAGCTGGGCGTGCAGATAGAGCTGCTGGAGCGGGTGCGCAAAGCGCGGGTGGAATAATGCAACGCAGGCAAACGCTTCTCCGGGTAGAGCCCTTCCCCCTGTCGCTGGTACGCCTTCTGGACAGCCCCTTCAAGCAGGCGATGGAGCGCAACGCCCGATACCTGCTTTCTCTGGAGCCCGACCGCCTGCTGCACCGCTTTCGCCTGTACGCCGGACTGCAACCGAAAGCCCCTCTCTATGGCGGTTGGGAAACGATGGGTGTTTCGGGGCACTCGTTAGGACATTACCTCTCGGCGTGCTCCCTGCAATATGCCGCATCGGGCGAGGACGAGTTTCGCAAGCGTGTGAACTACATTGTGAGCGAACTGGCGGAATGTCAGGCGAAGCACGGCAACGGCTACGTGAGCGCGATTCCCGAGGGCGAGCGAGTCTTCCGTGAAATCTCCGAAGGTAACATCCGCGCACAGCCTTTTGACCTCAACGGAGTGTGGGTACCGTGGTACACCATGCACAAGCTGTTTGCCGGTCTGCTCGATGCGCATACCTTTTGCGGTAGCGAGCAGGCTCTGGAGGTCGCACGAAAGCTGGGCGACTGGGCGTACCGCACCACGGAGCGGCTGAACGAAGAGCAATGGCAGAGAATGCTCGCCTGTGAGCATGGCGGGATGAACGAGGCAATGGCGAATCTGCATGCTCTTACCGGCAATGAGAAATATCTGGAACTTGCCCGCAAGTTCTACCACCGCGCAGTGTTAGACCGCCTGGCGAACGGCGAGGACTGCTTGCCCGGTTTGCATGCCAACACGCAGATTCCTAAAGTCATCGGCGTGGCGAGGCTGTACGAAACCACCGGCGAGAAACGCTATCGCCGAATCGCCGAGTTCTTCTGGGACAGGGTGGTCCACCACCATTCCTACGTCATCGGCGGACACAGCGACTACGAGCACTTCGGTCCGCCCGACAGACTATCCGACCGCCTTTCTACGAATACCTGCGAGACTTGCAACACTTACAACATGCTCAAGCTCACCCGCCACCTGTTCTCGTGGGAGCCGAAGAGGGAGTATGCCGATTTCTACGAGCGCGCGCTCTACAACCATATCCTTGCTTCACAGCACCCCGAAACGGGCATGGTGTGCTATTACGTCTCGCTCAAACCGGGACACTTCAAAAGCTACTCCACGCCCTTCGACTCCTTCTGGTGCTGCGTGGGCACAGGCATGGAGAACCACACCAAATACGGAGACACCATTTACTTCCGCAGTCATGACGGCTTGTGGGTGAATCTGTTTATTCCCTCCGAGTTGCGCTGGCAGGAGAAGGGACTCACTGTGCGCATGGAGACCCGCTTCCCGGAGGAGGACAGGGTACGCCTGCAATTCTCCTGCCGGGAGCCGGTGGAGATAACGCTATCTCTGCGTGAGCCACACTGGAAATCAGGGGCGATAGCCGCCCGACTGAACGGGCGAAGCGTGCGTCTCTCCCCTGCCTCGCAGGGCTATCTGTCCCTTTCTCGCTGCTGGCAGGATGGGGACAGGCTGGAGGTCACGCTTCCGCAACGCCTGCACACCCAATCCATGCCGGACGACCCGAACCTGCTTGCCGTGCTGCACGGACCGGTGGTGCTGGCAGGCGTGCTGGGCAAGCCCGAAGAGCCGGAACCGCGAGTACCTGTGCTGGTGACAGGCGGCAAGCCACCTGAAGCCTGGCTGAAACCCGTGCGCGGACAGCCGCTCGCCTGGCAGACACGAGGCGTCGGAAGACCCAACGACGTGCGTCTCATCCCCTTCTATCGCACCCACGACCAGCGCTACACCGTCTACTGGCGCGTGGTGAGCGAGGTGCAATGGCGACAACTGGATGCCGAATATCGCGCCGAACAGGAAAGGCAGAAGGAGCTGGAAGTCCGCACGGTGGACGTGGTGCAGATAGGTGACGAAGCCTCCGAACGTGCGCACAACCTGCAGGGCGAGAAGACGAGCGCAGGCGATTTCTCTGGAAGACGCTGGCGGCACGCCTGGGACGGTGGATGGTTCTCCTACGAGATGAAAGTGCTTCCCGACGAGCCGGTGGAACTGCTCTGTACCTACTGGGGCAGCGATACGGGCAACCGTGCGTTCGATATTCTGGTGGACGACGTGAAGATAACTACGCAAACCCTGAACAACAACGCACCCGGCAAGTTCTTCGACGTGGTGTATCCCCTGCCTGTCGACCTCACCAGAGGCAAAGGCACAGTCACGGTGCGCTGGCAGGCGCATCCGGGCGCGATGGCGGGAGGATTGTTTGGCTGTCGCATTCTCAGGAGGAAACCATGAGCATCCCCAAACCCGACTGGCTTATCCTCTCCACCTACGACGCACAACACCTGCGCGAAATTGCCATGCCCGTGGGTGGAATCGGTACGGGCTTCTTCTGCCTGGGCGGGAAGGGACAGCTGACCGATTGGCAGCTGATGAGCCGCCCCCACCGGGGCTGGCGACCGATGTACGCCCACCTGATGTTGTGGACGCGACAGGGCACCGAGAGCAAACTGCGCGTGCTGGAGGGCGACCTCACCGAAGGACTCTCCGCCGATTTTGGCGCACCGCAGGTGCTGGCGGGCATCCCACGCATGAAGCCCAAAGGCTTCGAAGCCACCTATCCCTTCGGCAGGGCATTGCTGGAAGACGAGTACACCCCCGTCTCTGTGGCGATAGAAGCCTTCAACCCGCTGATACCCGGCGACACCTGGGCATCCAGCCTGCCCCTGGGCTTGATCACGGTGACGCTGGCAAACCGCACCGCTCAGCCGCTGGAGGCGTCCGTGACCCTGCTCTTGAGCAACTTCGTGGGCTTCGACGGGCTGGGCGGCGACCTGAAGGACAACGTTACCGAGCGCGAAGAGGTGGCAGGCTGGCGCGGAATGCGCTTTGCCAAAACCCGCGAGGAGGCAAACCCGCGTTTCGGCACGATGGTAATCCTCTCCGATGCGCAGGAGGTGCGTGTCGCGCGACGCTGGCGATTCCGCGACCGCCCCTGGAACGGCGAAGCGCTGGGCATTATCGACGAACTGCTCGAGAAGGGCTATATCGTAGACGACGAGCCGGACAAACCCTGCCCGCCCAGCCCGCAGGACACCTGGGACAGCTCCCTGTCCATCATGCTCCATCTGAAAGCACGCGAGGTGCAACAGGTACGCCTGCTGATATGCTGGCACTTTCCCTACCGAAACCTCGCGGAGGTCGGCTGGTGGAGCGGACAGCAAGGAGACACGCCCATCGTGCGCAACGACTACGCCACGCAGTTCACCGACGCCACCGACGTCGCCCGAAAGGTCATCCCTCGCCTGCCAGAGCTGCGCGAACGCACCGTCGAGTTCGTCAACCGGGTGGCGCAGGCGGATGCCCCACACAGTTTCAAAGAGGCTGCTCTGTTCAACCTCACCGCCCTGCGTTCGCATACCTGTTTCCGACTGGAGGACGGCACATTCGTCGGCTTCGAGGGGTGCAGCGGCACCAACGGCTGCTGTCACGGCTCCTGCACGCACGTATGGAACTACGAGCAGGCAACCATTTCCCTCTTCCCCGACCTGCACCGCAGCATGATAGAGAGCCACCTGCGGCACGGCTTGACCCCTTCCGGTGCGCACCGTTTCCGCTTGAGCCTGCCGGTGAAAAACCCCACCTGGCAAGCTGCGGCGGCGGACGGGCAGATGGGGCTGGTAGTGCGTTGCTACATGCAATGGAGAAAAGACGGCGATGAGTGGCTCAAGCAGTGGTATCCTTCTATCAAATCGCTTATCGAGTTCTGCTGGGTGCCCGGCGGCTGGGACGCCGACAGGGACGGCGTGATGGAAGGCGTGCAACACAATACCTACGATGTGGAGTTCGTCGGACCGAACCCGATGTGCACGGTGTGGTATCTGGCAGCGCTGGCTGCGATGGAGAGGATGGCATCCCGTATGGGCGATGAAGCCTTCGCCCACACCTGCCGCGAACTACGCCAGAAGGGCAGCCGGTGGGTGGACTCGCACCTGTACAACGGACGCTACTACGTGCAAAAGAGACAGCCTCCTGCGGGAGAGGCGGCGCCCATGACCGCCCTCAGCGAAGAGTACCGCAACCCCAACCCGCGCTTTCAGGTGGACAACGGCTGTCTGGTGGACCAGCTGGTGGGGCAATACAAAGCCAACCGAGCCGGCCTGGGCGACCTGCTCGACCGCTACCACATTCGCACCGCCTTGGAGCACATTTTCCGCTACAACTTCCGGCGTCATTTTCGGGACCACTATAATAACATGCGCACCTTCGCCACCGCCGACGAGAGCGGCACGCTGATATGCACCTGGCCCGATGGCGACCGCCCCGAACAACCTATCCCCTACTGGGGCGAGTGCATGACGGGCTTTGAATATCAGTTCGCGGTGCTGTTGCTGGATTACGGGTTGCGCAAAGAGGCAGAAGCGGTGGTCAACGCCGTTCGCGGCAGGCACAACGGGGCAAACCGCAACCCGTTCAACGAACCCGAATGCGGCAGCTACTACGCCCGCAGTATGGCGAGCTGGGCGTTGCTGGAGGGCAAGGTTTCTACTGAGCGGTGACGTTTTAGACACAAGATGGGGGGGCGAGCCGAACCGCTTTCAGAGGTTCATCCGCCATACGCCACAAAGTCATCCAGAGGTGCCTCCAAGTCTTCACGGATAGTCACTAAGCCGCGAGCGCTACCAAAGCGGCGTCGCCGCGCTGATGGAATGGCACTCATCTGCACCGTGTCTCCCTGTAGCACAGCTTGAATCAGCACCTCCTACTATATCAGGAGAAAGGGCATAGAAGCCACTGTTCTGCAGCCTGTGCCCACCATCTCAAGCCGGTTCACGCTCTAACACGACCCAAACACACAGATTGCCAGTAACGCCCCAGCAAAGGAACTTCATCGTTCTTCAGGGAATATGGGAACAGGGGGGACGGAGATGTGGCTGACGAGCATCGGATGTATCGTGTGGATGGTGATGGGCAATCCGCAGCAACAGTGGATGCCCCTGACCCTGCCGGCAGAGGTGGGTGAATGGAAATGGGACGGCAAGACGGACACCTATGATGCCGATACCATCTTCGACTACATCGACGGCATCGGCGAGGTATACCGTGCCTACAACATGCAGAGGGTGTGGGTACGCCGGTATACGAAGGCAGACTCCCCTACCCTGACGGTAGACCTGTTCCAGATGAGCACACCCGAGGACGCATTTGGAGTGTTCACCTTCGAGCGAGACGGTGAGGATACGGGCATCGGTCAAGGCTCCGACTATGCGGGCGGGATGCTCCGCTTCTGGAAAGACCGCTATTTCGTGGTGATTAGCGCTCAAGAGGAAAACGAAGCAGTGCGTCAAGCCGTGCTTCAGCTTGGTAAAGCCATTGCTCAAGCCATCCCACGCACTGCCCCGCTACCCTCCCTACTCCAGGCGCTGCCCACCACCGGAATGTCGAAAAACAGCGTGCTGTTCTTCCGGCACCCGATGATACTGAATCGTCACTTCTTCGTCGCGGACAAAGACGTGCTGAACCTCAGCCCTCGAGCAGAGGGCGTACTGGCAGTCTACCCGATGGGCAGGCAGAAAGTGCGGATAGTACTGGTCCGCTATCCGTCGGAGGCGGATGCTGTGAAAGCATGGAATACCTTCTCGCAAGCCTATCTGCGCGAAAGTCGCCAGAAGGGTATCGTACAAACGGAAAACCGTCGCTGGACGGCGGCGAAGCGGGTGGGAAGATTACTCGCCATCGTTTTTGACGCCCCCAGCCGCAGAGAGGCTGAAGAGATGCTGAAAAGGGTACGTATCCACGAACAGGAGGTGCAGCATGAGTGAACTGGTACTGACCCGACGTGACCTGCTCAAAGCAACGGCGGGCGCCGCGGTTGCCGCGCTGGCTCCTGAGGTGCTGGCGCAGGAGAAACCCAGGCGAGCCAAAGTGGTGCTGGTACGCCACAAGGAGGTGATCGACGCACAGGGCAAAATCCACGAGAACGTGCTGATGCAGATGTTAGACGAGGCGGTCACTGCCCTGCTGGGCGTGAAAAACCCGGTAGATGCGTGGAAGCGTCTTGTCAAGCCCACTGACCTGGTGGGTATCAAGAGCAACGTCTGGAATCCCCTTCCTACCCCGAAACAGGTGGAGCAAGCCATCCGAAAGCGACTGATGGACGCGGGTGTCTCGGAGGACAACATCCGCATCGACGACCGGGGAGCAAGGCTAACACTGGCGAACTGCACCGCCCTCATTAATGTGCGCCCCGTACGCACGCACTGGTGGTCAGGCATTGGCGGATGCATCAAGAACTACATCATCTTCTCAGAGAACCCATCCAGTTATCACCCGGATGCCTGTTCCTCGCTCGCTTCGGTGTGGAACCTGCCTGCGGTCAAGGGCAAGACGCGCCTGAATATCTTGCTCGCGTTGACACCGCTCTTCCACGGGCGGGGACCCCATCACTGGGACCCGCGCTACGTCTGGCAGTACAAAGGGTTGTTCGTGTCGCTGGACCCGGTGGCGGTAGACGCGATGGGGCTGAAACTGATACAGGCAAAGCGTCTGCAGCACTTCGGAGAAGACGTCGCTCTGGAGACTCCTCCCAAACACATCCGTGAAGCGGAGGTAAAATATGGACTGGGGGTCAGTGATCCCAACCGGATAGACCTGGTACAGCTGGGCTGGAAAGAAGACATTTTGATATAAGAGGTGACCGATGCCGGGCAAGACGCTGCGTTCGAAGACCGCCATCCGTCGTCTGCACGAACAGTATGCTGCCGAATACGGCAGGAAGATGACCATCACCTTCCTGCTGCAGGACTGGGATGACCCCTATAACGTGGGCGGGATGTTTCGCGTGGCGGATGCGGTGGGCGCAAAGGAGCTGATCATGACGGGGCACACGCCTCTTCCCCCGCATCCGCAGATTCACGTCACCTCCATGGGACATCATCGGCGTATCCCCTTCCGCTACTTCGAACATCATGAAGAGGCGATCGCCCGCTTGAAGAGGGAAGGCTATCATCTGGTGGCGATAGAAATCGCGGAGGACGCCAGGCATTACAAAGACTACCCCTACCCCGAAAAGGTCTGTTTCGTCGTCGGCAACGAGGTGAACGGGGTATACAACAAGGTGCTGGCGATGTGCGACGGGGCGGTGTTTATCCCCATGGCGGGCAAAGGCAAATCGTTGAATGTGGTGGTGGCGGCGGCAGTAGTGGCATTTGAGGCGTGGCAACAGCCCGAGCACGAGGAGGGTTCTACGAGTCCTCTGCCCCCTGTAGAAACCATTCCAGCGCCGTTTGAACAGTAACTCCCTCTGGCATGTTGTGCGGAGGTGGGTAGAGAGTTATCAAACGACGCTGAGCATGTGGATACCATTGCGCAGCCTCTACCAGTGCATGTACTTCTCGCTCGGCGGTCTGGCGGTCCGTCAGGTCAGCACATACCTGTATGAGCTCTTCACTTCCATCCCAATAACGCGCGAGAAAGTCCACCTCGTAGCCTTTGGGGGTACGCACATAATGCACCTCTGCGTCGCGGCGCATCAGTTCCAGCAGCACGCAGGTTTCCAGAGCATGTCCGAGATGGGATCGCCCGCTTCGATCGTATATCGGTATGAATCCCGGGTCCACAGGGTACACCTTGCGAGGGTTTACCATCCTCTGCCGCTCGGAAGAAGCCGCTATGGAAATGGCGCGCACGAGAAAGGCATCTTCCAGATACGAGAGGTAAGCGTACACATTTTCCTTGCCAATAGCAATGCCCTGTGAACGCAGGTCGTGATACATTTTGTTCACACTACACATGCCTGCAGGGTTTGAGAGCAAAAATGTCACCATCCAGCGCAGAGCCACAGGATGAGACACATCGTAACGCTCAATCACGTCGCGAAGAAGCACTACATCCACATAACCGCGAAGCAGCTGATAGCGGTCCCTGGCGGGTACTCCCTGCGCCTCTGGGAACCCACCCTCCAGCAAATACGCCTCCAACCGATTCTGAAGGAAGGAAAGGTCCGTTTGGGGCAAATGTGTTACAGGCTGTTCTGGTTCGATACCTTCGCTCATCCTCGAAGCTGAAAAAGAGCAGAGAATCACGAGGCACACCTGCTCTCAGGTGCTCACCCAGAACCTGCCACAGGAAGGTGGTTTTGCCCACACGACGCATTCCCACTACTGCAATGGCTTTGCCCGGCACCTGAGGCAATCGCACATCACGCGGAGTGAGTGTGGGTATCTCCGCGTGGATGCTATCTATGATTTTCTGCCGTATCCATTCGCGCATGGCAGCACACGGTCGGCTTCTCCAGGAACATTCTATCACAGATTTTCCCTCTACGAAGGAAAATCTTGCCCCTATTTTTCCTTCTGGGAAGGAAAATTCTTGAAACAAGGAACGCTAATGCAGCTTTTAGCCGCTCTCACCCTGCTCGTACGAGGAGTAGTAGTACGGCGTCTCCGCTTCGAACTCGGCGGCGCAGGTGTCTACCATTTTGTACACCGGTTCAATGCCCAGCGCCTTGCGTGCCCGGCGCAGCGCCAGCTCATCCACTCCGGCGATGTCTGCCAGCATCGCATCGGGGAAACCCTTGCCCTTTGCGGTGCGCAGAAGGTCAGCCGCCGGATGTTGAGGGCAAGGGTTCTCTATGAGGTCACGGAGCTCGCGGGCATGCAACCGCAAGCGCGTCTCCATCTCCACCAGCTGGCGAATCTTTTCCAGAAACCACGGGTCTATGCTGGAGAGTTGCGCGACCTCTTCCACCATCATACCCCGACGGAACGCCTCCGCCACGATAAAGATGCGTTCATCGGTAGCCACTGCCAGACCCTCTTCAATCTGCATGTCGGAAAGCGCGGCGACCCCTCGCCGTGTGAGCCCCATCACGCCGATTTCCAGACTGCGCAGCGCTTTCATCAGCGCGCCTTCGAAAGTGCGGTCAATCGCCATCACTTCGCCGGTCGCCTTCATCTGCGTGCCGATGCGCCGGTCGGCGGTCACGAACTTATCGAAGGGCCAGCGCGGGAACTTCACCACCACATAGTCCAACGCTGGCTCGAAGCACGCTTTGGTCTTCCTGGTGACCGCGTTTTCGATCTCGTCCAGGTGCAAGCCGATAGCGATTTTCGCCGCCACCCGTGCGATAGGATAACCTGTCGCTTTGGACGCCAGCGCTGAGGAGCGCGACACACGCGGGTTGACCTCTATGACGTAGTACTGGAAGCTGTTCGGGTCTAAAGCCAGCTGCACGTTACAACCGCCTTCGATGCCCAGCGCGCGGATGATGTTGAGCGAGGCGGTGCGCAGCATGTGGTATTCCTTGTCGGTTAGAGTCTGGCTGGGCGCAACTACGATGCTATCACCGGTGTGCACGCCCATCGGGTCCAGGTTCTCCATGTTACACACGGTGATGCAGGTGTTGGCGGAATCGCGCATGACCTCGTACTCAATCTCTTTCCAGCCCAGCACACATCGCTCTACCAGCACCTGATGGCGCATGGAGAGGTTCATCCCTCTCTGGCCAATCTCCAGAAGCTCCTGTTCATTGAAGGCAATACCCCCGCCCGTGCCTCCCAGCGTATACGCCGGGCGCACGATAGCCGGATACGGGCAGATTTTCGCCACCTCACGCAGCTGTTCTTCGCTCTCCACAATCCACGACTCGGGCACCGGCTCGCCGATAGCATGCATGGTCTCGCGGAACAGATCGCGGTCCTCCGCCTTCTGTATCGCTGAGAGCGGAGTGCCCAACAACCGCACATCGTATTTGTCCAGAATACCTGCTTCCGCCAGCTGTGCTGCCAGGTTCAGTCCTGTCTGTCCCCCCAGCGTAGGCAATAACCCGTCTGGGCGTTCACGAGCGATCACCCGCTCCGCAAAATCCACCGTCAGCGGCTCGATATACACCCGGTCGGCGATTTCGGTATCGGTCATGATAGTCGCCGGGTTCGAGTTGATAAGCACCACCTGCACACCCTCTTCCTTCAGAGCGCGGCAGGCTTGGGTGCCCGCGTAGTCGAACTCCGCTGCCTGACCGATGACTATCGGTCCCGAGCCAATCACCATCACCTTTCGGATACTTGGATCTTTTGGCATATCGTCCCTCGCATTCCTATGCTGCTTATGGTGTCGTCGCAGGCTTCTGCCCGCGTTGCTAAGTCTCGTCCAATACCCCTGTCATGCAGTATAACAACCACAACCCTGCTACGTTGTGCTCGATGCCCGCAGGTGTATCCCCCAATCCGCCTGTCATGCGCAGGGTAGTGACAAGCATCCTTCCTTGCCCCACTGTCATGTCCAGCAAGTAGTCATGTATTGCCAGCGAGCGAGTATCCACCCGACGCAGCACCGGCTGCACCACAGTATCCTCCCCCAGCATCTCCGACAGCCTGTCCGGCACCAGTGCGCAATCACAGGTTAAGCCCAGAAATTGCGCTCCGGTGTATCCCTGCTGGCGGAACCTCTGCCACAATGGATGGGGCAGGAACAGCTTGGTCGCCTCGCGCCAGAAAGGCATTCCCTCTGCAGGCAGCCCATCGTGCTGTTCGTGAAACAACACCACGCGCCCACCCTGGCGCAGCGCTTGCAGCAACGAAGGATGCCATGCGGAGGCAATGATACGCCGTTCGTTCGCAACCTGTGTCTCCGCTATCCGGCGCAGTTGCCAACCCACATTTTCTGCTCCCCGCAGCTTGTGCCGCGGATCATACACCGCCCATGCCTCCAGAGCACGGGTATCCACCGGCGGATAGCACCAGAGCTCCCACTCGTTTTCCACCCGTTCGGTATCCATCTCCAGCTCGCAGCGCAGGGTCAGTGGTTCCATACGCCTGACCGCCGGCATGTGCAACTCCAGAGTCGCAACGTGTGCCAGCGTGCCCGCCCGCAACAACTCCGTGACGCATTCACCCTGCTGCAGCGCCTCTCCCACCTCATTCGTCAGACGCCAGCGCAGCTTGCCCTTGCAATCAGCACGGCCGTAATGCGATAGCGCCACCTGCGCAACGGCGGTTTGTCCAGCACGGAAGTTCCACCAGTCGGTATAGGCAGGGCGGTCGCCACCGCGAACCCATTCGCGCCTGCGGTGGAACTGCAACAGCAGCACACTGTCAGCGTTGAAGCGGCGAAAATCGTCTGGCTGCCACTTGAGACCCCCCAGGTCGTCCCATATCCCTGAGGTAGCGATAGGGGTATCGCTGATGCTGGTCACCACGTAGCCGCTAATTTCCCGATACAGGCGTGTGGTCTCTATCGTCACCTTGCGCTGAAACAGCCCCTGCCGCCTGGAGGAGTACTCCAGAGCACCGCGATATGGTTCCAAGCCCTGCTGGACAAACTGCTTCACCTGTTGTACTGCATAGACTACAGGGCGTACGCCCTGTGGGTTCACCTCTTCATCTTCTACCGCCCACCAGGGTGGTGCGCCGCCATACGCCTCTAAGATAGCCGGTATGTCGCGGAAGGTATCCACATCGCAGTATTCACCGAACAGCCAGGGCTGAGCCAATCGTCCACGCGGCGCGAAGTAATCAAACAGCGGACGAAGGAACGGCAGGTCGCAGTAAAAGTGGTTGTCGTAGAAATCGGCGTACTCCCGTAGCAAACCGTGATACGCCTCCCCCCCTCCACTGTTATCCCGTACCAGAGGACTATCGGTCAGACGCTTCACCAACCGATAGAGTTTCTCCAGGAAGGGCGCGCTCGCACTGTCCGAGAGCTCGCAGCCCAGAGTCCAGGTAATGATGCTTGGGTGTCCGCGTAACTGCAGCACGATGCGCGTGTACTCTTCAACCACCTGGCGTTGGAAAGCAGGTGTCACCTCGGGTAGCCACATCGGCAGCTCCATCCAGGCCAACATGCCCATCTCGTCGCACAGGTGCAGGTAGTGTTGGGGCGGCACCCACAGGCAGAACTTTACCATATTAAAGCCCATCTCGCGCAGCTGTTGCAGCTCAGCACGTACCTCTTCTTCAGTGGGGTTCGGCGCGAGGTGTTGGGGATACCATCCCCAGTGCAAGATGCCGCGCGGGTAGACGGGCTCGCCGTTCAGCAAGATAGTATCTCCCCTTACCTGCACGGTACGCATTCCGAACCAGCGAGGAATGCGGCAGGTGTCTCCGTGTAGGTCGGTAATCTCCACCTCCAGGCGGTACAGCTCCGGCGAGTAAGGTGACCACAAGCGAGGGGAGGGGTCATCTAACGTCACTCGGACGTACCCTCGCTCATCGCACTGCACCTCCCGACTATCCACCTCCTCGCCATCTGGTCGGTAGAGGGTCAACGTCAGGTTGGCAGGCAATTCTCCCCCGCAGGAGACCTCCACCTCGACATGCCCCTTACCGATAACGTTGGGATAGAGGTCTTCCAGCCACGCTTCGGGGGTACGGATAAGCCACGCCTGTTGCCATATCCCTCCGAACGTGCCCCACACGTAAGGCAAGAACCCCGCCAGGGTGCTGGGCACGGGATAGATGTTACCACCCGGCTTGACCACCCGCAGAGCCACAAACACTTTCCGTTCTTCCAGATAGGGAGTGATATCGCAAGCGAAGCGATCCCAGATACCGACATGCGTGCCCATCTGCCTGCCGTTCACCCATACCTGGGCAGCGTAGCTCACCCCTTCCAGTAGCAACCACACCCTGCCTCGCTGCCAGTCAGCGGGCACCTCCCCTTCCGTCACATACCATACAGGACCTTCAAAACGTCGGCAGATGTTCTCCTGTTCCCAACAGTGGGGTACCCTCACAGCTCGCCACTGTCCATCCAGAGGATGGGGCAGATACCACTGCTCTACCTCTCCTCTGCCCTGCTCATCCGCGCGCATCCACCATTGGGGCAGCTCTTTGCGCCACCTCCCACCCCGGCATAGCGTGCTGAACGGCATCAAGAGCCTCCTTTCCCCTGACGAGCTACCCGTGCACTGTCCTGAAGATGCAGCAGGCGATGGGAGTTCAACCTCCAGCGATAAGCCTCTTGCAACCAGCCCGGCACGCGGTAGACCGAGATAGCATATGGACCCACCCATTCCCGCAGGATACGATTGCGGCGACGCAACAGGTCAGGATAGTCCTTTCGCCACCACCACTCACCCTGAATACCATCCAGCACCACGACATGCGTCACTCCATACCGCTCGATGGGTTCAGGGTAATTGGCAAGGCGCGGTATGACCAGCATGGCAGAAACCGGTGCATCCAGGCACAATCCTGGGGCGCAGTTACCGGCAACCACTGCGCCCTGAGGCAAAACCTGCTCCAGCCTCTGAGCCAGGTGCTTCAGGTTGTACTGGCGGTTCTGATACCAGCCGGTGAAGTACCAGAAGTTCCCCACCGCGATCACCGCCAGCGCCGCCGCCGGTGCCCATGCCAGAGAAAATCTACCTGCTGAAAGGAGGCGATGCAGCACCCACTGTGCTGTCGCCGCCAGCGGAAACACCAGCAGCAAGGTCAGATTCACTATCTCCCACGAGAAGGGCGCTCGCAGGGCAAACACCAGCGCAAAATACAGCGCATATCCCAGCATCAGCGTGCGCAACAGATGCGCCCACCACTCACGCGGTCGCCATACCATGCGCATGATGTCCGGCAAGCGCACGACCCCAAATGCTGCCAGTGCGGAGATAGCAGGGTAGACAGGCACATAGTACCGGCTGGGTGCATAGCGAATGAAGGAGAGCAAAGCAATACCCAACCACATCCACACCAGCAAGAACTCCACCGCGCCGTCTCCCTTGCGCCGCTCCTCCTTGCGGAAAACCGCCAGCAAGGTGGTGGTGAGGGCGAGGAAGATGGTAACGGGCATGTGGGCGAACAGATAGCCCATCAAACCGTACTGGTAATTCAGCAAAGCACGACGCACGTCCGCGTACGCCTCCACCAGGCTACGGGGCAGTATCTGGTAGGTCAGGTAGAAGTCGCTCATGTGACGGTACTCCCGCCAGTGCGGTAGCAACCATACCCCAGCGTAGAGCATCCCGGCGAGGAGCATTCCACCTGCGGCTGCAGCCATCTCCCAGCGCGAGTTGCGCCCATGCGTTCTGCCGCTCCACCAGCTCGCCAGCAAAGGAGCAGGAACGAAGAAGGCGCACAACGACTTGATGCTGCAGGCAACAACCGTCATCACACCAGCCAGCGCAGACCATGCCAGCCCTTCGCCGCGGCGCACCCAAGCGTAGAACGCCAGAGCCAGAAAAAGCGTGGCAGGCGTCTCCAGCAGAGCCATGCGGTTGTACATCAGGTAGGCATGTTCCCACGCCAGCACCAGCGTGCCCAGCCACGCCACCCGCTCGCCGAAAGCCCGTCGCAGCGCAGCAAACAGCACCACCAGCGTCAGCAAAGAGCACACCACCGAAACCGCCCGTGCCTGTGGATAGCCCACACCGAATACGCGAAACACCGCCGCCTGCGCCGCGTGCACCAGCGGGCTAAGCACCATATTATTGAACTCGTTGGTGCGCGCGTGTCCCAGCAGCACCGCGTTGCGTGCGTTATGTGTATAAAAGCCCTCGTCGGTGAGCAAGCCACTGCTCCAGCAGAGGCGAAAGTCGGGGTCGGCATCCAGCGACACCACCCTCGCCCATACCGCCAGTGCAGCAGCGGCGACAATCAGTATGATGAACACCTTGCGTTGATCCATTTTTCCATCCATTAAAGAAGTTCTCTGAACTCCTCTACACTTAGACCCGCCTGTCGGATGATGGTTCGCCAAAGCCCTCTGCCCAGTTCCTTGTGATCGGGTACAACAACCTGGGCAAACGGTTCGTCTCAGCGCAGAATAATATGACTTCCTTCCTGTCGCTGAAATAGAAACCGACCTTTTCGAGCGCTTGGACACATCGACGCCCCGATATGCGAGGGAGATGGCTCATACAACAACCACCATCGCCTCAAAGCGCTCTTCAGGAACTGGCAGGTTGTCTTCTTGCAGTACTGCAACGTAGCCCCTTATCGCCTCCCGGATGTTTTCCAGCGCTTCTTCCCGGCTTCTACCCTGTGTGGCGCATCCGGGCAGACTGGGGCATTCGGCAACCCAGAAATCGTCCTCGTCCTTGTAGAGTAACACCTGTCGCATTATTGTCCCCCTGCCCAGGCATGTTCCATGCTCTATCCTTTGCTCTCGTCAATGAGCCGCAAAAACTCCGCGAAGTACGGATCGCTGTCGCGCGGGCCGGGCGACGCCTCCGGATGATACTGCAAGGTGAAGATAGGCAGCGATGTATGGCGCAAGCCTTCCACCGTGCCGTCGTTCAGGTTAATCTGCCACACTTCCATGCCCGGTTCCAGCCCTGACGGGTCCACGGCGTATCCGTGGTTCTGCGAAGTAATCGTCACCTGCCCGGAGCGCAGGTCCTTGACGGGGTGATTGCACCCCCGATGCCCGAACTTCAGTTTGAAGGTCTTCGCGCCGAAGGCTGCTCCCACCAGCTGATTGCCCAGGCAGATGCCGAAAAGGGGCACTTTGCCTACCAGCCGGCGCACCTGCTGCACAATGTCGCCCAGCAGGGCGGGGTCGCCAGGTCCCGGCGAGAGGGCGACTCCGTCGGGATGCGTCGCCAGTATGTCCTCCGCCGTAGCCGTGCAGGGCAACACCGTCACCCGACTGCCCAGCGCGGCGAACCTCCTGAGGATATTGTACTTCAGTCCGCAGTCTATCAGCGTGAGGCGGTAGCGCGTGCCGGGCAGTACCGGTGCATCTACCGGCTTCATTCCCTCCGCATCCCAGACATAAGGCTCCGGTGTGGTAACCATGCGCACATAGTTGAACTGCTCGTAACGGGGTGACGCCTGCAAATGGCGCAGCGCCTCCTCGCGGGTCAGCTCGGTGGTCAGGATACCCATCATCACCCCTGCCGCACGCAGCCGGCGCGTGAGGGCGCGCGTATCGATGCGATGAATACCCGGGATACCTTTCCCCTGCAGGTGTTCGCGCAGCGTCCAGCGGGCACGCCAGTTGCTGGGATGTTCACACGCCTCCCGTACTACCAGCGCGGAGACCTGAATGCGCCGAGATTCGTCGTCCTCCTCGTTGATCCCGTAGTTGCCGATGAGCGGATAGGTCAGCGTGACAATCTGCCCGGCATACGAGGGGTCGGTGAGTATCTCCTGATAGCCGGTCATACCGGTGTTGAAAACCACCTCGCCGACCACCGTACCGGGCGCGCCAATCGCCTCGCCCTCAAAGGTCACCCCATCTTCCAGAGCCAGTAACGCCTTCATTCGAACCTCCCTGCCACCACTCTGCCTCCGAAAACGGTAGCCACCACACGCACGTCCTCCCATTCCTCTACTGGGGCCGCCGCCGGGTCGCGGCTGAGCACCACGAAATCTGCCCGCTTACCCGCGCTCAGTGAGCCTGTATACCCTTCATCGTGCACCGCGTACGCCGAGCCTTTTGTGTACAGACGGATGGCAGTCAGTGCATCCACCCGCTCGCTTTCGCCCAGCACCACACCCAGCGGCGTCTTGCGCTCCATCGCTGCGCGGATACCGTCCAGTGGCGCGCCCGGTACCACCGGACAATCGGAGCTGAACGCAACGGGGACGCCTGCTTGCAGTAAAGATGTAACCCGATTCAGCCGTCGCGCTCGTTCTTCGCCCAGACCGTAACGGTAGGCATCGCCCAGTCGCGCTACAAATTCGGGTTGCAACACCGCCACTACCCCCAGCTGGCGCAGACGGTCTATCAGTTCATCGTCCAGCAACATGCAGTGCTCGATGCGGTGACGCACATCGGCACGCGGATACTGCCGTAATGCCTGCGCGTAAAGGTGCAGCATCGTCTCTATCGCCCGGTCGCCGATGGCGTGCGTCGCGATTTGCCATCCCGCCCGGTGCGCGCCCATCACGTACTCCTCCAGCTCCTCTTCACTGTGCAGCAGCATACCGGTTGTGCCGGTATCCACAAACGGCTCCTTGAGCGCAGCGGTGCGCGTGGTCAGCGCCCCGTCGGAAAACACCTTCGCGATACCCACTCGTACGCCGTCACACCCCGTGCGGATGTCCTGAGGTCGTATCCACGCACCCTCGCGCCTCAGCGCGCCTGCCAGTATCATCAGCGTTACCCGCAGAGGCGCGCCTTCGTTCACCGCCTGCGTGTAGGCGGCGAGTTCTCCCTGCAGGTCGCCCCAGCCGGTGCTCGCGTCTGCTGCCGCGGTAATACCTTTTTCCGCCATTGCCTGCGCTGCCAGATGCAACGCCCGGACGCGCTGCGCGTGCGAAAGCGGAGGCTGGTGTCTGGTAACCAGGTCCACCGCGCTCTCCAGCAGTACGCCTGTCGGCTCGCCCTGTGCATCTCGTTCGATGGTGCCGCCGGGTGGGTCGGGTGTCTCGCGAGTGATGCCCGCGATTCGCAGCGCGGCGGAGTTCGCCACCCCGCCATGCTTGCTGGTATGCTCGATGAACACCGGCTTCTCTGCACTGACCTGATCCAGCTCATAGCGCGTCGGATGCCTGCGCTCTGTCATCCGGTTCTGGTCGTAGAAGCTGCCTGTAATCCAGGGTGCATCCGGGTGCTCCCCTGCCCAGCGACGCAACTGTGTGATCAGGCTGGGAATATCGGGCGCGTGCTCCGGGCTGAGGTTCGCCGCGCTCAGGTCCAAGCCGTATGCCAGAATATGGCAGTGGCAGTCATTGAAGCCGGGAACGACGTACAGCCCACCGCCGTCTACCCGCTTCGCCCCTGGGTAACGCACGGAGAGGTGCTCCCTCTCGCCGACCGCCAGAATGGTCTCCTCGCGCCACACCATTGCGTCGGCAATGGGCTGGTTGACGTCCATCGTGTATATCTTGACGTTGTGTAACAGTGTTTCGGGCATTTGTTACCACCGCTCGTGATAAACGACTTTACCAGCCACCATCGTCAACACCGGCTTGCCCTGCAATTCCCAGCCCTCAAAGGGCGTGTTGCGCGATTTAGAGCGGAACTCGCTGGCGCGCACCGTCCACTTTCGATTCGGGTCAAATAGCGCGACGTCCGCCGGTGAACCCGGTGCCAGCGTGCCGCCCGGCAACCCCAACACCTTCGCCGGCTGGCAGCTCATCTTCTCCACCAGCTGGCTCAGGCTCATCCTGCCCGTGGACACCAGCTCGGTATAAGAGACGGCGAAGGCGGTCTCTAGCCCCACGATACCAAAAGGCGCGAGCGCGAACTCCTGCGCTTTCTCATAAGCGGCGTGCGGCGCATGGTCGGTGGCGATGGCATCTATCGTGCCGTCCCGCAGCCCCTCGATGATCGCATCACAGTCCGCCTGTGTACGCAGGGGTGGGTTCATCTTGGCGCTGGTGTTGTAACCCAGACATGCCTCATCGGTCAGCGCGAAGTAGTGGGGACAGGTTTCCGCCGTTACCGGTGCGCCCATCTGCTTCGCCCAGCGGATGATTTGCACCGCCCCCGCCGTAGACACGTGCAGGATGTGCAGCCGACATCCTGTATACAGGCTCATCAGACAGTTTCGCGCCACCTGCGTCTCCTCGGCGACCGACGGCATCCCGCGCAAGCCCATGATGGTAGCGGTCAACCCCTCGTTCATGCACGCATCACGGGTCAGCGATTTATCCTCGCAGTGCGTCATGACCGTCAAACCCAGCTGCGCGGCGTACTCCATCCCCCGCCTTAGCACTTCCGCCAGCTGCAGGGGATAGGCGTCATCGGTCACCGCCACTGCGCCCGCCTCTTTCAATGCAGCCATCTCGGTGAACCCTTCGGGCTGCAGACCCTTTGTGATGGCGGCAACGGGGTACACTCGCGCCACGCCCACCTCTTCTGCCCGCCTCAGTAAACCGCGAATGACCGAAGGTTCGTCCAGCGGCGGGTCGGTGTTAGGCATACAACACACCGCGCTGAAGCCTCCTGCCACCGCCGCCTGCGTGCCCGATTGCACATCCTCCTTGTACTCATAACCCGGCTCGCGCAGGTGCACATGCAGGTCTATCAGCCCTGGGGTGAGCACCAGCCCCGAACAATCGATCACTTCACAACTGCCCACATCATAGGGCGTGCTGTCCTCCACAATCGCCAGCACCTTGCCTTCATCCACCACCACATCGGCGACCCTATCGATCCCCTGCGAGGGGTCACACACGTGCGCTTTGCGAAAGATGGTTCTCATGCTGCCGCCTCCCCGCCCAGAAGATGATACAGCACCGCCATACGGATTGCCACGCCGTTGGTCACCTGATCCAGGATGACCGAACGCCCGCTATCCGCCACATCATCAGCAATCTCTACACCGCGATTCATAGGACCCGGGTGCATGACGATACAGTCTGGCTTCGTCACCTCCAGCGCTTTCGCGTGGACGCCCCAGCGTTGCGAGTACTCCCGCAGGCTGGGCAGTAAGCCACGTTCCATACGCTCCTGTTGCAGGCGCAACGCCATCACCACATCTGCACCTTCCAGCCCTCTGTGCAAGTCGGTATACACCTCGACGGGCAATCGGCGCACATCGCGCGGCAGCAGCGTTGCCGGACCCACAAAACGCACCTTCGCGCCCATTTTGGTCAGCCCCCACAGGTTGCTCCGCGCCACTCGGCTGTGCATGATGTCGCCCACGATAGCGACGGTGAGTCCTTCCAGTTTGCCCTTGTGCTGCCGGATGGTGAGCATATCCAGCAGCGCCTGCGTCGGATGTTCGTGCATCCCGTCGCCCGCGTTGACCACCGGAATATCCAGTGCCTGCGCCACCAGATGGGCAGCTCCCGACTGCGGATGGCGCATCACCAGACAGTCAATGCGCATTGCCCGCAGGGTCCGCACGGTATCCAGCAAGCTTTCTCCTTTCTGCACGGAGCTGGTTGCGGCTGCCACGCTGGTGGTATCCGCCGACATGATTTTGGCGGCGTTTTCAAACGAGACGCGCGTGCGGGTGCTCGCTTCGTAAAAAAGGGTCACTACCTGCCTGCCCCGCAAGGTGGGCACCTTCTTCACGGGACGGTCTAAAATCTCCTTGAAGGACTGCGCCGTGTCCAGCAACAGACGGATGTCTTCTGGCTCCGTCTCACGCAGGGTAATCAGGTCCGTCAACATGGCTATCGCTCCTCGTCGGGTTTGCGGATGCGCACCGAGTCTTCACCGTGCAGCTCTTCTAACTTGACCTCCACGAACTCCTGCCGTGCGGTAGGCAGGTTCTTGCCCACATAGTCGGGGCGGATGGGCAGTTCACGATGTCCACGGTCAATCAGCACCGCCAGCTGCACACAGGCGGGGCGTCCGAGGTCCATCAGGGCGGTGATAGCGGCGCGAACGGTGCGTCCCGTGTAAATCACTTCATCTACCAGCACCACCTTCTTGTTGGTAATGTCCACGGGGATATTTGTTGCGCCGATATCGGAAACGGCATGGGTGCGGTAGTCGTCGCGGTAGAGGGTGATGTCCAGCTCTCCAACGGGCACAGCGGTACCCTCAATCTGTTCGATGAGCCTGCTCAGGCGGTGCGCCAGGGGTGCCCCCCGCCGCAAGATGCCCACCAGCACGAGGTCTTCTGCGCCCTTATTGCGCTCCAGAATCTCGTGGGCGATGCGGGTGAGCGCACGCCGCATCTCGTGGGCATCCATCACTTTCACTTCGGTGGGCATGGTTCGCCTCCTGCACGGAAAGTTGACAACGCGGGCGGCAAGGAGAGGTGCAACTGTGGGTACAACCGATGCATCGCTCCTTGTCCGCCTCGCTGGACGGACTTAAAGGAACCCGTTGCATAGAGTATAACGGATAGCAGGGCGGTTTGTCAAGCGAATGCCCTTGCCCCATGAGACGTGTTCGGGGCAGCACAGGCACGGTCGGATGTTGTTCAGAACGGCGGAGCGGGTGGAGGCACGCGCATTTCCGGGGAAAAAGATTCGTTGCCTGCCCTGTCCGTCGCCTTCACTTGCACTCGCGCCGTGTTCTCAGGCAGTTCCGCGCGATAGACCCCCGCACCCGCTGCCTGCATCATCACGCCCTGCGGCACCGCAGGGGTGATCACGTACACTGTGGCTATGCCGCTCTGCGAATCGGTCGCCTGCGCCCGCACTACCAGTTTGCCAGCCTCTCGCGTCAGGTCCACTGCGCTCAGAACGGGCGGCGTGTTGTCGAGGGGTATCCCTCCTCCGCCTCCGCCACATCCGAACAGGTTGAAGGATAGAAATGCCATCGCCAGCAGAGCCAATCGTCGCATCTCGCCAACCCCCTTATCGCGTGAGCACAACGGGGACGCTCGCCCGCGCCTTTTGACCGTCAGCACCGGTGGCTTGGATGTGCACCATGTAAGCCCCTGCAGGAAGCGCCACCCCGTTGCCATCGCGTCCATCCCAGGCGACCTGCTGGATCCCCGCCGACCGGGTGGCAGTGCTCATCAGGCGGCGCACCACCTTACCCGCTGATAGTACGCTCACCTCCACCTGCGCTGGCGCGTTCAGGTGGAAGGAGATGGTGTATTGCCCTCGCGCACGTCCACTTCTCACCTGCACCGCCGAAAGACGCAACAGATTCGCTTGCGACACCAGCTCCACCCGGAACCTGTAAACGCCGCCCTCTCGGCTCACCGCACAGCGATAGGAGCTGGTATGGCGCAGGAAACGTCTCTCGCCAGTCTGCAGGTCTACCAACACAGGGCTCACCCCACGAGGCACACGGTGTATCCCGCTCCACCACAGCATGAGCGTGTCGCTCGCGCCGGAGGGCACACGCACCTCGACATCCCAGCTCTGGTGGCTCCGCCTGTCAGGGCGCACGTCCACCGCTAACGGTACTCCGTTGCGCAGGCAAGAGACCCGTAACCCACCCGTCTCTTCAGGAGGCTGTGGCGGCAGAGCGGCTGTCAAACCGTCCCGTCCCTCTGCCACACCCAGCCACACCTCGCCCCGCTGATTTTGCACTCCAACCTGGAGAGAAAGCACCCAACCGCCCGCACCTCCATGTTGTCTTGTAATGGGCGCTGCGGAAGTGCGTCTTCCTGAGACGGGCGGAGGCAGAATCAGCAGGCAATCGGTATGCGCATACACCCATGCTCCTTCCCACGCGGGCAGGCGGTTTTCCACACCGGGAAGAAGCGTGCTGTCATATACCAGCCGATAGCGGCTGCCGTCCCACCGCCAGAGATAGGGCTCTATGCCCTCTCCCGCCCGCAACTCTCGCAACGACTTCACCTGATTGCCTATCTGCACCTTGACGGCAGTGGTGTCCCATATCATTTCCTGCAGCCAGGGATTGCCCATCTGATTCCAGCCCGCCTGCAGAGGAATAGACCACGCCTGCGTGTCGTCAGGCAACGGGCCCCATATCTGGGGCACAGTCTCCCGCGTCAGGCGCACCCAGTAACCCCTTCCGGGTACCGCTTCTGCCTCCGCAAAGCGGGTGTATCCCGCCGGGTCGTTGTCGTAAAGGACATAGTTGCTCGTTGTTGGATTGTACCGCGCCCACTTGTTGCCCTCAAAAGCGAAAACCGTTTTCGGGTCGGGGTCTTCGCTCTGCACGGGAACGCCCACCAGACGCAAGCCTGCAGGCAGTGTTGGCGGTACCCCCACAGTGATGCGGGCATCGGAGTCGTCGGGTTCGGCTTCTTTGTTACCCGCCACATCCCGCGCTACCGTATAGAAGCGGTAGTTATAGCCGAACTTGCCCGGAAAGCGGAAGAGAGGGGTTGCACCGCTTCGCAGGGCGCGATAGAAGTGGTACTCTCTGCCTCCAATGCCCACCTGTCTGCTGCGTGCGGAGTCTACCCGCTCTTCGCTATACCAGAGTTCCACGGTATCCACGCCGGACACGTCATCTTCTGCCTCGAAAGCCACCTCCACAGGTCCCCGCGTCTGAGTGCCGCAATCGGTACACCGCCCGCCGACGGCGGACACACCCGATATCTGAGTGACCCTGCTTTGGGGAGCTACCCGGTCTACTGTCACGACCACCTCATTCGTTTCCATCGGCGGGTTCACGTCGAACACGATGGTCGCTTTGTTGCGTATCTGCGCTCCCGAAGCCACGTCTCCTTTCAGGCGCACCTCAAACGCCACGAAGCCCTCGCCCTCCGGTGGGTTCTGGTTGACAGGCAGAAAGCCGTCGGGATGCAGCTGCCCGTTATCGGGGTTGATACCGCGGAAGGAGACTGTGACCTTTCTGCTCGCTTCATCGACAGAGCCGCGAATCTGCACCACTATGTTTTTGTTTTCCTGCCGCAAGTCCACATCCAGCGAAAGGTCTCGGGTGCCGGGTGCTACCGTCAGGACATGATTGCCGAATCCGACGGCAGTGAAAGTGAAGGAGGAGAGGTCTATCTCATCGTCCAGCACATCGGTAATCATCACCTCCTGGGCGGGAGCGGGTAAGGCTGGCGGTGGAGGGGGGATGTTCTCAAACAGGATTCGGTAAGGTAATGGTTCTCCAGCCTGAATGAAGCCTTCCCTGCCGATCACCCCCATTTTCATGTTGGGGTCGTGGGAGCGAACGATGGAGAGTCCTGCTGGACCTCCTTCGCCAAAAGCGTTGGTGATACCCTCTACGCAATCTCCAATCATCGAGACGATATTGGTAAAGGGTGTAATCTTTCCGGCGACCTTGCGGAATAGCCCGGTAGCCCCTCGTCGTTGCAGCCCCTGAACGGCTCTCTTCTCCGCCCTCTCCAGGACTTCTCCCTGTGCCGCGTCCGCCATCCGACCGAGCTCCTTGTTCGCATCCACTTCACTGAAGCCCGATCGACGCAACACCTCCCGGGCGATCCCTTCGCAAGCGCTTTCCACGATGAAGCTCATCGCCCAGCCAGCCAGCATCTTCCCTACAAAAACCAGCAGAGGCGCCACGCGTTCTCTGTTCCCAACGCTCCAACGAGAGCCTTCCACCTTCACTTCTACTTTGTAGGTGTGCGTGCCCGGAGGCAAATTCAATACAAACGCTTCCAGATACTTCTTCTCCTGGCTCAGCTCCACCTGGTCTACCACCGTACCGTCGGGGGCGACCACTCGCGCGGTGCCGGAAAACTCGTCGGTGTTCAGAGACACCTCTGCCACCAGTACCGTGTCTATCGGGTCGTTATACGGATTGGTGAGGGTAACCGGTATGACCTCCGTACGCCCCACGCGCACACTGGTAGGCGCAGCCATGCTGAAGCCGCGTACTACCCAGAAAGGCTGGGCATGCGAAGGCTCTGACCAGCTGCTCTCTCCCACCCGTCGCACGCGCGCCCTCCAGTAAAGAGGGGTATATAGCGGGAAGGCGTACCGCGCAATGAATCCGGCGGTCTCGCCAGGGGCGTAATCGCTACGGCTCCACATGGTGGCATCTACACTCTGGTCAAAGGTCACAACACCCTGAGTGAACTGCGCATTGCGGCTCACCTCGATCTGGTACTGCAGACGCTCCGTAGCGGGCAACCCGGCAATATCCGCCTTCACCCGGAAAATGGGAACCTGCACCACGTCTCCTGCCGGCTCGGAGAGCGTCCACTGTATCGCCGGTTCGAACGTGAAAGAGCGAGTGCCGCTGGCACTGCTCCAGTCGGTTTCATCGAAAGCGACCGCACGCCATTCATACCTTCCGGGGGCAAGCGTGGGTATCGTGAGGGTTGCGGTCTCTCCGCTGGCATAGCTTGGCTTATCCCAATTGTCCGGGGCGCGCGTCTGGTCAAAGGTAGCCACTACCTGACCGTTTTGCAACAGTTCCACTTTATACCGGAGCCTTTCACCTTCCGGGTCTGTCGCAGAGAGGGTCAGAGTAAACGGCGCCGTTTTGACTGTTGCACCGTCAGCTGGGCTGAGCAAGACAGGCGGGTTCGGAGGAGTATTCGCTGCACCCGGCTGCACTCGCCAAAGCCAGACGCCTCCTCTTCCCCCCGACGCCAGCGCCGCTCCGTCCGGGGAAAAAGCCAGCGAGATTACCACCTCAACCGGGAACCCCTCCAGCGTTTGTACCACTGTGCCGTCGGAGATACGCGCGACGCGAAGAGAGTTTGCTCCGCTCGTCCAGGCGAGGAGGTTTCCTCCCAAGGAAAAGACTACCGAACCGGGTGATTGAAAACCATCCAGCGTCCTGACTAGGCTTCCATCGGCGACGCGATAGATTTTCACCGTACTGTCGAAGCTACCGGTTGCCACCAGCTGACCGTCCGGCGAGCAGGCAACGGCGTAAGCTCCCTCCAGCGACCTGAGCAGACTACCATCGGTGTCACTCCACACTTTCACCGTGTTGTCCCATCCTGCAGAGAACAACAGACTTCCATCCGGCGAAAAACATAGCGACCTCGCACCACCGGTTACCCCGACAATAGCGCGCACCAGCGAGCCATCTGACGTACTCCAAACCCGAATGGTCTCATCACTGCTCCCCGAAGCCAGTTTGCGACCGTCTTCTGAAAACGCAACGGAGATGACCTCTTTCGTATGCCCGACAAGCGTTTGTCTCAGGCTGCCGTCCTCGGTAGACCAGATTCGTACCGACTTGTCCACGCCGCCTGTTGCCAGCAGCCGTCCGTCGGGCGAGAAAGCCACAGCATAGACGCCTTGCGCATGTCCGGCGATTTTTCGAACCAGGCTCCCGTCGCTGGCGCGCCACAGATAGAGGTAACCGTTCTGGTCTCCCCAGGCGAGAAGTTCGCCGTCCGGCGAGAAAGCCAGCGACAAACTCAGGTTGCCAAGCAAGCCTTCTATTTCTCGCAACAGGCTCCCGTCGGCAGCCCGCCACAGCAAGATAGAAGCGTGCGGGTAGCTCCCCGCGGAGGCTACCGTCTGCCCATCCGGCAAGAAGGCAACGCCGCTCACCCCTGAGCCGTGGGCAGTGAAGGTGAGGAGCAGATGACCTGTAGTGACCTGCCAGACCTTTACCGTGCCGTCCGCGCCACCCGAAATCAGCGTTTGTCCGTCCGGCGAGTAAGACAGGGAGATGCGCCCAGTATGCCCCGTAAGCGTTCGCACCACAGCGCCGTCCGAAACCTTCCACAACTTGATGTCTCCGTCATACTCTGCTGAGGCAATCGTTTGCCCATCGGGCGAGAAGAGGACCGACCACACGACGCGCGTATGCCCCGCGAAGGTGCGCACCAGAGTGCCATCTGCCACGCGCCACAGAAGCAAATCGACACTAGACAGGGAGTACCGAGCGCCTGCCACCAGAAACTGCCCGTCCGGCGAAAAAGCAAGGGTTGCCGGCATCAAGTCTGGCTCCGTGAGCGTTCGCACGATGCTCCCGCTGGAAACGTCCCAGATACGGATGGCACCGGACTCTGTGCCGGAAGCCAGCATTTGCCCGTCAGGAGAGAAAGCCACGCAGTAGTACCTCTCGTCGGGATGCCCGGACAGCGTGCGTACCAGACTACCATCGGAAACCCGCCATATCTTGACCGTGTGGTCATTACTGCCTGTCGCGAGCAACTGCCCGTCGGGTGAGAATGCCAGACACGTTATCTCGCCAGAGTGTCCCAGGATAAAACGCACCCACCTCGCCTCTGCGATACGGTAGATACCTACCTGTCCGAGTCCCTGCGTGGGAACCGCCAGGTACTGTCCATCCGGAGAGACTACCACACTCGCGCCCGGGGTAGCGAATATCGCCGGTTTCATCCAGAGAGCATGTCGCATCCAGTCCCCTCCCTGGCGTGAGCGGGACAAAGAAGAAAGCAGGCGTCCTGCGGGGACAACAAGCGGACGATTCGGGCGGTACCTTGTCTCCAGAAGTTGCCGTTTTGCTTCGTCTATCGGACGTTGTGCTATCGCCAGCGACGCGGGCAGCACAAGCAACACAACCAGCCACACCACGAGGTGGTTTAGCATGCGTTTTCTCATCGCACACCCTCCCATGATGCGAACACGGTAAAAAAACAACCAGAAATAGATTTTCTACTTCTACATTAAAGCATCTGTCAAGAAAAGTCAAGCAGGAAGGAAGGCGTACGCACCTGCTGGTGTAAACCCTACCGCGCACGAACCACAGGCAACCAACCCACACACTCCCACTTCCCTAACAAACCAGCACGGTAACCATACAAGCCATCCCACGCCAACAACATGCCCACCAGCACCATCCCCATACCGCGCTCCTAAACCCACTCCTCCCACAAATGCCCCTCATTCACATACGCCTTGCCCAATGACACACCCACCACCCATACCCGCCTCCCAGAGGGGTGTTTGCGGGGTTTAGAGCAACAGTGGGAGGAGGCCGCCAAGCCACCACAGGCTACGGTTCTATTTTTTTATTATCACTCTGTACTGTATCAAGACCTGTTGCCCTTTTGGAAGCAGAGGCACAAGAACCTCGAACTTCCCTCCAGCAGCAACCGGATCTGGGTAACTCACTCCGTTCACCCTCAAGCTACCCGGTACATAGGAGCTCATAGAAGGTAGAGGGCAGATAATCTTAACATCTACAGCGTCAGTATCGCCTGTGTTCAAGGCTTGAACATTTACCGTTACTACTCCCTCAGGGAGTAGGTTAGTCTTATCTGCACTAACGGATAGCCGAATGTTGGGAATACTAAGAAGCTGCACCCATTTTTCGCCATCGGCACCCTCGCACACCCAGACACGCGGCACCTTGCCTTCCCCCGGATGCGGGAAGAGCGAACCGTCGACTGCTTCTACAAGGTACCAGAGTGTGTTGTCTGCAGGCCACGCGCTGATTGCTGATGCTAACGCCTTGAACTTATGCCCAGATGCCAGGCTAGTACTTTGAGGATAGTTGCCGGGACCGATGCGGGCATTGACTGGCTCGATAATCTGCACGTAGGAGGATGAGAATGTTCTTGAGGCGTAAAGCCACAAAAGAGGATCAACATAATACCGTGCCTGGCGATCAGGGTGCGGATAGAACGGGTCGTAGGAGGTGTACCCTACCTCTCCTGTACCTGGCTGGTTGGAGTAGTCACCAAGCACTGACTGATATTTTACCTCAAAGTGCAGGTGTGGTGAGAAACCACCCTCCCGCTCTGTGACCATGTTCTGTCTATCCACATCTTGCAGGCATTTGCTACTATGCGCATGTCGCTTAGCTGGGCAGAAGCGTAGATAGTCTCTACCTTGAGAGTCTTGTCCAGAGTTCCCCACCAAGCCAATTTCGTCGCCTTGCTGCACCATGTCGCCGATTTTCAGGTTTGCTCGCACTGCGTCGAGATGCCCATACAGGGTGTATACTCTTGGCGAGCCTTCATGTTCGAGGATGACGCAGATACCTAATCCTCGATTGCTACTTGCTCGAACATATTGTGCACCGCTCACCCACCGATATGCCTTTGGATTACCATCCCACCAGCGTACATACCACTTGCCATCAGGCAGCCTTAGTCCGAAGATGTGAGCGACTTTGCCGTTCTGTACAGCCTTCACGGTCTGCGCGCGTCGCTCCGCGTAGTCGGACGATATGGGAGACACATCAATACCCGTGTGATATTTACCCATTTTGCCTACGTTATACGCAGCGAAAGCTTGGGTTACCTGTGCTTTGTCTACAGGAGGAGTAAGAGGTTGCGCCCACACAACAGGGCATGTTCTTAACAGAAACGCAAGTATAAACACCCAATTGCAGGCGCAAACCGAGTTCAACCCCTTTCTAACGGTCTGCATGGCTTCATCCCTCCACACAAGAGAATACAGGCGCTGCAGAGCGGAACCCTATGTGCGGTGTTTGATCCTGCTGGGCACTCTGCGACTTGCGTACTCATTTTAACGTGTCTTGCTATATGCGTCAAGCATCGCAAAAAAGGTAAATGCGCCGGGAGACTGTTACCAGATGCAAAAAAGCCAGCGTCCCAGATATACACCCCTACTGGAAACAGTGCAAGCAGGAACGCCAGCGATGGAACTTTCCTATCAGGAAGCGACCCACATGAACCGCTTGCAAGCAAGAAAGCAGATGGTAAACACCTACCTGCAAACCGGCAGCCTCAGCCACACTGCCCAGTGGAAGTTGCTGGGGTTCGGGTATACGGTGCCGGAGGAGTTTATGCTGTTTCCGGTGGTGTTGTTGGACACGGTGAGTGCTTCTTGGCAGCTGGAGACAGGTCAAGCAGAAAGAAACAGCGTTCTCAACGCTCCGTACAGTTCCGCGTATCGCGACCTCAGCGGCGCATAGATCCTGCGATGGCTCTCGTCTGGCTCTATCCGTCGTTCCGATACAGCAATCGTCTTCGCGATGGCGAAGCCGTCAAACAGCCCTACGCCTGCTCCCGCAATCACCGCTGCGCCGACAGCGGTGATAGACTCGGCATGGCGAGGTATCTCTACAGGACATCCGTACACATCCGCCAGGATATGCATCCAGAGGTCACTGCGCGCTCCCCCACCCACGACGCGCACGCACTCGGCAATCGCTCCGTGCTCACGCATCACCTGCAGGATACTCTCCAGCGCACACGATACCCCTTCCAGCACCGCTCGCGCCAGATGTGCCCGTGTGTGGTGTGAGTGCAAGCCGAAGAAGACGCCTTTCGCACGCGGGTTCCATATGGGCGCACGCTCCCCGCTCAGATAGGGCAGGAAAACCAGACCGCTGCTGCCGGCAGGGACCGCAGAGGCTTCCTCCTGCAACCGATCCGTTCCCACCCCTCTGCCGAACAGTCGCACGAACCAGTCCCACGCGCTCCCCGCCGACTGCACCGTGCCGAACTGCACCCAGCGACGAGGTTGCGCTGCCATCAGTGTGGTCAGGCGCATGGCTCGGTCGGGGATGAACCGCTCGCGCAGGCAGGAGGTCCACGCCGTACCACCGATATAGGTGTAACTCTCGCCGGGTTCCACCACCCCTGCGCCAACGGTAGCACACGCCCCATCGCCCGCACCCATCACCACAGGAAGCCCCTCGGGTAAGCCGGTCGCCCGTGCCGCTTCGCGCGACACATGCCCGACCACGTCGGTAGAGGGGACCACCTCCGGCAGCAGGCTGGCAGAGATCCGGCTGGCATCCACCACCTGCTCGCTCCACCTGAGGCGGTTGACGTCGTAGATACCGGTGAGGGAAGCATCGGAGGGGTCCGTGATGCCCCACCTGCCGGTCATGCGCCCCACGCAGTAGTCTTTGCACTGAATCATCCAGCGTGCTCCCCGCACCACCTCTGGCTCGCGCTCTATCAGCATCATCAGTTTCGGAAGGGAGTAAAAAGGTGCGATGCGGTTGCCAGTGATCGTGTAGTAACGCTCCTCTCCGATGCTCAGGCGCAGTCGTTCGCACTGCTGCTGCGCGCGGATGTCGGCGTGGATGAGCGCGGGGCGAAGGGGAACACCCTCTTCGTCCACCAGCACCACACCGTTCATGTGACCACTGAAACCAACAGCCTCCAGCCTGCTTCGGCGGCTCTCATCCCGTTGCAGCAGGAGGCGCGTGCAGCGCACCACCGCTCGCCACCAGTGGGCAGGATTCTGCTCGGCGGCAAGAGGGGCAGGATGGGCGGTGCGGTAGGAGGCGAAGGCAACATCTACCAGTTGCCCGTCCTCGTCTATCAACACCGCCTTGTTGCCAGTCGTGCCTAAATCATGCGCGAGGATGAGCCTTTTCATGGCATCTGCGCGCGCAGGTATTGAGCACACTTCGGCAACTCTTCACGAGGGTCGCCGGGGATGCCGCACTCCAGTGCCATGTAGCGGTCAAAGCCTATCTCCTTCAGCGCGGCGAAGCCCGAACGAAAGTCGGTATGCCCGTAGCCAGGCAGCAGGCGTGTACTATCGGCGAGGTGCACATGCGCGAGATAGCCTTTCGCGCTCCGTATCGCGGCGGGGATGTCGCGCTCCTCGATGCTCATGTGGAAGAAGTCCGCCATGAGCTTCAGGTGCGATGCCCCCACACGCTGGCAGATGTCCACCGCCTGCTCCAGCCGGTTCATGTAGTGTGTCTCGTAGCGGTTGAGCGGTTCCAGCAGGATCACACTGCCTGCCTTTTCGGCGACTTTGCTCAGCGGCTCCAGCAGTTTGCACAGCAGTTCGGTTTCCAGCTGCACGGCGGATGCATACGGTGTAAGGTCTGGGATGCGCGGCGCGCCGAAGATGGGCACCACAATCACGCCCGTCGCGCCGATTTCGCCTGCGGCGTACAGCAGGGTTTCGATATCCTGCACCGCTTGCTCACGCTCACGACGGTCGGCATCCAGCAACGCGCCTCGGTAGCCTGCGCAGATCGTGCTCGGCTTAACCGGGTGGTTCTCGGTGAGGCGACGCACCTCCGCCACACGCTCCTTGCGCATTCCGCCTGCGTCGGCGTCGATAAACTGCGCTCCCCAGAACTCAATACCCTCGTATCCGTATTGCGCCAGGTGATCCAGCTTCTCTTGCAGGGTGCCGCCCGGCGCCATGCCTTCCTGACATGCCAGTTTCATGCGAAGCCCTCCGCGTGGAAGATTTTCAGTTGTCGGATTCGCCACCTCGTGGAAAATGCTCCTGCCGAATGGCACACAGCGAGCGGGCTTTTTGGTGGGTGGCTTGCTGGGTGCAAAACTTGCTGTTCACCTCTCTAACACGACGCTTTCGCGTCTTTTCGGTATCGCCCTGCTTGCCATTGCCCTCAAGATGATGCTCTCCAAACCATAAGAACAGCCTCTGGAGGATCACACTCCGTCGTGACCCCACTTCGGACATGATGGAGCGTGCCCCTCCAGAGGTATCTACCTCAATAACGTATCCGGTCGGGCGCAGCGTTCCCATTTGCCTGGCATGGGCGGATGGGGTTTGTGCGGTTCGGTCTGGTACCAGAACGCCACGCTGGAATAGTCGTTGTTCTGCAGGTTGGCGTGCCCGTGCTCAATGGTCACCTTCAGCGAACGGGTGAACACCACCGGGTCCTGGATATGGAAACGGTAGCTGGTGCACTTGTGGCGTCCGGGATAGCGCGGGTCGTGCTCCCAGATGGACGTGCCCGCATACGGATACGCCCTGTCGTGCATCCCCCAGGCGTGGCAGAAGTAGTCTTCCGAACCGGTGCCGTGTAGCGAGGGCAGCTCTTCCCCGTCGATGAAGAACATATCATCGCCCTCGCCCCACCAGGTCAAGCCGTCCACGTTGGGGTCGATGTTATGCACTGAGAGCACGCATCCCACGTAGTGTCCCGCGCCCTCCGCTTCCAGAATCACATAGTTCTCCTTGCCGTCGACGTTCGGCTCGCTGAAGAGTGTGCCGATATCGATGCCCTGTCTGCCCAGTTCGCCTTGGATCCCTCGCGTCGGCGTCTCCTGCCGGTACTGGGCGTGGAAGCGCAGTACATCTTCCGGCAGCGAATCGTACTCTTCGTAATCGATATAGAAGTAAAACGCGCGGATGGGCTCGTCGCACTCGTTCACTATCTGTATCACCGCCCGCTCGGCAAAGGGCATCTGCCAGTAGCTGTTCATCGCCATATTGCCGCCGCGTTTGCCCTCCATCTCCGCCGGTGCAACGGTTGCCAGTGGCGCGGAGACAAACGATTGTGCGATGCCGTGCCCCAGCCCAAAGAAATCGCCTAATGGCACGTACACGCTCGGCTCGGCTTCGTTGTCCCAGAATATCTTCAGCAGGGTTTTGCGCAGGTAGTCACGGTCTTTGCAAGAAACGGTGAACCAGATATGGGTGATACACCCTGCACCGGAGATGTCCGCTAACGTAGCGGTCTCTCCCACAGGGATATGCCAGGCATCGGCGTTGCCGCCGGTCCTGTCATAGCTGGAGACGCGCTTCGTGCGTGCGTCACGGCGCAACGTGAGCGCCTTCAGGGTGGAAAGGGTCAAAGGGTTCATGCGAGCCTCCATTTCTTCGTTGAGATGATTTGCCATGCCTGTTGTTCTCGGAGGGAACCAGAGGTTCCTGTCTCCCCACACGTACCCTTACCGAAAAGTAACCACCTTACTTTTTCGTAACCTCTTGCAAAGTGAAGTGACTTTACTGCATATTCTGTAATAAGGAGGTGAAGCACAATGAGACGGTTCTTCTGGTTCAGCGTGATCGCTGCGAGTGCAGTGGGGGTCATCGCCCTGCAGGCACAACAGGCAAACGCCCCCACACCCGAACGCCTGCCAGCCGGCTGGCGCAACTGGACGCATATCACCACAGGCGTCATCTACAGCGACCAGCATCCGCTGTTCGACCCCTTCGGCGGGGTGCACCACATCTACGCTAACGACAAAGCTGCCGCCGTGTACAGGCGCAACGGCAAACAGTTCCCCGACGGCAGCGCGATCGTGTTCGTGCTGTACGAGGCGAAAGACGTGGACGGCATGTACGTGGCGGGCAAAAAGAAGGTGACCGCCATTATGGTGAAAGACAGTAAACGCTATGCGCGCAGTTACGGCTGGGGCTGGCAAGCGTGGGACGCCAGTGGCAAAAAGCTGGTGACGAACCCGGTGGAGCAGTGCGCGAACTGCCACCTGTCGCAGAAAGACAGGGACATGGTCTTCAGCCAGTGGGTGCCGTAACCCTTTGTGTGGGATGCCCCTTCTCCTTTTCGGGAGAAGGGGCGTTTTTTTTCAGTATTTGGGCACGGTGGGGTCTACTTCATCCGACCACTGCAGGATGCCGCCCTGCAGATTCTTCACTTTGCGAAAGCCCGCCGCTTTCAGGAAGGCAACAATGTGTGCACTGCGCTTGCCCGAACGGCAGTACACTACCATCTCCTTTGCGGAGTCCAGCTCGTGCATGCGCGCGGGGACGGTGTTCATCGGTATCAGCACCGCGCCGTCCAGACGGCAGATTTGCCACTCCACGGGTTCGCGGACGTCCAGCAGGAAAATGTCTTCACCAGCATCCAGCCTGCGCTTGAGTTCGGTGGGGGTTATCTCTTCCACGATTTCAGCAGGAGCCTCTTCTGTGCCGCGTACTCCGCAGAACTCTTCGTAGTCAATCAGTTCGCGAAGGATGGGGTGTTCACCGCACACAGGGCAGTTGGGGTTCTTGCGCAGCTTCAGCTCGCGGAACTGCATCTTCAGCGCGTTGAACAGCAGCAGTCGCCCGATGAGCGGCTCGCCCTTGCCCAGAAGGAGCTTGATGGTCTCCATCGCCTGTATCGTGCCGATGACGCCGGGCAGTACGCCCAGCACCCCCCCTTCGGCACAGCTCGGAACCAGACCGGGCGGCGGGGGTTCAGGATACAGGCAACGGTAGCAGGGTCCCTCCTTCGCGTAGAACACCGAAGCCTGTCCCTCGAAGCGGAAGATGGAGCCGTACACATTGGGCTTGCCTAACAGCACGCAGGCGTCGTTCACCAGATAACGTGTGGCGAAGTTGTCGGTACCATCCACGACGATATCGTAGTCAGCGAGGATGTCCAGCGCATTGTCGCGGGTGAGACGCGTCTCGTAGGTGCGTATCTGGATATGCGGGTTCATTGCTTGCAGGCGTTCCTTCGCGACCTCCAGCTTGGGGCGCCCGACGTCCTCAGTGGTGTACAGCACCTGTCGCTGCAGGTTGGTGAAATCCACTATGTCGAAGTCTACCAGACCGATAGTGCCTACGCCCGCTGCCGCCAGGTACAGCGCCAGCGGAGAACCCAACCCCCCTGCGCCCACGCACAGCACCTTCGCCGCTTTGAGTTTGAGCTGCCCCTCCATCGCCACGTCGGGCAGGATGAGATGCCGGCTGTAGCGCAGTATCTCCTCGTTGTCCAGCGTTACCTCTTCCGCTACAGCGGGGCTGCCCCCTGCGATGGAGGGCACGATCATCAGCTGGTCGCCGTCCTTCACGGGCGTTTCCAGTCCCTGCAAGTAGCGGGTGTCCTCCTCGCCCAGGTACACGTTCACAAAGGAGCGCAGCTTGCCCTGCTCGTTGTACAGGTGTTTGCGCAGGTCGGGGTAGGCTTCGGTGAGCGCTTGCAAAGCCTCTCCGACCGTGCTGGCTTGCACCTGTACTTCGCTCTGGTTGCCAGCGTACGCCTGCAACGCACTCGGTATCCATACGGTTACTGCCATCGGTTCACCTCGTTCAGAGACCTCTGATTTGCATCTGTTCGCGCTCGAAATCGCTACGGTCGTCCAGCAATCGCCAGCAGTGCATCTCGGCGGGTTTCCCCTTCTGCACCGAGAGAATCAGGTAGGAGTACCAGGGGAGAGCGTTTTCGCGGTCGTACTCGCTGGGACGGGCAGGATGGTCGGGATGGGAATGGTAGAAGCCTAGCACTTGGAGCCCCTTCTGCACCGCCTGCCGTTCCAGCTGCATCATCTGCTGGGGCGTGATGAGGAAACGTCGCTCGCGGTTCTCCTGCTGCTCGTTGACGATAGGTATGACCTCTTCCACCCATCGCACCTCTTCGCCCACCACCTGTCCCAGCAATGCCCCACAACACTCGTGCGGATACTCCTGTTTCGCATGCTGGCGAATCTGTGACGCATGTTCTGGAGCAATCGACAGCATCACCCTTCCTCCTCCCAGAGCGGGTCGGTAATGTAGCGGCTGCCCCCATCGGGCGCCATCGCCACGACCACACCACCAGAAAGTTGCTCCGCCACCCGCAGCGCGACGCACACCGCCGCCGCCGCAGAGATGCCTACAAACAACCCTTCCTCTCGCGCCAGCCGACGCGCCATCGCGTGCGCCTGCTCGGTGGAGACCTCTGCGACCTCGTCGGGCACGGTGGGGTCGTAGATGCCCGGCACCATGGCTGTTTGCAGATGCTTCAGCCCTTCCAGACCGTGAAACGGACTATCAGGCTGCACGGCAATCAGCCGTACCTCAGGATTATACTCCTTCAGTCGCCTTCCTGTGCCCATGAGCGTGCCCGTGGTGCCCATGCCCGCCACAAAATGTGTTACGCGCCCATCCGTCTGCTGCCAGATTTCCACACCGGTGCCGTAGTAGTGCGCCTGCCAGTTGGCTGGGTTGTTGTACTGGTCAGGGTAGAAGTAGCGGTCGGGGGCTGACTCCACCATCTGCTGCACTTTGCGGATGGCACCGTCAGTTTGCTCGAGCGGGTCGGTAAGTATCAATTCTGCACCGAAGGCTCGCAGCATCCTTTTGCGCTCGGCGTTGGCGTTGGCAGGCAGGCACAGCTGTACCTTGTAGCCCCGTGCTGCACCGATCATCGCGTAGGCAATGCCCGTGTTGCCCGAAGTGGCGTCAATGATGATTTTATCGGGTGTCAACAGTCCCTGCTGTTCGGCGACGCGAATCATGTTCCACGCCGGTCGGTCCTTCACCGAACCACCCGGGTTGAACCACTCCGCTTTGATGTACACCTCCACCGCAGGCGCAAGATGTGCAGCCACCCTCCGCAGGCGGATCAGAGGCGTGTTGCCGATAAGCTGCTCGATACTCGCCTCGGCTGTAGTGGGTTCCACTGGGCGCACCAGATGGGCGCAGGCACTCATCACATCAACCTCTAGCGTTACTAAATCTGATAAGAAGTATACCCTTAGTCAAGATTAAGATGCAACTACCAGCAAGACCAACCTCACTCCTGTCCCCTCTGCTGTGAGGAGAGGGACGATGGTGGTTCCTCCTTCCCTCGCAGAGAAGGGGGGCATGGGGTTCGGTTCCAACACCAACGGCTCAGCAGGAGGCTCGCCCCCCACATGGGATAGCAAGTATCCCGCCAGACGAACTACTATAGGGGTGGGGGCTCAACCAGATTACCAGGAGGTTCGCCCCCGGATAGAAAGATACCTACACCGCTTCCAGTGCCTGCTGGAGGTCTTCTATCAGATCGTTGACATCCTCCAGACCGACGGAGAGGCGCACCATATTATCGGGGATACCACACCAGGCACGCTCCTCTGCACTCATCGAGGCGTGCGACATCTTCGGCGGGTATCCGATGAGTGACTCCGCTCCGCCCAGGCTCTCCGCCAGATTGAAAATCTTCGTGCCCTCGCAAAATCGCTGCGCTGCCTCCGCTCCTCCCTTCACGCCGACGGCGATCATGCCGCTGAACCCGTGGCGCATCTGCTTGCGCGCCAGCTCATGCTGAGGATGGGAAGGTAAGCCCGGATAGCGCACCCACTCTATCTGGGGATGGCTTTCCAGAAACTGCGCCACCGCCAGCGCGTTGCGACAGTGCGCTTCCATACGCACATGCAGCGTGCGGATGCCCCGCAGGGTTAACCAGCAGTCAAAGGGACTGGGCACACCGCCGAAATCGTTCTGATAGCGGTAGAGCTTTTCATACAGTTCGGGGTCACGGGTGACCACCGCCCCCCCGATGAGGTCGCTGTGCCCGCCGATGTACTTGGTGGTGCTGTGCAGCACGATATCCGCGCCGAGGTCCAGTGGGGTTTGCAGGTAGGGACTGGCGAAGGTGTTGTCCACCACCAGCAGCGCGTTGTGGCGATGGGTGATTTCCGCGATAGCGGCGATGTCCACTACCACCAGTGTGGGATTGGAGGGGCTTTCGATCCACACCAGCCGCGTCTGCGGGGTAAACGCCTCCTCCAGGCGGTTCAGGTTGGTAAAATCGGCATACGTGGACTGGACATCGTACTTCTCGCGCAGGTGACGCAGCAGGCGGAAGGTTCCCCCATAGATGTCTTTGGTCGCCAGAATGTGCTCTCCGCTGCGCACCAGCGAGGTAACCGCCGTCTCTGCTGCCATGCCGGAGGCGAATGCCAGCCCATACTCGGCGTTTTCCAGCGCCGCGATACTCCTTTCCAGTGCACCACGAGTAGGGTTGCCCGAGCGAGCGTACTCCCAGCCCGATTTCAGCTCGCCTACTTTCGCCTGCACGTAGGTGGAAGCCAGATGGATAGCAGGCACTACCGCCCCCGTGATGGGGTCTGGCTCCTGTCCCGCTCGTATCGCCTTCGTTCCAAAGCGCATCGGTACTCCTCCTGTTTCGTATGACAGAGATAGATTATCCCCAAAAAGGCTAGCTCTGTCAAATGGCGGCTCCCTTTGTTCATCCCAAGCATCTGCGCAGGAACTCTTCCCTACCCTGTCGCAATATAGAGTGATACCCCTCAACGAGGAGGGCTTGGAGATGACAGAAGCGACATCCCACGTGAGTCCCAGTTACAGCTTCACGGTGCGCCTAGAGTATGCGAATGAGCCGGGGATGCTGGGCAAAATCGCCTCGCTCATCGGCGAAGAGGGTGGCAGCATCGGCGCCGTGGACATTGTGCGCATGAGCAGCAACGTGATTACCCGTGACTTTACCATCTATGCCAGCGGTATCGAGCACGCCCAGGCTATCTTGAAGAGACTGCGCCAGACACCCGGTGTGAGGGTGGTCAAACACTCCGACCGCACCTTCCTGCTGCATCTGGGAGGCAAGATCTCGGTGCAGCCCAAGATTCCCCTCCGCACGCGCGACGACCTGTCGATGGCGTACACGCCGGGGGTGGCGCGGGTGTGTGAAGCCATCATAGCACACCCCGAGGACGTGTTCAACCTGACCATCAAGCGCAACACGGTGGCAGTGGTCACCGACGGGTCGGCGGTGCTGGGACTGGGCAATATTGGTGCGGCGGCATCGCTGCCCGTGATGGAAGGTAAGGCGATGCTCTTCAAGGAGCTGGGCGGAGTAGACGCCTTCCCGATAGCGCTGGACACGCAGGATACCGATGAGATTGTGAAAACGGTGGAGTACATCGCCCCGGTGTTCGGTGGCATTAATCTGGAGGATATCGCTGCGCCTCGTTGCTTTGAGGTGGAAGAGCGATTGATACAACGGCTGGACATCCCCGTCTTCCACGACGACCAGCACGGCACAGCGGTAGTGACCCTGGCGGCACTGCAGAACGCCCTGCGCATTGTCAACAAGCCGCTGGAGTCGCTGAAGGTAGTGATTAACGGCGCGGGCGCGGCGGGAGTGGCTATCACCAGACTGCTGCTGCGAGCAGGCGTCTCCGACATCGTGTTGTGCGACCGTGCTGGAGCGATTTACCGGGGCAGGACAGAGCACATGAACCCCGCCAAAATCGCCATTGCCGAGGTGAGCAATCCACGCGCCCTTCGGGGATGCCTGCATGAGGTGATAGAAGGCGCGGATGTGTTCATCGGCGTTTCTGCGCCGAACACGCTCAGCGTGGACGACGTGCGCCGGATGGCAAAGGAGCCTATTGTGTTTGCGATGGCGAATCCGGTGCCCGAGATTATGCCGGAGGAGATCATGGGCGTCGCCCGCATCATCGCAACTGGGCGTTCGGACTATCCGAACCAGATTAACAACGTACTGTGCTTCCCCGGCTTCTTCCGGGGATTGCTGGACAGCAGGGCGAAGCGCGTGACCGAAGAGATGAAACTGGCGGCGGCGCGAGCCATCGCGGGGGTCATTAAGCCCTCTGAGCTGCACGAGGACTACATCGTGCCCAGCGTGTTTGACCGCCGGGTGGCGGAGGCGGTCGCGAAAGCGGTGGAACGCGAGGCATACCGCAGCGGCGTTGCCCAGCGACGCAAACGACGGTACGGAAGCGGGTAAGCTTCCTCCGGACGGTCTGGGTGAAACTCTGGCTCCGTCTATGGGGGTGGCGAGCTAGAAGGTTGCTGCTGCACCTGTGTAGGGACAGGCAACTCTTTCAGCGCCACCCCTTTCAAGCGCATCATGTTCATCGTGGCAGAGAGAACGATAACCACAATGCCCAGCCACGCTGCCAGTGCCACCCACTTCGCCCGGTTACGCTGAATGCCCTCAAAAGCTAACGAGGGATGCGACAGAGCGGTGGAGATGAAGAACAACACCAGCACCAGAAGAATCTTGGCGCCCAGCACAAGATGGTAGTTCGGCTTGACTGTGGGGATGACCACCACGAGGTTGTAAATGCCGGTTACCCAGATGAGCACCCACGCGATACCGATGACCATGCCCATACGCCGCTGCACCGCTTTGAGGAACTCGTCGGGCACACCCTGCACCCGACGCAACACGGGCTGCAACACCAAGTACTGAAAGAGAGTGAGCCCAACAGCGGTGACAATACTGAGGACGTGCACCCACTTGACGATGAAGTCACTCCAGTTCATCCCTGTGCCCCCTTTGCTCATTCGCTCGTTGTCATCATTATGAAGAATACGCTGCCAAAAGTCAATTGCGCCGAGATAACCCCTCCCCTGCACGTCTTACGGGTTTTTCATCAAAGGTATGCATTACACTGCAATGTTTTCCAATAATGGGATTGAACATCTTAAAACCTGCTCAGGAGGACAGACGCTTCCTCGCACACGGCGCGAGAGATGTCGCTTCGAGATGAGCGACGTGACAGGAGTGTGGAGCATGAGCCATCACGTGAGTGCGACCAGTAACCGCGCTGCGGTAGTGCTCGGCATGGTGTCTGCACTGGTAACCCTTGCCATTACACTACTTGCTGGCGGTACGATATACACCCAAGCCCAGGACCTTGTTGCTCAGGAGGTGCGAGAAGACCTGCTGTTTACCGCAAAGCTTGCGGCAAACACTCTGGCAACAGGGGAAAAGGGGTTTTCATCCCAGCAAGACACTGTTCCCGCCAGGTGGCGTGCAGAGCTTGCCAGGCTGCACCATCTGACCGAAGGGATGTACGACATTCACGTCTATACCCTTCGCGAGGACAAGCCTCAGCTGGTGTTCAGCACAGTCGCGTCCCCTTCGAGCAGTCCGTTGGTACCTGCATCCCCGGCTCTGGCAAACGCCCTGCGCTTTCGGCTCACGGTTGCAGAACATCTGGGAAGCCACACATCGCGGAGCGGATACCTCTCTGCGTATGCCCCGCTGCCCACGCGGGTTCCGATGACAGTAGTTGCCCAGATGCCTGTCGCACGACTGGCAGACCGGTTGAAAGGATTACAGCTGGCGGCATCCGTTGCACTCCTTGCCGCGCTCCTTCTCTCTCTGGGTGCGGGGATCGCCGTCTTCTATTCCCGTCGCCAGTCCGAGTATAACCAGTGGATGACCACGCGCGCCGGGTTGCTGGAGTTCGAACTGGACGTATTGGAGAAAGTAGCTGGCAACGAGCCTCTCATGCAGCTCATGGATTCACTATGCCGGCAATTTGAAACCATGTTTCCCGGAACACGCTGCGCCGTGTTCCTTGCCGAAGGTGGACGGCTGCGGCTGTTCGCGGCGCCCCGCTTCGATGAGAACCTGCGTCGCATGGTGCACGAGCTTCCTATCGGCAATACCACCTCTGCCAGTGGAGCAGCTGCTTACCGCAACGAGCCGGTTATCGTGCCCGATACCAGCATCAGCCCCCTGTGGTACAGTTTGCGGCACGTGATTGAGGCAACAGGTGTCGCCGCATCCTACTCGCTGCCCATCCGATCGAGCAACGGGCAGGTGCTGGGGGTGTTTGCTGCCTATTACTCCTCCAAGCATTATCCCGCCGAGGGTGAGCAGCAGCTGGCGGAGGTGGTCACCCATATCGCTGGCATCGCTATCGAGCGCATCAAGATGGTAGAAACGCTCGCCGAAATGAACGCACAGCTGCAGGACGCACTGGCGGAAGCCACACGCCTGGCGGAGGTGGCCGAGTCTGCAAGCCGCGCCAAGTCCGAGTTCCTCGCTAACATGAGCCACGAAATCCGCACGCCCATGAACGGCATCATCGGAATGCTGGACCTGCTGGCAGATACCCCGCTCGGTGCCGAACAGCGCGAATACCTGAGCCTCATACGCGGCAGCGCGAACACATTGATGGGTATTATCAACGACATTCTGGACCTCTCCAAGATAGAGTCCGGGCGCATGATGCTCCATCCTGAGCCATTTGACCCTGTTCAAATGGTGGAAGAGGTCGCCGCGCTGTTCGTCTCCTCGGCAAAGGACAAAGGGCTGGAGATGTACACGCACATTGCGCCCGATACACCGCGCGCGGTGGTGGGCGATGCCCTGCGCATCCGCCAGATACTGAACAACCTGGTGAACAACGCAGTGAAATTTACCGAGCAAGGCAGCATCACTATCGCACTGGAGTACCTGGGAGAAACAGATACGGGAGATGGTCGACAGGCGAAACTGCGAATCAGCGTCAGCGACACCGGCATCGGCATTGCACCCGAAAGCCTGTCGCGCATCTTCGAAGAGTTCACTCAGGCGGACGGGTCTATCACTCGTAAATACGGTGGCACCGGACTGGGACTGGCTATCAGCAAGAAGCTGGTGGAGATGATGGGTGGGCAGATGGGCGTGCAAAGCGAACTGGGCAGGGGCAGCACCTTCTGGGTGCACCTGACCCTGCCAATAGCAGAAGAGGTATACCAGTCGAAAGATTCAACGCTCTCCACCTTCCCCAGATTCACCCATTGCTATGTATTACTGGCGGAGGACAACGAGGTCAACCGTCTGGTGGCGGTGAAGATGCTGGAGTCGCTCGGCTGCTCTGTGGACGTCGCCGTTAACGGAGCGGAAGCGGTGCAAAAAGCACTGACCGGCGAGTACGACATCATCCTGATGGACGTGCAGATGCCGGAGATGGATGGTTACGAAGCCACCCGCCGTATTCGCGAAGCGGAACGCGCCACCGGGGAACACCGCATCATTATCGCCATGACCGCCCACTCGATGGAGAGCGACCGCCGTGCTTGCCTGGAAACGGGCATGGATGATTACCTGAGCAAGCCCGTCAAACGCGACCGCCTGGCGGAGATGCTGGCGAAGTGGGTGGGCGTAGAGGAAGCGGCGCGGGCGGCGTAGCAATACCTTACTCCCTGCACCAGTAGCGCACGTTTCAGCCTCCTTTCAATGGTTGTTGCGTCAATCAGCTAGGAGCGAGGGAAATGCCTGCTCGCCAGCTATACTCCCCCCAACTCATCTACCACACTCAGCAGGGACGTACCTACCCACCTAACAGCTTGGTGAGGGGACAAAGTAATAAGACACTACGTCTCGCCTTCCTTTGTCTGCGCCAGCGTCAGAGAAAGCCCTTCCGTGTCGCTGTGTTGTAGTCGGTCATTACGTCTATAACTAATACGAGTTACGCAGTTGACGTCAACTCCTTTTGCTGAGTATCAGACTAACACAACCATGCCAATCCCGTCAACAAGAGTGAACCAGCGTGAACCCACCCAAATGTGATGACACGGACTACATCCACTTCCTCATCGCCAGCCAAAGGGTGTTCACCTGCACCCAAGCCGCCTGATGCCAACCCGAGACACAGGGCACAGCCGCGCACGATGCCTTCACCCGCCTGCTGGCACCGATACGGAGGCGTTGTGGCAGCAAGCACAGCAGTGGATACACAAGCAGAAGGGGATACGACGACACCATCTTAGACCAGCCCTATGCGCCGCAGATGGAGTGGGGCTGTGACCACTGGAGTGGCAAACACCGTCGCGTGGTCCAAGGCATTTGCCTGTTGACGTTGCTGTGCACACAAGGAGAAGCGCTCGTTCCCTGTGACTATCGGGTGTATACCAAAAGAGAGACGAAGAACGGGTGATTTCGAGCGATGCTTGGGGTAGCGCACGCTCGCGGTTTCACACCGAAGTATGAGTTGGTCTTCTGGGGTAGAGAACCTGAAGGCGATACGCGCTTTGGGCTGGCACTTTGTGACGAGGCTCAAGAGCAACCCCGATGGGAAAGGGAACGTGCCTCTGGGCACGGTAGAGATCGGTGCGCAGGGGCGGATAGTTCCTCTGAAGGCGTTCGGTTTGGTCCAAGTATTTCGGACAGTTTCCTGCAACGGAGACGTGGCATACTGAGCGACGGACGACCTGGAGATGACGGAGGCACAGCGTGCGCAGTGGGAACAGATGGGTTGGGGTATAGAGGAATACCGTCGTGCTGTGAAGCAGTGTTGCTTGGAGGCATCCCCTCTCTGTCGTGCAGCCAACTGCGTCACTCCTACCTCTGTCCCATCGTTAAGGGTGGCGCCACTTTCTGGCCGGGCTGGGCAGTTGCAGAGGCCCGATCCGGTGGAGGAGCACCACCTTCCCGCCGCAGCCCCAAGATCCCGGCGAGACGCTCTCGCCAGCACCTTGTTGTGCGTGCAAACGCAATTGTTAGCGTCGGGGCATCATCTGACCCAGAGACGCTTGCCGTCTTGGGCCCGCCACACCCGCACCGTGTGGTCTAAAGAGCCCGCGGCCACCAGCTGCCCGTCCGGGCGAAAAGGCCACCGACTCCACCCTGTCCTCGTGTTGCCCGCGCCAGACAAGCTGCCCATCTTTGGCCCGCCACACCCGCACCGTGTTGTCATCAGAGCCCGAAGCCACCAGCTGCCCGTCCGGGGAAAAGGCCACCGACCACACCCCGCCCTCGTGTAGCCCGCGCCAGAGAAGCTGGCCGTCTTGGGCCCGCCACACCCGCACCGTCTCGTCAAAAGAGCCCGAGGCCACCAGCTGCCCGTCCGGGGAAAAGGCCACCTCCCACACCCAGGCCTCGTGTTGTCCGGTCCAGAGAATCTGGCCGTCTTGGGCCCGCCACACCCGCACCGTGTGGTCATCAGAGCCCGAAGCCACCAGCTGCCCGTCCGGGGAAAAGGCCACCGACAACATCCCCCACATCGCGCCCTCGTGTTGCCCACGCCAGACAAGCTGGCCGTCTTGGGCCCGCCACACCCGCACCGTGGCGTCAAAAGAGCCCGAAGCCACCAGCTGCCCGTCCGGGGAAAAGGCCACCGACTCCACCCCGCCCTCGTGTTGCCCGGTCCAGAGAAGCAGGCCGTCTTGGGCCCGCCACACCCGCACCGTCTCGTCAAAAGAGCCCGAAGCCACCAGCTGCCCGTCCGGGGAAAAGGCCACCGTAAGCACCCAGTCCTCGTGTTGCCCGGTCCAGAGACGCTGGCCGTCTTGGGCCCGCCACACCCGCACCGTGTGGTCTTTAGAGCCCGAGGCCACCAGCTGCCCGTCCGGGGAAAAGGCCACCGACCCCACTATGTCCTTGTGTCGCCCGGTCCAGAGAAGCTGGCCGTCTTGGGCCCGCCACACCCGCACCGTGTGGTCTTTAGAGCCCGAGGCCACCAGCTGCCCGTCCGGGGAAAAGGCCACCTCCCACACCCAGAGCTCGTGTTGCCCGGTCCAGAGACGCTTGCCGTCTTGGGCCCGCCAGACGCTCACATTGCCTCCAGCGTCTCCTGTGACCAAGAGGAGTTCTTCCGAACCCTTCACCCCGAACCAGTACACCCCTACTGCCGCTGCGACTGTGGCCACCGCTCCCACGACCCAGATCCACCAGCGCCTCCGCCGGGCCAGTCGCACCTCCGCAACCGGATTCCCACACTGGGTACAGAACCGTGCCCCAGGCAGAAGGTTTGCTCCACACACGTCACAGTACTTCACGCCCGCCACCTCCCAGTATCACCCATGCTCAGCTTACTTCGGGCCAGCAGACGCAAGTGTAGATCCCATTGCCAGCGGCCGGCAAAGGGACACGTTGTTGTTATCGGCTCCACTGTGTCACCCCTTAGGAGTTACGCAGTTGACGTCAACTCCTTTTGGTGAGTATCAGACTAACACAACCATGCCAATCCCGTCAACAGGAGTGAACCAGCGTGAACCCACCCAAACCTGATGACACGGACTACATCCACTTCCTCATCGCCAGCCAAAGGGTGTTCACCTGCACCCAAGCCGCCCCATGCCAACCCGAGACACAGGGCACAGCCGCGCACGATGCCTTCACCCGCCTGCTGGCACCGATACGGAGGCGTTGTGGCAGCCAGCACAGCAGTGGATACACAAGCAGAAGGGGATACGACGACACCATCTTAGACCAGCCCTATGCGCAGCAGATGGAGTGGGTCTGTGACCACTGGAGTGGCAAACATCGTCGCGTGGTCCAAGGCATTTGCCTGTTGAGGTTGCTGTGCACACAAGGGGAGGCGCTCGTTCCCTGTGACTATCGGGTGTATACCAAGAGAGAGACGAAGAACGGGTGATTTCGGGCGATGCTTGGGGTAGCGCACGCTCGCGGTTTCACACCGAAGTATGAGTTGGTATTCTGGGGTAGAGAACCTGAAGGCGATACGCGCTTTGGGCTGGCACTTTGTGACGAGGCTCAAGAGCAACCCCGACGGGAAAGGGGACGTGCCTCTGGGCGCGGTAGAGATCGGTGCGCAGGGGCGGATAGTTCCTCTGAAGGCGTTCGGTTTGGTCCAAGTATTTCGGACAGTTTCCTGCAACGAAGACGTGGCATACTGGGCGACGGACGACTGAGAGATGACGGAGGCACAGCGTGCGCAGTGGGAACAGATGGGTTGGGGTATAGAGGAATACCATCGTGCTGTGAAGCAGTGTTGCTTGGAGGCATCCCCTCTCTAGTGTCATTGTCTTGCAAATACAAGAATAATCTTCTCTTTGTAGATGATACACTAAGCGCATGTGTAGAACGTTCAAACCAGCTGGTCAACCCATTCCCATGCGACGCCTTCCCGTCACCTGGTCAAACGCCACCACCGCAATCACCACCGCGCCGATGATGAGCTGGTTATAGTCGGATGCGCCCACCATCGCCAGACCGCTGCGCAGTACCTGAAGGATGAGCGCACCGATACAGGTTCCCCCTATCGAGCCACGTCCACCCGACAGACTACCCCCGCCAATCACCACCGACGCGATGGCGTCCAGCTCCCAGCCCATCGCTGCAGTCGATTGACCGGTGCCGTAGTACGCGGTAAATATCACCCCTGCCAGCCCAGCCATCAGCCCGCCCAGCGCGTACACGAGGTACTTCAGACGCCTTATCGGCACACCCGACAAACGCGCGGCTTCCTCGTTGCCGCCCAGCGCATATATCTCGCGTCCCCAGCGCGTGCGCGTGAGAAACAGATGAAACACCAGTGCACACACCAGCAGTAACACCACCGGCACCGGCACCGACACACGCGGCAGCGGTATCATGCCGCTGCCCAGCCCGCGCGTGAAAGCCGAGTCCGGAATAGGGATGGTGGCGCCTTTGGTAATCAGGTATGCCAGCCCGCGCGCAATGCTCATCATGCCCAGTGTAGCGATGAAAGGAGGTAGCTTGGCTCGCGTGATGAAGGTTGCCGAGAGAAGCCCCATCGCTGTCGCCGTCATGATACCCAGCGCAGACGCCACCACAGGTGAGTAACCTGACACAATCGCGTAGGCAGTCACCACCGAGGTCAGCGCAATGCAGGAGCCCACCGACAGGTCTATCCCGCCGGAGATAATGATGACGCACGAGCCGAGCGCAGCGGTGGCGAGAACGGTCATGTCGCGCACGGTGGCAAGCAGGTTGGAGGCATCCAGCATCGGATTCGGGCGGTCTGGACGCTGGGTCAGGATGCTGAATATGGCAATCTCCATCGTCAGCACCAGCAGAATGCCCAGCCCACGCGCCCAGAGCAGGCGACGCATCAGTGCACCTCCTCGGGCACGGGCAACCGCTTCGCCAAACGCAGGAAGATGCGCAGATTCACACTCACTTCACGGCGGTAGGCGAACAGCCATCCTATCGCCAGTACGAAGTAGAGCACGGTGAAGCCGTAGCGCACCGCCACGCTGGGTATCAGCAGCTGCGCGGCAAACAGCACAAACAGCAGCAACGCCTCCAGCCTGCTGAAGAAACGATTAGCGATCACCGAGCAGGCAAACAGCGATTGTGCCGCCGTGAGTAACACCTCCTCACGAGGGCGCGGTTCCAGAGGCAGGAAGGAGATATGCCCCGCGGAGAGCGAGTAGATGACGGGCAGAGAGCCGATGAGAAGCGTCCACTGGTTGATTTTGGAAGAGATGATTGCCGACATGGCGGATGCCACATGCCCGCGCAGCGCGAAGTAGCACAGGATAATCATCTCCGGCGACTCCGAAGCCAGAGGCGCAAGCCACTGAATCAGCAGAAACTCACTGATACCAAAGCTTTTGCCCAGATGGATCAGCCCTTCGGTGAATGGCTCGGTGGCTATCAGGATGATAAAGCCGGAGTACAGGAACATCAGCACGTATGCCGCACGCCTCCACCCTTTGGGGAGTTCGGCAAGCGTGGCTACCGGTCCCGCCGGCTCCGGCTCGATATGGGGTGCACGCCCTGCCAACCAGACATATCCAGCAAACATCAGCACGAATATCGCCGCATCCCATACAGTAGTGGTGGCTTTGAGCGGCAGCAGCAGAGAGTACAGTGTCGCAACGATGAGCACAGTGACCTCGATAGCAAGAACAGGCTCAATCGGTATCTGACCGTTTGATGGCAGCTTACCTTGCCTGCGCAGCGCCATCCAGCCCAGAAACACCACCGCCGACCAGCCGATGCCCACCAGCAGGCGGTTTGCACCCGTCATGTTTGCCGCGACGAGGGGAATGTACTCCGGATGGTGAGCCGCCTTCCATGCCAGGTAGATATCCACCGCATACTCGGGCAACACCGCAATCAATGCCAGCAACGCCATTGCCAGCGAGCGCGACACGTCGAACTGCGCCAGCTCCGCCGACCACGAGATGAGAAACGCCGCACCCAGTATCGCCAGACCGGACAGCAATACGGTCATTATCGCCGAAGGGTGCGCCCTGAACGCTACACTCAGCCAGGGCACTGTCAGCAGTACCGTGCCAGCGAGTAGCGCGAGATGTAACTTATTGATGCGTTGCATCGCCCTGTTCCTGCGATAAAAGTATCTCTATAATCCGGTTCCCATGTGTCATGGGGCACGACGGAATCGCGAAGCAATCTCCTGCACACACGAGGGACATTGCTTCCGTCACTACCTCCCTCGCAACGATAAGGCTCGGCAAGAGCCTCGCCCTCCAGCAAGGCGAGATTTAGCCGGCTTCGCGAGCGCGCCTGCCGTCGCGAAAAAACCACATCGTTAAGATAAACGAGATGGTGAGCGCAACCGCTGTGCCAAGAAAAGGCGTGATGTGGCTCGGGATGACCCACTGTCCGATTCGGATGGGCACTTTATCATACAGATATGCCCCCAGCGGCGCGCCCAGCATGGCTCCCACGCCTTGCGCTGTGAACACGGCGCCCATGACCGCGCCCCGGCGATTGCCTCCTATCTCCGACACCAGCGCCATCCACGCCGGTATCGCCAGGATGTAGCCCAGCCCGACCACACATCCACAGACGAGCAACACCCAGTAGCTATGTACAAAAGGGATAAACCACATGCCCACCATTGCCAGTCCGACCCCTAACCGCATCGCACGCTCTCTGCCCCACAGGTCCCCCACCCTGCCAGCAGGCACGCTGGCGAGCGCAAACACCACCGCCGGAGGTAACAGCAGCAACCCGTAGCCACTTTCGCTCAGATGCAATACCTCCATCGCGTACAGCTTCACCAGCAACATCACCATGCCAATGCCAAAAAAGGAGATAAAACCCAGCAGCAACGTATCGGGCACCATCTTGGCGCTCTGCCACATCTCGCGCAGGGAGATGTGGGGAGGATGCGGGTCAGAGTGATGCTCGGCATGTCGCGGAAAACGTGCAGGCACCCCCAGCAGGCAGACCACCGTTGCTAGCACGAACAGCACACTCGCCAGATAGAAGGATGCGGCTCGGCTACCCGTCAGGTCGTTCACCACCCCGCCGAGTAACGGACCCATCGCCACCCCTATCAGGTAGGTGACGTTCAGCAGGCTCATGGCGGTGGAGCGGTCTTTTCCCTCCACCACATCGGCAACGGCGGCGAAGATGGTGGGCCATAGCGCCGCTGCTCCCACACCGTCCAGCGCACGCAATAATAGCAACCCCAGCGGATGATGCACCAGCACGGTTAGCGGTGCGGTAAATGCTGAGATGATGGGACCGACCAGCAATAGCCTCTTGCGCCCGAATCGGTCGCTCAGCAATCCCAGAGGCGATTTGAGAGCGGTCTCCGCCAGCAGGAAAGCCGCGCCAACAGCTCCTACCCATGCTCCCAAACCCAGTTCGAAGCGTAAGTATGGAGGCATGGCGGAGAAGTTCACCACCGCGTAAGCCAGCTCCGCCACCCCCGCCAGTGCTACCAGCGCAAGTAGAGCACTCCTGCGAGAAGAGTAGCGGAGCAGTTCCATCTGTGGTTTCTGCCGGTCGGCGCCCATCATATACCTAAGGTCACTTACCTCAGCACAACCTCTTTGCCGGTCTCCGCCGAAGCATAGATGGCGTCGATAATCTCGGTCGCCATCAGACCCTGCTCGGCAGTGACCTCTGGCTCGGTGTCGTTGACTATCGCCTGCAGGAAGGCGTACACCTCCTGCTGGTGGCTGTTCACTTCACGCAGCCCAAAGGGCGTAATGTCCAGAAGCGTCTGCTCTTCCTCGCGGAAGAGCTTGAGCGGGTTGAGCTGCGCCCCGCCTTCCGTACCCAGAACAGTGGTGTTGAAAATGTCATGCTCGATATTGGCGCAGAAGCTGGACTCGATCACCAGTGTGGCGTCGTTCTCGAAGCGCACCAGTCCCACCGCGAAGTCTTCTACGGTGTAGGTCTTCGGGTCCCACTGCCCCATCAAGCCGACCACGCCCTCGCGCGTGCCGAACTTGGTGTAGGTCATTCCGCTGACCGATACCGGCTTCGGATGCCCCATGAAGAACAGGGTTGCGTCCAGAATATGCACGCCGATATCGATGAGCGGTCCCCCGCCCTGCTTATCCTTCTGGGTGAACACCCCCCAGCCAGGGATGCCGCGCCGGCGCAGAGCCTGCGCCCGGGCATAGTAAATTTCGCCCAGCTTGCCCGCGTCGATAAACCGCTTGATGGTGCGCACGCCCGTGCTGAACCGCATGTTCAGCGCGACCTGCAGCTTCTTGCCCGTGCGCTTCGCCGCTGCCAGCATCTCTCGCCCTTCCTGCGCGTTCATCGCCATGGGCTTCTCTACCAACACATGCTTGCCCGCCTCCAGCGCGTCAATGGTGGGCTGCTTGTGCAGATAGTTGGGCGTGCACACGCTCACCGCATCTACCTCTTTCAGATTTAACAGGTCACGGTAGTCGGTGAACACGTGCGGCACGTTGAATTTCTCTGCAGCGGCTTTCGCCACCTCAGGGTTAATATCTGCCACTGCCACGATGCGGCACAGCTCCGGGTAAGCTGCGTAACCGGGCATGTGCGCTGCCTGCGCGATGCCCCCACTGCCGATAATCCCAATCCCTATCGGTGTCTTCACCTTTCGACTCATGTTTGTCTCCCCTATGTTTGCAATGGTGTCAGGTGTTTACCGCCCTCGCCGACTACAAGTCGGCACGAGCGTACCCTATCATTCGTTCTGGCGATAGTATTCCCACGAATCGAGCCTGTCTCCTGCTTTTCAAAAGAGTATACAAAAAGGTATTGACTTTTGATGCCTATTTCTGTATAATGAAAGCACCAACCTGGAGCAACAACATGGTGCTTCCTGCGAGCGCCCTCTAGCAAACGACAGGAAGCTCTGCCCCTCTGTTTCCACCCCCGGACAGAGGGGCGTTTTTTACAACTCCGCGAGAGTGCCTATCACGCGCTGAGGCGTCATCTCTGGTGGAGCCTGCCAGACCTCTTCTTCGCTGGTTACCCCTGTCAATACCAGCACTGTGTACACTCCCGCCCTCTTGCCCACCAGCACATCGGTATCCAGCCTGTCGCCCACGAGCACCGCTTGCGAGGGGAGAACCCCGCTTCGCTGCAACAGCAGCTGGATGCTGTACACATTCGGCTTGCCGATGACCAGAGGTTCCACACCCGTGCAGGTAGCAATGGCAGCTACGATGGCTCCACCACCGGGCACGATTTTTCCCCCAGCGGCGGGATAGGTCGCATCGCGATTGGTGGCGATAAACTGCGCTCCCTGCTGGATGGCGTAGTGGGCGCGGCGTAGTTTGTCGTAGGTGAAATCCCTGTCGATTCCCACCACCACATAGTCCGCACCTTCCTCCTCCGGGTCTGTGACCACTTGCATTCCGATGCGACGCAGCTCTTCGTGAATGCCTTCCTCACCGACAATAAACACCCGTTTCCCCGACGCGCCCTGCGACTGCAAGTAGAGTGCGGTAGCGTAGGCGGAGGTCATGAAATCTTCCTCGTCACACGGAATGCCCATACCGGTGAGACGCCGCACGTACGCCTCGCGCGTGAGGGCGGAGTTGTTGGTCAGAAACCGCACCATTTTGCCCTCGCGCCGTAGACGATGGATTGTCTCCGCTGCAAAGGGCATTGGCTCCTCCCCCCGGTAGATGACGCCGTCTAGGTCAAAGATGTACAGCCTGTGACCTTCCCACTCAAGGTCCGACATCCCTGGTTGCCTCTTTCAAGGAGTGCACGAAGACGCGCACGCTGCGCAACAGAGCCTCTGTATCGCCGCACGTTGCCTCGTGTTCCACGAGCGACACCACCGCACTTCCCACCACCGCGCCATCCGCCATCTGACACACCGCCCGGACGTGCTCCGGTCGCGAGATACCAAAGCCCACACACAGAGGGAGGTTGGTGACTTGACGCATTGCCTGCAGCATCCGCGGTACTTCCTCCGGCAGGTGTTGGCGCGCGCCGGTAACGCCAGTGCGGGATACACAGTACACGAACCCGCTGCTCTTCTGTGCCACCAGCTTCCTCCGCTCCTCCGTACTGGTTGGTGCGACCAGAAAGATGGTGTCGAGCCCGTAACGGCGTGCCACAGGGTGCCACTCTCCTGCCTCCTCGGGGGGCATATCGGTCATGATGACACCATCTACTCCTGCCTCACTCGCCTCTCGCGCGAATCTCTCTACACCCATCTGCCACACGGGGTTGAAATAGGTCATCACCACCAGAGGTATATCACTTTGCTGACGCACACGAGCAACCATCTCCAGCACCCGGATGGGGGTCATACCCTGCTGCAGGGCACGGAAGGTGGATGCCTGAATGGTAGGACCGTCTGCCAGCGGGTCGCTGAAAGGGATGCCGATTTCGATAACATCCGCTCCAGCTTCGGCAACGGTCAGCACCAGCTGCTCGCTGAGTTCGGGGTTCGGGTCGCCTGCGGTAAGGAAAACCACCAGCGCGCCTTCGTGCCGCACCCGCAGGGCGGCAAAACGCTCAGCGATCCGGCTCATCGTTGCCCTCCCAGCGCGCGGGATACGATATCCACGTCCTTGTCGCCCCTGCCGGAGAGGTTGATGAGGATAGTAGCGTCCTTCGGCATGGCAGGTGCGATTTGGATGGCATGCGCTACTGCGTGCGCTGTTTCCAGCGCAGCGATGATACCCTCCATGCGTGCCAGCATCTGCAGAGCTTCCAGAGCCTCCTCATCGGTAGCGGTGACATACTCCGCCCGCCCCCTCTCCTTGAGATAACTGTGTTCGGGTCCCACGCCCGGGTAGTCCAGCCCCGCGGAGATAGAGTGCGTCGGCATCACCTGACCGTATTCGTCCTGGAGCAGATAACTCGCCGCACCGTGCAATACGCCCGGTCTTCCTTTGGCCAGGGTGGCAGCATGTTCGCCGGTGTGCAAACCGCGTCCGGCTGCCTCCACCCCGATCAACCGCACGGGGTCCTCGAGGAAGGGATAAAAGATGCCCATCGCATTGCTGCCGCCGCCCACGCAAGCCAGCACCACATCGGGCAGCTTGCCGGTCATCTCCAGCATCTGCTGACGGCTCTCCTGCCCGATGACCGACTGGAAATCGCGCACAATCATCGGGTAGGGATGCGGTCCCACCACCGAGCCGATGATGTAGTGCGTGGTGCGTACGTTGGTCACCCAGTCACGGATGGCTTCACTGGTAGCATCCTTCAGGGTGCGTGTGCCGGAGGTGACGGGGATGACCTTTGCGCCCAGCAGTCTCATGCGGAAGACGTTCAGCGCTTGCCGATGCACGTCCTCCTCGCCCATGTACACCTCGCACTCAAAGCCAAAGCGTGCGCAGACGGTCGCTGTAGCCACGCCGTGCTGCCCTGCTCCCGTCTCGGCGATGATACGCCTCTTGTTCATGCGCTTCGCCAGCAGGATTTGCCCCAGCGTGTTGTTGATTTTGTGCGCGCCAGTGTGACACAGGTCTTCCCGCTTCAAGTAGATTCGCGCTCCCCCAAGATACTCGCTCAGCCTTTCAGCAAAGGTGACGGGGGTCGGTCTGCCCACGTAATGGCGCAGATAGTAGTGGAACTCTCGTTGGAACTCAGGGTCCTGTTGCGCCTTGCGGTATTCCTGCTCTAGTTCATCCAGCGCAGGGATCAGCGTTTCGGGCACAAACCTGCCGCCGAAGATCCCAAAATGACCGCTTGCATCAGGTGCTGTCTGTAAACTGCCGGACATTCGCAATAAACTCCTTCATCTTCTGATGGTCTTTTTTGCCGGGCGCGCACTCCACGCCGCTACTGACATCCACCGCGTAGGGCATCACCTGCCGGATGGCACCCTGTACATTCTCGGGGGTCAAGCCCCCCGCCAGGATGACCGGTTTAGTAGCTTGCTCGCACAGCAGACGCGCCAGCTTCCAGTCCGCCTTTTCACCCGTGCCGCCCATCTTGTGCGGATGATACGCATCCACTAGCAGAGCGTCGACCTCCGGTTGCAGGGAGAGAGCCTCCTCGACGTCTTCTTCCGTGCGTAAGCGTACTGCCTGTATGCGCTGCACATGCGAAGGGAGACGCACACTCTTGCGCACTCGCACATACTGCACTGCATCAACCTCTTGCCAGATGTGCTCGTCATCTTCGGGCAGTTCCGCGTATACGGCTACACGCGCCACGAACGGGGGCACGCTGCGCAGCATTTCGAGTAAATCCTCACACTCACCAGCGTACCTTGGGCTGGACGGTTCGAATACAAAACCGACCGCATGTGCCCCGTTTTCCACCGCCGCCTTCACGTCCTCCAAACAGGTCATCCCGCAGATTTTGACCCGCACCACCACCGTGTGCCACCTCTTCTTAGAGTATACACTACGAAGAGGGCAAACATGCACTCCCCGCTGCGGACGACATCTCTGGAAGCAAACTTCACCCCCCAAACGCTGTCCGATTCAGGTGTCGCTGGAGCCACCACAGCGCCACGAGGTCATAGAGCGTATGCGCCACACAACATCCCCACAGGTTACCCGTGAGCCAGTACAACCCTCCCAGCAGCAACCCGAAGGGCATGTAGAACAGTATCATCTTGACGCCGTCGCTGTCCCAGCGCAGCACATGGATAGCCGCGAAAAGCAGTGAAGCCAGCCACACACCGGAAAGCGGCTGGATCACCCCGCGAAACAACGCCTCCTCACCAAAGCCGGCTACCACCGACAGCAGCACTACCTCCTTCGGCTGAATCTCCGCAAGAAACGGGGAGACCTGTAACATCCACCGCTTGAGAAAAGCCCATGCCGCCCATCGCTCCGATGCTGCGGAAGCGGCGACCGCCAGAGCGAGCATGATAGCGGTCAGAAGCACTCCCAGCATCGTGTCCCGCCAGGTGGGGGAGAGTACTTGCTGCCAGGTGACGCGCTGGATGGCTACCCGCATAGCCAGCAACCCGAAACCGGCTACTGCCAGTGCGCTCTCCAACCAGAACAGTGTGAATACCAGACGACGCATCGCTGCTCTCCGTTCAGGCACACGCAGTATAGCCCAAATGTGCCTTGCCGGTCAAATCACGTTGATTTTTGCCCCCGATTCCCCGTATACTACTACAGGACAGTGCGGTTGCCGACAATAGAATTAAAACACCGCGAAGAGAAAGGAACAGCAACCATGAAATGGCTCTGGACAATCGGACTGGTATCTGTCTGTTTCGTATCGGCACAGGCGCAGCCTCAGCCCTTGCCCGCAGAGGTGCAGAAGCGCGTGGACACCATTCTGGAAGGAGTGTTGGACCGCTGGATCGTGCAGATGGACCGATGGTGGCATGATGGGCAACACGAGCACCTGATCAACATGACCTACTTCGCCATCACCCTGGACCCCCACCATATCGATCTGTACCAGAACGCGGGATGGCTATTGTGGAGCTCGGACCGCGACGACGAAGCGGTGGCGATGTACCAGCGTGGTCTGCGCAACAATCCCAACGCTTATGATATGTATTACGAGCTGGGACAGTACTACTATCTTCGCAAGCGAGACTACGCTCAAGCCAAGGAGTATCTGGAGAAGGCGGTGCAGTTCCCATGTGAGTGGTTCGTGTGGAACACGCTGGGGCACACCTACGCCAGGTTGGGCGAACGGGAGAAGGCGGTGCAGACGTGGCAAGAGCTGTTGCGTCGCTTTCCGATGATGCCGATAGACCAGATGGAGGCAGTGCGCAAGAACATCCGTGACATCCTGACTCGCGATGCCTCCTCTTCCTCCGAGGAGAGAAGGCAGCCATGATTGGTGTGCTGGACTTGCTCCTGCAGCTGTTGACGTGGGCCATACTGGCGGACGTCATCCTGTCGTGGTTGATGTACGCGAACGTGGTGAAGTGGAGCCCGTGGCACCCGGTGCCGCGCACACTCAGCCGTATCACTTCGCCGATACTGGACCCGATTCGGAAGCTGATGCCTCCGTGGCGGTACGGGCTGGACTTCAGCCCCTTTGTGGCGCTGATTATCATACAGATTGTACGTCAGATGATATGGCGGTTGTAGCGATGACTACACCGGTACGGTTAACACCGATAGACATCACCAACAAGCGGTTTCGGCGTGCACTGCGCGGCTACCGCACCAGCGAAGTGGACGAGTTCCTCGCGGAGGTGGGGGCGGACTACGAGGCTGTCGTGCTGGAAAACGCCCGCCTGCGCGAGCAGGTGGCACAGATGCAACAGGAACTGGAGCGCTATCGCGCAATGGAAGAGGCGATGAAAGAAGCGCTGGTGCTGGCGCAGCGTACTGCGGACGAACTGCGTGCCACCGCGCACAAAGAGGCAGAAATCCTTCGGGCACAGGCGGAACTGCAGATACGCCAGCAGTTCGAGCAACAGCGTAAAGCCATCACCGACTTGCAGACAGCGCGCCAGCGGTTCGCCATTGAACTCCGCTCCGCCCTGAACGGTATGCTCGAATTCGTAGAGCGTTACCTGTCTCTCACTCCTACGGACTCCGATCTGGAACCGATGCCAACGGAAAGGAAGAGCGAGCAAACCGAACCGGAGATGTCGCATGTGGAACAATCTGCCTGAGACGGAAGAGTACCCGCGGAGTAGCAATATCGCTTTGTGGGTGGCTCTTTCTCTCTTTCTGGTGATCTTGTTGTCGAATCTGCTCATGCTGCGCCCTCGTGTGGTAGACCGCGTCGATACGTGGAGCACCAAAGTCCTGCAGGCTGATTTCAGCGCACGGATGCTCTATGGGGACATGCTGCCTTTCGGAGCGGTTCGCGGGGCGCAATGGGACGAGGTCGTGAAATCGCTTACCGCCAGAGACGCCCCACTGGGTGCACTGGTGCGGGCAATCATCCTGCTGCACGAGCAGGAAAGCGCCATCGGACAGCAGGCAGCACGAACACGCATTCGGCAGATCTTGCAAAGGATGCCCGTCGCTCCCACCCAATTCTCTCTTGAGCAGAGGGAAGCTATTCAACGCTGGTGCGAAACGGTGTACGGAAGACGAGGTGCTTTGTCCCCGCAGGATTATGAGCAGTTTCGTCGCACCATCGAAAGCTCTCACCTCGGATGGATGCGCCTGCTCGCGCTGAAACATCTGGAGTTTCTGGCAGGCAACACCGAGGCAGCACGAAGGTGGGACGTGGAGGCACGTCAGCAGGCAAACCATCTGCAGCAGATACTGATAGGGGTCTTTTTCGTCGTAGCGATACTGCTGCTAGGGGGACTGATGCTGTGGCTGGCGTACGCGATATGGAAGAGCAGTATGCGCTCTACTCAGCCTACGCTGCCTGTTTTGCCTGCTCGCCACGCCGACACGGTGCTGTGGGGATTGGTGGCATACTTCGCCGCCACCTACTCCGGAGGATGGATAGCCGGACTGTTTGCGCGCGCTTTACCTTCCTCTACCTCCTTACTGGTGGTGCTGGTGTTGCTGGTGCAGGTCACGACGGGGGGCATTGCGGTGTGGTTCCTGCATCTGTTCCTGAAGCACGCCGGCATCGGCTGGCGCGACATCGGCTTGACCTGGAAGCCTCTGGCTTCACACATCGCCTGGGGAACAGGGGCATACGTAGCAGCCGTCCCTGCATTGCTGTTGACGGTGGCGCTCGTTCAGGTGCTTCTTCCCACCATACCGACACCTGCCCACCCGATCGCTGGCGTTGCCTCCTCGGAAAACCCGTGGTGGGTGACCATTCTCCTGTTTCTGGTCGCCGCGGTATTCGCTCCGCTGTTTGAGGAGATATTCTTCCGGGGTGTGCTTTTGAACGCCTTGTGGGCGCGCACCGGCAGCAAGTGGGCAGGCATTCTGGGTTCTGCGCTGGTCTTCTCGGTGCTGCATCCGCAGATGTATCTGGGCTGGATAGCCGTGTTCGTCATCGGAGTCATGCTGGGTGCATTGTTTGTGGAGCGCCGTGCTCTCGCACCCTGTATCTGGATGCACGCGCTGAACAATACCCTCGCCCTGGTAGCCACTCAACTGCTGAGGATAGCGGGATGAGTGCATGGCATCTGAAAGTGCGGGTGACTCCTCGCGCCGGGCGCAATGAGGTGGAGAGCTGGGACGGGGAAACCCTGCGAGTACGAGTGACTGCTCCTCCTGCGGAGGGACAGGCAAACGAAGCCTGCCACGAACTGCTGGCGAAAGCGCTCGACATCCCGAAAAGCGCGATGGTGCTGGTGCAGGGGGCGCACAGCCGCGAGAAGGTGTTCCGCATCGAGCAGGGCGAACCGGCTATGGTGGACAGATTCCGCAAGCGGTAGTGCTTTGTTCAGAGAAGAGCTCGGCATACTCACACGAAAGAACCACAAGCGGCGCCAGCCATTTTGTCGTGCCGAGCGTCGGCGAAGCATCTCCTGCGTTCTGCGTGTCATTGCGAGCGACGGAGGAGCGAAGCAATCCCCCACCTGCTGTTGCAAGAGACTGCTTCGGCACACGAGAAAGCGGCTCGGCGGAAGCCTCGCCCTCCAGTGCGGTGTCATTAAAATGAGACTCTTCAAAATGACAGCCCCAGCATCATCCTCAAATCCTATCTTCACAAAACAGTAGACGCCTTTTGCCTCAATCTGCTATAATAACGTTACACGAACACTGTTATCCCTTGCGTTTGCTGGAGGAGAAACACGTATGTTCTCTCCCTCGCGAGAGGAGTTCCATCGTCTGGCTCAGCAGAGCAACCTGATACCTGTGTACCGCGAGATACTGGCAGATATGGAGACGCCTGTGTCGGCGTTTCGCAAAATCGCGCGGGGGAGATACTCGTTTCTGCTGGAAAGCGTAGCAGGCGGTGAGCGCATCGCGCGCTACTCGTTTCTGGGCACAGAGCCTGCCCTGGTGTTCCGCAGTAAGGGACGGGAGATACGCCTCATTCGGGATGGAACCACAGACACCGACATACTGCCGCAGGGGCAGGACCCGCTACACCGCCTCCAAAGCCTGCTCAGCCCGTATCGCATCGCGTTGCCGGCGGAACTGCCTCGCTTTGTGGGCGGACTGGTGGGCTATATCGCTTATGACATGGTGCGCTTCTTCGAGCGGCTCCCTGAAGAGACGGTGGATGACCTGCAGGTAGACGACAGCTGCTTTTTGCTGGCGGATTCTCTGCTGATTTTCGACCACGTGCGTCATCGCATCATCGCGCTGAGCAACGCGCACGTACAGGGCGACCCGGATAAAGCGTACGACGATGCCTGCGCACGGGTGGACGAGATGATTGAAAGGCTTCGCGCCCCGCTACCGCCAGCACCGAAAACACCGACGAGGCAGACGCCCGTTGTTTTCACGCCGAACCAGACACCTGAGCAGTACCAACAAGCGGTTGCCCGTACCAAGGAGTACATCACGGCAGGCGACGGCACGCAGATGGTTATCTCTCAGCGATGGCAGGCTCCCATTCAGGCACACCCCTTCGATATCTACCGTGCCTTGCGCTCGCTAAACCCTTCGCCCTATATGTTCTATCTGGAAATGGACGACGTCGTGCTGGCGGGGGCTTCGCCGGAGATTCTGGTGACGGTGGAGAAGCGTATCGCGACCACCCGCCCCATCGCAGGCACGCGCCCGCGCGGCAAAACGCCCGAAGACGATAAACGGCTGGCGCAGGAGCTGCTGGCGGACGAAAAGGAACGCGCCGAGCATGTGATGCTGGTAGACCTCGGACGCAACGATTTAGGGCGGGTATGCGCCTACGGAACCGTGCGCGTGGAAGAGCTAATGACCATCGAGCAGTATTCGCATGTGATTCACATCGTCTCCGATGTGAAAGGCAGGCTCGCGCCGGACAAGGACGCTTTCGACGCCCTGCGTGCTTGCTTCCCGGCAGGCACGGTTTCGGGGGCGCCCAAAGTGCGTGCGATGGAGATTATCGAGGAGCTGGAACCCACACGGCGTGGCATCTACGCGGGCGCGGTAGGCTACTTTAGCTTTAGTGGTGACATGGATACTTGTATCGCCATTCGTACTATCGTGATCAAAGACGGAGTCGCCTACATTCAAGCAGGAGCAGGCATCGTGGCGGATTCGGTACCGGAGCGCGAACACCAGGAGTGTCTGAATAAAGCGCGCGCGCTGATGCGTGCGGTGGAGATGGCAGAAGCGGGTCTGGAGTGAGGTGCTATGCTACTGATTATCGACAACTACGATAGCTTCACCTATAATCTGGTGCAGTATTTCGGTGAGCTGGGAGCGGACTTGAGGGTCTACCGCAATGACGCTATCACGCTGGAAGAGATTGAGAGACTACAACCAGAGCGTATCGTCATTTCGCCGGGTCCCTGCACACCGAAAGAGGCAGGTATCTCCGTACCGCTTATCCAGCGTTTTGCAGGCAAAGTGCCTATTCTCGGTGTCTGCCTGGGGCATCAGTGTATCGGCGCGGCGTTCGGCGGGGAGATCGTGCGGGCGAGGCAGCTCATGCACGGCAAGACCTCTGCTATCTACCACGATGGGCGTGGGGTATTTCGTTCCCTGCCCAATCCCTTTGAAGCCACACGCTACCACTCGCTGGTGATTGCCCGAGAAAGCCTGCCGAGCTGCCTGGAAATCTCCGCGGAGACTTACGACGGAGAGATTATGGGTGTGCGACATCGGGAGTTCCCGATTGAAGGAGTGCAGTTTCATCCGGAATCTATCCTGACTCAGCCAGGCAAGGACCTGCTGCGCAATTTCCTGAACATGCGTTCGGGATAATTACTGATTTATTGCGTCTGTGAGAAGAGGATCAGAGGGGGGACAATCATGAACGCCGACGTTCTTCATCGTCGCCTTGCGACGATGCAACAGGCGATGCTACGCGAGGGGGTGGATTGCTTCGTTGCGGCGCCGTCAGTGAACATGCAGTATCTCACCGGTTTTGTGGAGCCAGCGCATGAGCGCTTCATGGCTTTGTTCGTGCCCGCCGAGGGCGAACCGATCCTGATCGTTCCCGCCCTGAGCGCAGAAAGCGCACGGCAAGACGCGTTCGGAGTAGGTGATATTCGTGTCTGGGAGGACCACGAGGGAGTGGAACCGGTGCTGCGTGAGGTGGCGCAGCAGATGGACCTTGCTACCGCGATTATCGCCATCGATGAGGAGCTGCCCGCACTCTTTCTGTTGAAGCTGCAGCAGATTCTGCCTACCGCGCTGTACCGTCCGGGTACGGAAATCTGGGCAGCGGCACGCATTCGTAAAGACGAAGACGAGCTGTGGCACATCTCGCAAGCTTCGCGTTATGCTGACAACGCCTTCGCAGCGGGGCTGGCGCTGTGCGCCCCGGGCAATACCGAACGGGAGGTCGCTTGCGCGATACAGGCGGAGATCGAGGCACAGGGCGCAGAAATGGCTTTCGGTCTGCCTATTGTGGCAGCGGGAAAACACAGTGCGCAGCCGCACTACCGCACCACCAACACGGTACTGCACCTGGGCGACGTGGTCGTCATGGACTATGGAGCACGTCTCAATGGCTATAACTCCGATGTGACGCGCACAGTGTGTATCGGCGAGGCGACTCCCGAGATACAAAAGGTATATAAGATTGTCTATGATGCCCATTACGCCGCACGCGCTGCTGTCAAACCGGGCGTGACTGCGGAGTCGGTAGATGCAGCAGCTCGCGCAGTGATAGAGAAAGCGGGCTACGGTGAGTTCTTCGTGCACCGCACAGGGCACGGCATTGGGCTGTCTGTGCACGAGCCCCCTTACATCGTCAAAGGGAACAAGCAGATACTGGAAGAAGGGATGTGCTTCAGCATTGAGCCGGGTATCTATCTGCCCGGACGCTTCGGGGTGCGCATCGAGAACCTCGTGGTCGTCACCGCCGACGGATGCCAATCCCTGAACTCGGAACCCACACCACACATTCGGGAGATAGGATAAGAAGGAATGACCGTTCAGCAAGCCATTGCCAAACTGGTAGAACGCCAGAATCTGACACGCGCCGAAGCCGCTGCGCTGATGGAAGCCACCATCAGCGGACAGGCAACGCCTGCACAGACAGCCGGCTGGCTCATTGCGCTGCGCATGAAGGGTGAGACCGCCGAAGAGATCGCCGGCTGCGCCGAAGCCATGCGCCGCCATGCGGTGGCAATCCATCCCCAGCGTCAAAAGGAGCTGATAGACACCTGCGGCACCGGCGCAGACAGAGTGAAGACGTTCAACGTGTCGACGGCGGTGGCGTTCGTCGCCGCAGCAGCGGGCATCCCCGTCGCCAAGCATGGCAATCGCGCCGTCACCAGCAAGTGTGGCAGCGCGGATGTTCTGGAAGCGCTGGGGTGCCGGATAGACCTCCCTCCCGAAAAGGTGGCGCAGGCGATTGACGACATCGGCATTGGCTTCCTGTTCGCGCGGATGCACCACCCCGCTATGAAATACGCCGCTCCCGTCCGACAGGAGCTGGGAGTGCGTACCGTGTTTAACGTGCTGGGACCGTTAACCAATCCGGCGGGTGCCTCTCGCCAGCTGCTGGGAGTGTTCGCACCAGAGATCACTCGTCTGATCGCGGAGGTGCTGCGCGAACTGGGCACGGAACGCGCCATGGTCGTACATGGCGAGCCCGGGCTGGATGAACTCTCTACGCTGGGCGAAACGGTCATCGTGCATGTGCAGGAAGGGCGTATTCGGGAGGAACGGATTGCCCCCGAATCGTTCGGCTTCCGACGTGCCTCGCCCGAAGAGGTGGCTGCCCCCGACTCGCCGCAAGCCTGTGCGGAGAGGATACGTCAGCTGTTCCAGGGAGAAAAGGGAGCTGCACGTGACCTGCTGCTGCTCAATGCAGGTGCAGCACTGGTAGTGGGAGGCGCGGCTCAGACCATCGCTGAAGGCATTCGGCTGGCGGAGGAAGTTATTGACTCGGGTAGGGCAATGCAGGTACTGGAACGCTACATCCAGTTCACGCAGGAGGCAGGTGCGTGAACATTCTGGATACTATCCTCGCCCACAAGCGCCAGGAGGTCGCCGAAGCCGAAGCGCGCATTCCCTTTTCGCAGTTGGAAAAACAGTTGTCCGACGCTCCCCCCGTGTGTTCCTTTCGTCACGCCCTGCAGCGAGCCGATGGTCGGGTAGCGGTGATTGCCGAGGTCAAAAAGGCGTCGCCCTCCAAAGGTGTGCTGTGCGAGCACTTTGACCCCCTGCATATCGCTCTCACCTACGCACAGAACGGCGCCAGTGCTATCAGCGTACTCACCGATGAACGCTTCTTTCAGGGGCACCTGCACTACCTTCGGGATATACGCCAGCATGTGCCGATACCCATACTGCGCAAGGATTTCCTCATCAGCCGGTATCAGGTGCTGGAAGCCAGAGTAGCAGGAGCAGATGCTGTGCTGCTGATCGTCGCCGCGCTGTCGGATGAGCAGCTGCGCGACTTGCTGACGTACACGCACGAGATGGGCATGGACGCACTGGTGGAGGTGCATACGGAATCGGAACTGCATCGTGCAGTGCAGGCGGACGCCAAGGTCATCGGCATTAACAACCGCGACCTGACCACTTTCCACACCACGCTAGAGATCACCGAACGCCTTGCTCCTCAGATACCCCCAGGGAGTATTATCGTCAGCGAGAGTGGTATCGATTCGGCGGAGGATGTGCGCCGTGTCGCCCGTGCAGGTGCCCACGCGGTGCTGGTGGGCGAATCGCTGATGCGAGCGGGAGACATCGGACAGAAGCTGAGAGAGCTGGCAGAGGTAGAGCGTATAGCGCGGGATGAAGCTTGCCGAAAGGCTTAACGAGTTGCGCTATGGTACTCTCAGTATGCCCTCTTTCTTAACTAATCTGCCCTCTTTCAGCAGCGACTGTACTTGACCGTTGACTACCTGACGCATGTTTGCTGTCATACGCTCAAACCCTAGTAGTTTCAGCACCTCAGAACAAATCTCTCCTTCTTCTATCCCGTAGTGATAGCGGGCAGCAAACAATATCGCCTCCTGTATCTCCGCTGGATGGACGTACTCCAGCTTCTTATATTGGGCAGGGTATTGGGAGCGGTTACGTGCCAATGTCTGGTTGCGTGGTACTATCCAGACGAATTTTCCATCAATCTCTACTTTCTGCGAACGTTGAGCTGCTCTTAAAGCCTCCTCAATACTTTCACGGATACGTTTGCCTGCTCGTTCATAGCCTAAGCCCTCGCGCACACGACGGATTAATTCCTCAATGTGTACTGGGGATTCTACCCTTGCAACCTCCACAACAGCATTAAAGTATGGATCATACCTGAGTTGACCAATAGAACTGCCTAAAAGAGAAGACGCATCCAAAGATGCAAACTTGTATGGTGGCAGTTGCAACTCTTCTCTCGCATCATTTGCTTCCTGAAAGATGAGCGCTGGCTGGCTTTGTTCTTCATCACCAGACACTAACGTCGTTGCATTGCTGCTGGGAGTTAACGTTTCGTCCGATTTAGACCCAATAGAATTCATCGCTGCCTGCAAAGCATCCAGAAGTCGTTTCTTCTCGGCTTCGGTGTTGCGATACCAGCTGGTACTCCACACCCGATAGATGCGCCAGCCTCTTTCCTCCAATATTTGCTGCCTGAGTCGGTCACGATCACGAGCAGTCTTGCTGGAATGGTACTGCGCGCCGTCGCACTCAATGCCCAGCGCAAAGCGTTCCGGGTGATTCGGGTCTATCACACCGATATCGATATAGAAACCTGCGCTGCCTACTTGAGGAACGACCTGATATCCTTGCTCTTTCAGGAAATGGATAACGGCTTCTTCGAAAGCTGACATGGGTTCTTTGCCCATTGGCGCAGGAACGTCCATCTCGCCCGTTTCCGCGTAGTGTAAGAAAGTGCGCAGAGCAGCAATACCTGCAGGAGACGACTCATCTATCCGTATATCTGAGCAGCAAATGCTACTAAAAACTTCACATCGTGTCCGCGCCCGAGTAATCAGCACGTTAAGGCGCCTTTCCCCACCCTCTTTGTTTAGTGGTCCAAAGTTCATGGAGAGGTAACCTTTTTCGTCTTTACCATATCCCACACTGATGAAAACAACATCGCGTTCATCTCCCTGCACCGTTTCCAGATTCTTGACGAACAGGGGTTCATGTTGATGATTTTTGTCGAATTCCGTGATCTGGATATCGTATTCTGGGTTGTTGCGCCTCAATCTTTCCAACTCATCCTGTATAGCCTGCTGCTGAGCGATACTGAAGGCAGCTACTCCAAGCGATAAGTGTGGGTTTTTCTGCACGTGCTCAATTACAGCTTTCGCTACTACCTCAGCCTCCTTTTGATTCCTTCTAGACCCTCCCCTGTCGTAGGTAGCGTCAGGGAGATAATGAAAGACAATGCCCAGCTGGTGCGATTTGGTTTCCGGGTTTGGCGCGACAATGAGACTATCATCGTAGAATAACCGGTTCGAGCAAGCGATCAGAGAATGGTGTTTGCTCCTGTAGTGCCAGCGTAAACGCTTTCTCAGAGGATGTCTTTCAGGAATCACGCCACCTGCCAAATCAAGAATACTTTCCATACCCGTGGTAACGTCTTCATCTTCTGCTGAGTCGCTTTCCATCAGGCGGTCGAAGAACGCTGTAGGCGGTAGCTGCTTGCTATCACCGACAATGATAGCTCTCTTCGCACGCAGGATGGCTCCAAAAGCATCCTCTGGCTTCACCTGACTGGCTTCATCAAAAATGACAAGATCAAATTGCGGACCCTCCGGAGGTAAATACATCGCTACAGAGAGAGGAGACATCATAAAAACTGGTTTGATTGCCAGTACAACATCGCCTGCCTCTTTCATTATCTGACGTATCGGCTTGTGCGCTCTCGATTTCTGGAGCTCTCTCTGCAGTTTGCCGAGGCTTCCAGCACCGCGATGGAGCGGTATCCTTTCCCAATGCTTGATAAGTACCCTAAGCCGATTAATCTTTAACAACATCTTATCTAAGTCTCGGAACTGATGGATCAGTTCCTCGTGTTCGTCTGCAAAATAGCGGAGGATATGGTGTTCCTTGAAAGCTTCCGACAACGCGCCGCTGAACCACGTGCGCTCTAAAGTTTTAACCAGTTCAGTTGCAGCCTCTTTTCTGGTTGCTGCCCATTCTGCATACTCTTGAAGGTTTTCCTTGTACGCCTCTTCGCGCAGGGCGTTGAAGCGTGCAATGTTCTCAAACTCGTTCATCTCAGTACTTGCCAGCATATTGAGCCACTGTAGTTGTTCCTCGTACGACTTGTCCATAAAACTTTTCCAATCGTCTGTTGCCTGAAGCAAGTTGAGTAGTTCAGCAGTGTAAGCATCAGCTGCCATCACTCTTTTAACTGCCTCTATAATCTTGAGTAGCACCTCTTCTCTTATGTTCTCTTCCCATAGACGGCTCAAACGGTACTTCCAGAACAGGTACTTCGGCACAAGTACTCGAAACCATCTGCTATGGTACCGGCTTATGATGCATTCCATATCTTGTATCGATTTCTCCCAGGACTGCTTATGACGCCTTACTCGCTCACGAACCTCCTCAGGGGTAATAGAGATTGCTGTGACGCAGTCGGAGACTTTCTTGATCTCGGAAATGGCAGTGAGAACCAATCTCTGAATCTGTTGATACTCTTCAAGGAGTATCGACTTCAAACCACAACCCCATAGTGACGACTGGGAAGGGATGCCGTACCTTTTGACGAACGTCTCAAGTTGTTGTACCACATCGTGCTTGCGCTCAAAATCTGCAGCGCTCCAGTCCTTCATAATACTGAAACTACCAATGAAGGGCTTGTGCTCTTTTCCCAGCCTGCAAATCTCTGCAATGCATCTATAGGGTGTGACACCTCTCTGTGGCAAGGGAGTATGCAGGGCATGGCAGTATGAGTTAAGCTGATCTCGTAACTCTGACAGTCGCTTCAACTCGCTATGCTTTTGCTCATAATGTTTAGGGGCTTGGCGGTATGTGTTGCTGATTTGCTCGTAAAAGTTTTTCTTGCTTGCCTTACTACTGTGTAGTTCCAGACACGCTGCAGCAATATCCGCCTCCTGTAAGCGTTTCCATACGACGTCGAGCGCTGCCCTCTTTTCAGAGACGAAAAGCACCTTTTGCCCCTCATAGACTGCTTCTGCAATGAGGTTCGTGATGGTCTGTGATTTGCCTGTGCCAGGTGGACCTTCGATAATCATCAACGACGCCCGCTTCGCTTGCATAATTGCTGCTATTTGCGATGAGTCGGCATCATAGACCTCTAGCGCCTGCTCCACAGGTCTGAGTGCTTCAAGATCTGTGTTACGATCAAGAAAAGCGGTTTCGTTATCTGAATTCTCGTCTTCGTCGCCCAAGAGCTGACGAATGACTTTGTGGTTGCCAGGTGAACGCTCACCAGTCCAATTTGCAGGGTCAAGGTCGCGATACATAATGTACTTTGTAAAGTTAAAGAAAGCCATTACTGCAAAGTTTTCATCAACACTCCATCTTTTCTGTTCCCTAACCGTTTTTCTGACCTCATCGAAATACCTTTGTAGATTAAGGTTTTCTGTATCTTCGTTCGCATCTTCAAAAGTTTTTAAACTTATATAAAATTGCTGTCTTAACATTTCGGCGAGTGAGAGATTACCTATCAGGTCAGTACCTTCAAAACGCACAAGAAATTTGCTGCCTTGCTCCCTTTCTATAAGGACTGGGACGAAGATAAGAGGTGCGCACCGAAGTTCTGTAGCAGCGTCACTCTCATACCAGAACAGAGCGCCAAGCGCAATAAAGAGTAGATTGATGCCCTGTTCCTCCTGAAGAGACGTTGCATCTCTCCATATCTGCAACAGCTTTCTATCTAGGTTTTGCTTGCTCTCGTCGGTAGTAAACACAATACTGTTTCTAGTTGATTGACCGCCAGGTAAAAAACCTTTCTCCTCTTGAAGTAGCTGGGGTTCTGGGCGCTCGACGAAGCGAGCAGATTTGCTCTGCCCCACAAGGGCATCAAAAACGGCTTGAGGATCAGGATGAACTATTTTGATCCCTGTCCGTTTCGACGGGCGGTAGTTCAGGAAGCGGTTACGTAAACTTACATCCACCAGACGCTTTCTTGCAGTCTCTAGCCTTTGGAGAATCATATCTTCAGACATCTGTACTTCTCCCTGCCTGCTTCTTCTTAAGGTTCTGGGTGAGAACGACATCATATTTTACGTTATACGATGCCTTGCTGTCAATCTGCTTTTCTTCTCGAAACCCTTAACCGCTCCTCATCCCCGTAGCCCCTGAGATGCATAGCCTAAACTCTTTGCCGTTATATCCCACGGAGCGATGATGAGAATGCGTCCCGTCTAATCAAAAGGCTCGTGCCTCGTCGCGCTTTTTAACAATCCTGTCGCGAAATAACAGCCACAGATTCAGGTATAATATAGCCATGAAAAACACTATTCCCAAGCGTATTTACGGCAAAACAGGAATCCAAATGCCTATCCTGTCCCTGGGGGGGGCGGGTATCTTGCAAGACCTGAACCGGCGACAGCAAGCGGTAGCCATCATTCGCGAGGCGATAGAATCGGGCATTTACTACCTCGATACCGCGGTGCAGTACGCCAACGGAAATAGCGAAACCATCTTTGGAGAGGCGATACAGGGAATCCGCGATAAGGTGTTCCTCAGCACCAAGAGCGCACGTCGTGACTATGATGGTGCATGGCGCGACCTGCAGCAAAGCCTTCGCCGACTGCGCACCAGCAGGCTGGACCAGTGGATTGTGCACCATGTCTCTTACCCGCATGAGGTAGAGCAGCTGTTCTCTCCCGGCGGCGCGTTGAGGACTTTCCAGCAGGCAAAAGAGCAGAAGATTGTGCGCTACATCGGCGTCTCGGGGCATAACGATCCTAAAATCCTGAAGACCATGCTGGAGCGTTTTCCCTTCGATATGGTGCTGTTTCCCCTGAACCCAGCCGAGCCACATCATCCTCGCACCTTCGCCCGCGATTTTCTGGATTTCGCGGTGCAGAAGCAGATAGGTCTGGCTGTGATGAAGGTGATGGGTGTGGGCAGATTAGTGGGGGAAGGCAGGTTTACGGTGGAGGAGCTGTTCCGCTACACGCTGAGCCACCCTGTTCACACAGCGGTCATTTTGCCCAACTCTCTGCGCGAACTGCGCGAGCTGGTGCAGGCTGCCCGGGAGTTTCGCCCGCTGTCCCGAGAAGCCAGGCGTGCTCTGGAAGAGCGAGCGAAACCTTTCGCGATGCAGGTAGCCAGGGTCTACCACGATTGGCCGTAAACGGTTATTCCTCCTCCCCGTACGCCTGTTCCACAGCCTTCAGGGGGTCGAACATCTCCTCTATCTCCCCCAGCTGTCGCTCCAGCTCGCCCGGTGGCTCGTAGGTGTCTAAATCTTCGCCGTTGGCGAAACCGCGTATCAGCTCCACCATATACAGGAAGTTGCGTAGAGGCACGTCGGGGGGCACGCCGTGGTCTACGGTGGGAATATACCGTCCACACTCGCGAGCGGTGCGATAGCGCTGCACCACTTCCCGGCGTACTTCTGCCTTGGTACGCATCAGCTCGCGCTTATCGATCCCACCCATCAGGAATAATCGTGGGTACTGACGTAGATAGCGCTCGGGGTCGTTGTTCGCCGCGATTTCCACCGGTGCAGAGCCGTCTATTCCCTCTGGGTGGAACACCTCCAGAATCTGCCCAATGTAACCGTCCGAATCCATCATCACACATGCCACACCGCGCTCCTTGAAGAAGCGGTACAGTCGACGATAGCGAGGGAGCATGAACTCGCGCATCATGGCGGGTGAAATCATTGCATGTGTCTTGAACGCCATGTCTTCGTTGAGCGTCACCACGTCCACCTGAATCGCCCGCAGCGGTTCGTCGAACAGCTTGGTGATAAACCACGTCCAGTACTCCATCATCTCGTGCACAAGGTTCGGCTGCTCCACACACATGAGGCACAACCCCTCAAAACCCACCCAGTCGCGCACCGTCCACCACAAGCCGGGGATGGCTACCGCAACAGGGTGTTCGCTGCGGTTACACTCTTCCACACGATCGCGCCAGCAGACGGTCGCCTGATACACGCGATAGCCATCGGGGTTGAGGGTGGGGCGTTCGTTCTCTCCGGGAAGGGGTATTGTGCGCTCTGGAGTGTGCGGGTCAAAACGCCTCTTCATCTCTTCGAAGTCCTGAGGCGTCTTCACCGGAAACTCCAGGTAGCGCCGGGTGGCAAAGCCAGAGGTAGGCTGGCGAATGGCATCCATCCGCTTGACGCCCCAGTGGTCTATCCAGATGCGGATGTTGCCGTGCTCTTCCAGCACCTTCTCCTCGAAGCGCGGTATCGGCCCGCAGTCAAACTTGCCGATGCCCACAAAACCCTCTGCACCGATAAACTCATCCCAGTGCCGCTCCTGCTCTTCGGAAAGACCCTGTTTGCGCCATGCGGCGAAGGTAGACGCACGTGGCCCCCCGAACATATACGGCATTCGGTCAGGCTTCTCGCCCCGTACGAGAGCACGGAACCGTTCACGCGGGGTCATCTCTTCCTCCTTGATTCGGACTGATCTCACGTTCGACGACGGTGGGACAAACACCTTCCTCGACCGGCGGGGAGGGAAATCCACCGGCGCAGGCGAAAGAGAGAAAGCGATGCAGCAGGGTATGTTCCTCGCCGATGCAGCGAATAAGATGCGTAAAGAAATTTTTTTTCAGAACCTCTCGAAACCCCTTTACAACCATGCCTGGATTGTGTAGAATATCTGCGCATGGCAAGGGAACCACAACATATTGTGTGAGTAGCGATACAATATTACTACATGTTGTTTGTGCCGACTTTTATCTACGTTTTACCAGCCCGCTGGGCTGAACCTCGCAGGAACGGGAGCCGGGGGTCAACAAGCGATGTCACAACCGCGATTTGTGCATCTGCACACGCATACGGAATACAGTCTACTGGATGGTGCCAATCGCATCAAGCCGCTCGTACAGCAAGTAGCCAATCTGGGAATGCCTGCTCTGGCGATTACCGACCACGGCGTCATGAGCGGAGTCATCGAGTTCTACGAAGCTTGTCTGGAAGCGGGAATCAAGCCGATTATCGGCTGTGAAGTGTACGTGGCGCCTCGCAAGCGTACCGACCGCGATGCACGCAAAGACTCTTCTGCCTTCCACCTGCTCCTGCTGGCGAAAAACCTTACAGGCTATAAGAACCTGATTCGTCTCACCACCATTGCATCGCTGGAGGGGTTCTACTACAAACCGCGCGTGGACCACGAGGTGCTGCAGCAATACAGCGAAGGACTGATTGCGACTAGTGGGTGCTTGAGCAGTGAGGTTTGTGTGGCGCTGATTCAGCGCGATTACGAGAAAGCTTTGCGCATTGCAGGTTTCTACCGTGACCTCTTCGGTAAGGAGAACTACTTCATCGAGTTGCAGGACCACGGTCTGAGCGAGCAGAAGGCGATTCGCGACGGACTGATACGACTGTCCCGTGACCTCGGCGTGCCTCTGGTGTGCACCAATGACGTACACTACCTGAACGCCGAAGACGCTCGCGCGCACGATGTGCTGTTGTGCATCCAGACGGGCAAAACGATACAGGATGAAGACCGTCTGCGCTATGGCTCTAACGAATTCTACCTGAAAACGCCCGAGCAGATGGCGCGGTTGTTCCCGCAACATCCGGAGGCGTTGGAAAACACTCTGCGCATCGCGGAGATGGTGGACCTGCGCCTGGAATTCGGACGGGTGCACCTGCCGGAGCCAGACCTTCCCCCCGGGCACACTGCTATCAGCTATCTGTCGTACCTCGCGCGCGAGGGAATGAAGAGCAAGTACCACCCCGTTACCCCAGAGGTGGAACAAAGGCTGGCATACGAGCTGGATGTGATTGAGAAGACCGGTTTTGCCCCGTATTTCCTGATCGTGCGCGATTTCGCCCAGTTCGCCCGCGACCGAGGGATTTTCTTTGGAGTGCGCGGCTCCGCTGCCGGAAGCATGGTTTCGTACTGTATCGGCATCACCGACATCGACCCGCTTTACTACGGTCTGACCTTCGAACGCTTTTTGAATCCTGAGCGCGTGCAGATGCCCGATATCGACATGGACTTCGAGGACACGCGGCGGGATGAGGTGATCCGTTACGTCACAGAGAAATACGGCGAGGATCGGGTGGCGCAAATCGGCACGTTCGGAACGCTGGGTGCCAAACAAGCGGTGCGCGACGTGGGCAAGGCGCTGGGCATCCCCGCACAGACTGTAGACCAGATTGCCCGTCTGATACCAGCCGGACCGAAAGTAACCCTTGAGAGTGCACTGCAAGACAGCCCGGAGCTTCAGGAGCTGATAGAAAAAGACCCTCGCCTGCAAGAGCTGATGGAGATTGCCAAACGTCTGGAGGGTGTCTCCAGACACATGAGCACTCACGCCGCGGGGGTGGTTATCAGTCGTGACCCGCTGGCAGAGCATGTCCCTCTGGCGAGGGTGGGCGAAGGTCCGCCGGTGACGCAGTACGACATGGGTTCGCTGGAAAAAATCGGCTTGCTGAAGATGGACTTCCTCGGATTGACCAACCTGACGATCCTCGCCAAGACGCTGCGCAATATCGAACAGACGCGAGGCGAACGTATCGACCTGCACAGCATCCCGCTGGACGACCGCAAAACGTACGAGATGCTGGGACAGGGCGACACTACGGGTGTGTTCCAGCTGGAATCGCAGGGAATGCGGCGCAACATCGCCGAGCTCAAACCGGGTGATGTGCGAGAGCTGGCAGCAATGGTTGCCCTCTACCGCCCGGGACCGATGGACCATATCCCTCGTTACATCCGGTGTAAGCTGGGGCTACAGCCCATCGAGTATCCGCACCCTTCGCTGGAACCCATCCTCCAAGAGACCTATGGTGTCATTGTCTACCAGGACCAGGTGCTACAAATCGTGCGTGCGCTGGCGGGTTTCACGCTGGGGCAGGCAGACATCCTGCGCCGCGCGATGGGCAAGAAAAAAGCCGAAGACATGGAGAAGATGCGCTCCAAATTCATCGAGGGAGCCGTACGCAATGCAATCAACCAAGAGCAGGCGGAAAAACTCTTCGAGTTGATCGAGCCGTTCGCTGGCTACGCCTTCAACAAAGCGCACGCTGTTTGCTATGCGATGGTAGCCTACCAGACCGCCTACCTGAAAGCAAACTACCCGGTGGAGTACTTTGCCGCGCTGATGGCGGCGCATTTTGACAATCAGGATAAAGTGGTGCAGTATGTGGAAGAATGCCGTCGGCGCAACATCCAGATACTGCCCCCCGACATCAACCGCAGCGATGTGGACTTCACCGTGGAGGAAGGAGCTATTCGCTTTGGGTTAGGCGCTATCAAAAACGTGGGCAAGGCTGCGGTAGAGGTCATCCTGCGCGCACGGGCAGACGGACCGTTCACCAGCCTTTTTGACTTCTGTGTACGCACCCTGGAACAACAGGGCAACTTCGGTAAGAGCACAGTGGAAACACTCATTCAGGCGGGAGCGTTTCACTCACTGGTGCCCAACCGCAACAGGCTGTTGTCTGGTCTAGACGATACCTGGGCGGCGGCGCAGCGTGCCGTGCATAACCGACGTATCGGGCAGGAATCGCTGTTCGCAGGAGGGCAAATGCACGAGGTGGAGGAGCCTCCTTTGCCCAGCGTGCCCGAATTCTCGCGCGAGCAAATACTTGCCTTTGAAAAGGAACTGCTGGGCGTCTATCTGGCAGACCATCCCTTACGTTCTCTGCAAACGCGCATGAAGCAGCTGGGGGTGGTGCCTTGCAACCACCTCAATGAGATCGCGGATGGCGCACAGGTGCGCGTCGCGGGAGTGATTACCAGCGTGCGACCGCTGCGAACCAAGCGGGGCGACCGCATGGCAGCCATCACCCTGGAAGACCTCACCGGTACCATCTCCGCCACCGCCTTCCCCAAAGTGTATGAAGAACACAAATCTTTGCTTGCCAAAGACTGCGTGGTGGTTCTGGAAGGCAGGGTCAAACACCGCGATCGCTTACGTGCGGAAGACCCAGAGTCCGGTGAGGCACAGGTGCAGGTGGAGCTGGTGTGTGAGAAGGCATACGCTCTGACGAACGGCAGCACGCCAACCAGCAACGGCAACAGCAAACCGTCCGCCCGCACCCTGCACATTCGCCTGACCCCTGCTCACCGCCCCGCGCTGCGAGTGTTGCGAGAGATTCTCACCAGGCATCCCGGCGAGGCGCGATTGGTATTGCACGTCGACTCGGGCAGGCAGCGATACCGTGTGATCTCGCATCTGAATGTGGACGCTAGCGATAACACCCAGCAGGACCTGGTGCGTATCGTTGGACGTGACAGCGTCTGGCTACAGTAGGTCACGCCTTATACTACTATTTGTATATGGAGGAGCGCAAAAGTGTATCAGATGACTACTCTGGGGCAATCGTCACTGGGCAATCCGACGGTGTTGCGCAGTTACGTCATCCCTGCGCAGTCCTTACTGCTGGATGAGGAACTGGCGCCCAGCTTCCTGTCCCTGCATAATGCTCTCCGTCGGGTTTCCGAAGAACTGGTAGAGAGCGCCACGCAGGTGCTACTGGTGGTCTCCGCAGGATGGGTCACTCCCGATGCCTTCAGCGTGGGAGCTTGTGCACAATATGCTGGGGTTTGCGAGGAAAACTTTATCGGAATCATCTCCTATGCCTATCAGGGTTCTCCCCAGCTGGCGCAACTGCTCGTAGAACGAGGAGCAGATGCCTCCTTGCCGGTGCGATTGGTTGCAGACCAGTGTGAGATGGATGTCAGCACGGTAGTTGCGTTACACGCTCTTCGGCTGAGCGAGCAGATGCAGGTAATACCGCTGAGCATTTGCCCTCTCTCCTTGCGTGACAGCTATCGTTGGGGACGTGTGCTCGCGGAAACCGTAGCGACATGGAACAAGCGCGTCGCGCTGCTGGCGGTAGGTGGGCTGTCCGGCAAGTTAGACCACCGCGAGATGACCGCCGTGTCACCCGAGGGCAAGAAGCATGATGAACAGGTGCTGCGCGTTTTAGAAAGCCGGGCATGGAGCGACTTGCTGAACATAGACCCGTTGCTCTCGGCGCGGGCACAGCCGGTTGGTGGAATGCATCATCTGGCAGTGCTCTCGGGCTTTGCCCAGCAAGCCCGCGAAGTGCAGGTGTTGAGCTATCAGGGCATCATCGGTACAGGAAACGCTGTTGTCCGTTGCGTGTGAGGGCGATGAAACCACGCCCTCCAGAGGCTGGCGCACGATACCAGCGGCTCGGCAGGAGCCTCGCCCTCCACTGGATGAAGGCAACAATCACTCTGGACGCACTACTGCGAATCTCCCACGAAAAGCCTTAAAACCTCCACAGTGGAACGTAGCCACAGTAAAACCTGCTCCACCTGCTCTCTACTGGGGGGAGGACAATCGGCGGACAGGTCGTGGTGGGCAACGCGATGGTCTACCCATGCCCGGAAGGGGGCTGTCAGTTGTTCAAAATCTTCTCTGCACCGCCGAAGAACTGCTTGCGGAACGTGCGTGGAACCACTGCCTCCAAGACTATCGAAAAGCCGATGCACCTCCCATCGCCGCGCGGGGTCTGTCCCTTGCAATGCGCCCCGGCGGGACAGATACTCGGCATGCGCTTCCAACTCTATCAGCAGTTTCATCAGCGAGACGGTGCGGTGACGGGGGTTGGCGTCCGCCAATCGGCGAACGGCAAGAGATACCCCTACCAGGTATAGAGCATCTATCCACGAAACCCATTCTGGTTTGCCGGTAAGATGTTCTCTCAGTTCCGTATACAGTCGGTGCTCTTCCTGCAGCTGTTGCCTTTCGGCTTCCACCAGCTGGAGCCAGCGTCGCCACTTGCGCCGCTTGCTGAGTTCATCCATCAGGTGTCAAACAACCCTCCCCATGCCTGCGAAACCGTTTCAGAAGATTCCGACTTCAGAGAAGGTTCCTCGTCCAGAATATCCACACTCGCCAGCAAGTTTACTTCCCGCACGGTGCTACGGTGCTGGCTCGGATGGTATTCCACCTGCAGGCAGCGGTCGGCACCAGCCTGTATCTCTTCGATGTGCGAGATGATGATAATCTGCTCGAAGCGGTCACGCAGACGGCGCAGCAGCTGCAGGGTATTCTCGCGCCGATCAGCATCTAGCGAGCCGAATACCTCGTCCAGAACCAGCAGTCCTAACGGCTGACCACTCCGCTCACAAATCATCTCCGCCATGGCCAGACGTAGGCTGAGATTCACGATATCCTCCTCTCCGCCGGAGATGATGGGCTTGGGGCGCTCTTCATCATAGAGCGTGAACTCAAATTCTTCGGTAATCTGCAGCTGTGTGTAGCGCCCATCGGTCAGCAGGTTCAGAAGCTCCCCTGCCCGCTCCTGAAGCTCCGGCACCACCTCGCTGTTTAGCAGGTCGGCAAAGCTGCGCAGCCAGTTGCGCACAGTCTCATCCCGGAGCACAGCGCGTTGCAGTTCGCGCAGTTCGCGCAGATGTTCCTGCAGACGTTGCCATTGCTCCTCGAGCGTAACGACCTGCTCCTCTCGTTGCTTGACCCGCTCCTGCAGCACACGCACCTGCATTTGCGCATCGCGTAAAGCGCTCTCGCAAAGCTCAAACTGGCTCATGACCTGCTGGTACTCCTCCTCGTGATAAGCCAGATCCTGTAATTTCTGGCGCGTTTGCTCCAGCTGCTCCCCGGTGGTTTGTATCGCCTTCAGCAGTTCGTTATGGCGTACCTGCAGGTCGTCCAGACGTTTGGCGACGGCGTGTAAACGCAACGCCTCATCCCACGCCGGCTGCAGGTCGGTCATCTCCTGGCGCAGCTGTTCATGGAGTGTGGCATCGTAGCCAGACGGCAGCTGCTGCATCTCAGCATCCGCAGTGCGTATGGCCCTCTTCAATTGCTCCAGCGTGCTGCTCAGTTGCTTTACTGCATCCTGCACGCGCGCCATTTCGCTCTGCCACCGATTGCGACGTTCCTGCCAGACCTGTTTTTCCGCCAGTGCCTGCTGGGCAACGGGCTGCAGTGCTTCCACCTGCTGACGTATCCGCTCATGCTCTGAAGCATCGTAGGACGAAGCCAGCCGCTCTCGCTGCTGTAACAGATGCTCTATTTGCTCCCGGAGGCTCCGGACCTCCTGAAGCCAGTCATCCCGCTGACGTATCTGCTCCTGCAGTCGGGCAAGCTGTTCGCGATACTGCTGGAGGTCGGCGCGCGCTTCCTCCAGGTTTGCCCGGCACTGGTCTATCGCTTCGGTGTCGCGTTCCGCCTCCGCTTTTCGGCTCAGCGCCGCCTGTAAACGTCTTTCTGCTTCTTGCAGCTCCATTTCAAAGTGCTTCACCACACTGGCGTACTCTTCGCCCAGGCGGCGGGTGCAGACGGGGCATTCGCCATCGGGTCCCAATGCCTCCACATTCTGGCGACGCTTCTCTATCTCTCGCATCTGCTGCTGGACGCTTTTCGCTTCGGCGTCTGCGCTGGCGATGGCGCTGGCACGTTGTCTCTCTAAACGCGCCAGCTCCGTTTCCAGATCACGCACGCGCTGTTCTGCTTCGTGTACCAGCGTGCTCGTGCGCTGCACCTCTGCCAGGATGCCCTCTGTGGAGGCTATCTGTTGTTCTCTCTGCTGCTTCTGCTCGCCTAAAGAGGTGACCTGAGCATCGAGCGCGGACAACTGCTTTTGTACAGCCAGTTTACGACTGTCCATCTGCTCCAGGGTACGACGTAACTCTTCCGCCTGTTTCGCCTTTTCGTTTAGTTCGTGTACACGTTGTTCTTGTGCATCCAGTTCCTCCTTCTGGCTTTGCAGGCTGGATAACTCCGCCTCGGTTGCCTCGAGCTGCTTCTCCTTTTCCGCTAACTGTGCCACCAGGTTTTCCTTGTGCACGCGCAGTTCGGCTCGGCGTTGCTCGTATCGCTGCAGCTCCTCCAGCTGGCGCAATTGCTCGCGCACTTCTTTGTACCTTTCTCCCTGCGGGCGCAACTCCTCGATGCGCTTTCGCGCCGCCTGTGCTTCGGACAGCTCCTGCTGCAGGCGTCTCCGCTCTTCCTCGCGATTCTGAATGTTGTTCTGAAGCAGCTGCACCTGCGTTTGCAGGCTGTCGTACGCCGTCTTTTTGGCAACCCACTGTTCAGCCAGAGGTTTCCAGTGCTCCCAGTGCGCCTTTGCCCTTTCCAACACCTCTTCTGCCTTTTGCAGGTCAGTGAGCGCGCCTTTCAGATCCTCCCGCGCCCGCTCCAGCTGCGCCTTTGCCTCTTCGGGACTGAGAGATAGCGACTGTTTGCCGCGCAACTCCGAACGACCCTTCGCCAGCTCCTCGTCCATCCACTTCACGCTGCGGGTGACACGCTCCAGCCCCAGCATCCGCAGCACCTCTTCACGCCGACGCGCCTTGTCGAAATTCAGGAACTCCAGCTCACCCTGCTGCGCGAAGAACGAGGTGAGGAACTGACGATAAGTCATGCCCCCGAGCAGCCGCTGTACCATACTGTTGACCGCTGTCGTACCGTCCGCAATCGCTTCGCGCTCCGATTGCAGGCGATACAGGCGCGCACCCTGCGCGGTGCGCTCTATTTCATAGGTCACGCCGCCCAGCGAGAAAGTCAGCACCGCCTTAGGGTTCGTGCCTTTGGCTCTTGGCGAACCGCTATCCAGCAGGCTCAGGAACAGCGGGCGCACCTCTTCCACCTTGCTGCGCAGTGCGTCCGAGCCGTACAGCGACCAGCAGATTGCCTCCAGCAGGGTACTTTTGCCCGAACCGTTTGCGCCGATAATGGCGGTAATACCGTCTCCGAAGGCGAGGTCTAAGTCGATGTATTGTCGAAAATGGGAGAGCTGTAAACGGTGCAACTTCATACGGATACCACCTCACCGACTGCGCCCAGAGCCTGCAGTCCACGCGATATAACCTCTTCGGGGCTGAGTTCTGCAGGCAGTTCTTCTTTGTGTTCTTCGACAAACTGTCGCCATCGTTCCTCGATGGGTTGCACACCACCTGCTTGCGTTTGCTGTCCCCCCACAGAGGGCAGTGCACGAGGAGCCGCGCGAAAATCCACCTGTACATGGAAAGCGTCTGCCATACCCTCCACAATGGCGCGATGTGCTCTGGCTCGCTCGGCGTAGGGCAGGTTCAGGACACGTACCCGCACCAGTGCATTGGCAATCTCTTCGTGTTCCGCTTCCGCCAGCACTTTCTCTATCACCTCTTGCGTAGAGCCACACTGCGAGGCATCCACATCGGGCAGGCTGATCACCCGGCGCGTGGGGACCGTTCGGTGACGAATCGCGGGATGCTTGCCCTTTTCTATCTCCACCCACAACCATCCCTTCTCGCGGTTCTCGTTCCAGATGTTGGTGGTGGTGAACTCCGTAGCCCCGGAATAGGCGGCGTTGTGGCTCACCTTGCGGAAGTCGTGATAGTCGCCCAGCGCGATATAGTCCCATCGCTCATCCAGCACACGCGACATCGGCAAGAAGAAGGGGGTGTATTCCTGAGTGAACATGCCCTGCAGCACACCATGCACCGCAAGGATGTTAAAGCGAAACCGTCCATCAGGTTCGGGCTGCAGGTTCTCCTCTATCAGCCTGGACGTGCCGGCTGCAGGCACGCACATCACCGACGTCTCCAGCTCGGGCAGCTGTACCCGTTCCGGCATGCCGTATACCGCCTTGATGCCGGGGATCTCCTCAAACAGAGGAAAGACCGCACTGCTTTCGCGCGTGCGGGGGGTGTCGTGATTGCCCCCCAAAAGGATGAGCGGCTTGCCGCCGCGTGTCTCTTGCACCGTGCGCAACACCCGAAACGCCCGCCGAAGCGACCAGATGCTCGGCACTTTCTTATCAAAGAGATCGCCGGTGATCAACACGAGGTCAGGAGACGCCTCCTGGATTGCCTTCATGGCATGAGCAAAGGCGTGATAGACATCGGCTTCGCGCTGGTTCACGCCGGTTTTCGGGTCTTCCTTGGACAGGGAACGATACCCCAGGTGGGTATCGCTGATATGGGCAATGGTCAACACCTGTGCCATACTACTTCGCCTCCAGAGCGTCCACGATCAGTCGGTGCAGGGAGGGGATGCTCACCTGGTGGTCTACCCGCAGATTGAACCCCCTTCCCCCTAACGACGTCGGACGCTGCACAATATTTTTGGATGGGCGGTAGAAGTAGTCGTTCAGACCACGTCGTATATCGAAATTCGCCGTGGTAATCGGGTGCACCGGATAGCCCAGATTGCGAGCGATGCTCAACGCTTTCAGAAACACCTCCGGTCCAATCACTGCCGAGCCGAAATTGAGGTAGCATCCCTCCTTCATTTGCGCCACGCTAAGGCAGAAAATCTTGAAATCTGTATAAGTTGCAAGACCTGTTCTTGCACCATCACAGGTGGGATGCTGGTGGATGATGTCGGTGCCGATAGCCACATGCACCGTTGCCGGTACGCCCAGGCGATAGGCGTTTGCAAGGATACTATACTCCTGATAGGGCAGATCGTGCTCGACTATCCATCGTCCAATCGCAGTGCCCATACCCTCTTCGGCATAGTGATTGATGGCTTCGTTCATGAAGCGTCCGGTCTCCTCCGCCATGCCAAAAGTGCCATCCTCAATGCTTCGAGGCACATATTCGCTGGTTTCGCCGATCAGCGCCATCTCGAAATCGTGGATAGATACCGCGCCGTTCATCGCCAGATGGGTGATGACCCCTCGCTTCACCAGATCAATGATGAGCAACGACAGTCCACTTTTCACTACGTGTCCTCCCATCATGACGATGACCTGCTTTTTGCTCTTTGCCGCCTGTATCACGCGCTTCGCCAGCTGCAAAAACTGCCGATTTTGCCACACGGGGAAGTCGCGTGTGTCGGCGATGAAATCCGACCGTTTGACCAGATTGTGACGCTCGGCAATAGGATAGGTTTTGATTCTGGACAGGTCAATCCTGGCTCTTTCCATCTGGGTCTACCTCTTTTCTCGCTCGGGATAGAGTGCGCGATCGTGGTTGGTATCTACAAAACCCGTTCCTGTCCCCTTTTTGCCACAGGGAAGAGGAGAATAGCCCCCCTCTCCCTGCGGGAGAGGGGACAGGAAAGAGACGGCGAAACCGCCTACCCTTCGCTCCAGAACGGCGGCTCCGGTGTCCAGAAGCCCGAAGTCGCATCGGGTGCGTACACATCCATACCGAAGTAATTGCCCAGTGCCTCCCACAGCACATCGCCGACGGAACCGAGCGTCATCGCCACGTGGTGCGGGAAGTGCCGGCACAGCACATCCCGGTAGAATCGCTGCAGTCCCGGGATGCGGCACCATCCATACGCCCCAAAGGTTTTGGCGCGATTCTCTTCTATGGTACCCTGTGCCAGAGCCGCCTTCCACTCGCCGTCTGCGCTCTGCGTGATACGGCACAAGGTCACCGGTCCCTCCTTGACCTCGAACTCAATGACGCCGGTAGCGTTCTCGCGCCCAGTAGAGGCTGCGATAATCTCCTGCACGCCGATACGCGGAGGCGTTTTGGCAAATGTGGTCGGATACACTCCGCAATGCCACAGGTTCGCCAGCTCGGGGTCCTCGTTGTGCAGGTTGTTCCAGTCGGCAAGAGTAGCAGGTGCCCCAGATGCCAGCAGCGCAGCGTGCATGGACAGCGTGCCCATAATGTCCGACTCGCAAGCGCAGGGGATGCCCCGGTCGCCCAGTCGGCTCATGGTCGTACAGGTGCAGATGCCCAGGTTCATCTGGATAGATGTCCAGCACTGGATTGCCAGCGCGTCCAGTCCCTTTTCTTCGATAAAGCGCTCCACAAACAGCTCAAAGCGCGCCATCTTGTTGAGCACCTCAGCGGGCACACCTTTCGCATCGGCGTACTGGGCAATCTGCTGCATCTTCTGCTGCACCTCTGCGCTGTCGGGGCTCATTCTCTGCACGGCAGCGACCGCTTCCGACAGGTCCAGGGTGACCACAGTTGGTCCCAAACGCTGAAGCATCTTTTCGTCATAGCGACAGGTCCAGAAGGCGTCCGGGCGGGCACCAATCTGCCCATATCGCGCCTTGCGGATACCGTTGACCACGCGGCACACGGCGGCAAAGCGCAAGATATCCTTCCGAAACGCCTCTTCGCGGGGAAACAGGATGGGCACTCGCCCTACCGTGTAGTCCACACCCAGCTGGCGCAACGCTTCGCCGATGGAAAGCAGTCCGCAGAACGAGTCGCGACGTGGGGTGCTTGGGGTCAGCACCTCCTCTTCCTGGCATCCGAAGATGTAAATCGGTACGTTCAGGTCGGCAGTTTTTACTGCAGCCGCCACGCCCTGCTCATCGCCGAAGTTCACCGCCGCAACCACGATGCCGTCCACCGCGCGTTCACGGAACAGCTTGCCCGCGATGTACGCCTCCTTCAGCGTCTCCACGCAACCCAGCTTGGTCATGCTCTCATCGGGCACCACGACCTCGATGCCCACTTCGCGCATTGCAGCAATGGTCTCGTGGCGCATCTTCGCGGCGAGCTCGTCGCTAAAGAAACCGCGGTTGGCGGCAATCAGTCCAAGTTTTACGGGTGGAAATTGCACCATTCTGGAATCCTCCCTTCCCACCAGTGTGGAATTTGCACTCTGTCATTATGCTTCGCCTGTGTCGCTCGTTTTCCTGCTTCGTCACGCACTTGCCTTCCTGAGCGCTTCGGGGTACAATGCTTTCGAGCAGGCAAGTGTTTGTCCCTGCGTCAAAGCTTCGAAAGCCAAAGGAGTTCCGACAATGAGCGACTACACCGTCACGGAGCAACAGGTTCTGGACGCGCTGCGTTCGGTCGTAGACCCTGATTTGCATCGGGACATCGTTAGTCTCGGGTTCGTCAAAGACATCCAGATATGCGATGGCAACGTCGCCTTTCAGATAGAACTCACCACCCCCGCCTGCCCCGTCAAGGACCTGATGAAATCACAAGCCACCCAGGTGGTGCTGCAGATTCCTGGGGTGAAATCGGTCAACGTGGAGATGACGGCGAATGTACGCTCCCGACAGATAGGTGCGGAAGACCTGCTGCAGGGAGTAAGGCATGTGATAGCGGTCGCCAGCGGCAAAGGAGGGGTGGGTAAAAGCACTGTAGCGGTCAACCTTGCCGTCGCGCTGGCACAGCTGGGAGCGAAAGTAGGTTTGCTGGATGCGGATGTGTATGGTCCCTCGGTGCCTTTGTTGATGGGCACGCGCGAAACCCCACCGGTTATCAACGACAAAATTATCCCCGTGGAACGGTATGGTGTGCAGATGATGTCGCTGGGGTTCCTGCTACCCGATGAGCACGCAGTGATCTGGCGCGGTCCGATGGTTGCGGGCACAGTGAGGCAGCTGCTGACCGATGTGCAATGGGGAGAGAAAGACTACCTGATTGTAGACCTGCCCCCCGGAACAGGCGACGCCTCCATCACGCTCTCGCAGTCGGTACCTATCACCGGCGTCGTCATCGTGATGACCCCGCAAGATGTCGCTTTTACCATCGCTGGCAAGGCAGTAGCCATGTTCCGCAAACTGGAAGAAGGCTTAGGGCGTCCGATACCCATACTGGGTATCATCGAAAACATGTCCGGCTTTGTCTGCCCGCACTGCGGCCATTTCACCTCTGTCTTCGCCGGCAGAGGTGCCCCATACGCAGCGGAAAGACTGGAGGTGCCGTTCCTCGGCGCTATCCCGCTCGACCCGAACATCTCTCTCAGTGGAGATGAAGGTGTGCCTGCTGTAGTAGCGCATCCCGAGTCGGCACAGGCGAAAGCTTTCCGGGACATCGCCCAAGCACTGGCAGCACAGTGTAGCATTCACAGTATGGCAGACCCCACTCTCTTGAGGCAGATTCCCGTGATCCGGAGGAGTTAAGGTCACCGATGTCGCACCACACACGTTTGCTGGGCGCACACATGCCTACAACAGGCGGGCTACACAAGGCGATTACATCCGGGTATGAGATAGGATGTACCGCAGTGCAGTTGTTTACCGCCAGCCCGCGCCAGTGGCGTACGCGCCCTCTTTCCGAAGAGGAGATTGCCGCTTTTGCTCAAGCCCGTGAGGAAACGGGCATCAGCACAGTCATCTCGCATGACTCTTATCTGATTAACCTTGCTGCGCCCAACGAGGAGGTCCTGCAGCGCAGCCGCGAAGCCTTTCTGGAGGAGCTGCACCGGGCAGAAGCGCTGAATATCCCGTGGGTCGTGACACACATGGGTTCGTATCTCGACTCTTCGGAGGAAGCGGGGTTGACGGTTCTGGGGGAAAGTGTGCGCTTGCTTTTGCGACAAACCGAAGGGATGCGCGCAGGCATCGCACTGGAGACCACCGCCGGTCAGGGCACCAACCTGGGCTACCGCTTCGAACATCTGGCCCGTGTGATCGACATGGCAGGCGGCTCGGAGCGTATCGGCGTCTGTTTCGATACCTGTCATGTGTTCGTAGCAGGATATGACGTCCGCACTCCAGAGACGCTGTCCGCCACGCTGGAGGAGTTTGACAGGATTATCGGTCTCGACCGACTGAAAGTCATCCACGTCAACGATGCGAAGAAGCCGCTGGGCAGCCGGGTGGACCGACATGAGCATATCGGCGAAGGCGAGCTGGGGCTCGAAACTTTCCGTATCTTACTGCACGAACGGCGTGTGGCGCATGTGCCGGTGATTCTCGAAACGCCAGACCCCGAAAAGATGCATCCCATCAACTTACAACGACTAAAAGCGTTGCTCAACGGCTCGTAGTGTGTCTATAGGCGGGGGACGGTAGCTTACTCTTCAAGCAGTACGAGAGGCTCTGTCAAACAAGATAATTTTGTTTGTCCTCTTACTATCTATCGCTAACGAGATGGCAACCACAGAAATACAGAAAAAATTCGCAGAAGATTTTCAGTTTGTCTAGTGAAGCGCTTGACTTTTGCGTATACAATACTATAAGATTAAAGAGCAGGGTCAACCGTCAGTATACATCTGGCAGTATAAATCAAGCACGGGGAGGAATGCGACATGCCCGAGGCAAACGTGTACGGCTTCCAAGCCAGACGCCCGAAGACCGAGCGTCTGTTGACGCTCATGAAGGAGATCCACAAACAGGAGGACCTGACGCCCAAGCGATTGGCGCAAAAGCTGGGAGTGTCTGAACGCACTGTGTACCGATATCTCAGGCTGCTGGAAAACAACGACCTGCTGGCAAAACGCTACAGTCGCAGGCAAAGGCAGTATATTCTGGAACCTCAGACCTCCTTGGAGCCGATCCGGTTTACCCCGCAAGAGGCTCTTGCCCTGGAGATTGCGGCATCCAACCCGGCTATTATGCAGGGCAGTATCTTCGCGAAAGACCTGCAGAACGCAATGAACAAAATTCGGTCCATGCTGGATGCTGCTACCCAGCGCGAGGTAGAGAGGCTCAAACAGCATGTGAGCATCGACACCGACACCTACGCCAACTACTTTGCCTTCCAGACTATCATGCTCACACTGCAAAACGCCTTCGCACTGAGGCGCAAAGTGCGCATTCGTTACTGGGCTGCGTCGACCAATCAGGAGGAGGAAATCGTCATCCACCCGCTCCATCTGACCTTCCGTGAGCACCACTGGTACCTGCTTGCCTTCTCCGAGAGACATGGCGAGGTCAGGCTCTTCCGCGTATCACGCATCCGGGAAGCGGAACCCCTACCTCAGAAGTTTCGCAAGCCCACTCGCTTCGACCCGGATACCTGGTTTGAGCGATCATGGGGCGTCTGGGGCAAGACCGACGAGGTCATCGTGAAGGTGAAGTTCTCACCGCGCGTGGCGCACATCGTGAAGGATACGCACGGAAGGCGATTCTACAAGATGGAGATGCAGCCGGATGGCAGCATGATTTGCGTCGCCGAAACCTACGGCACCAAGGAAATCTCGTGGTGGATACTGTCATGGGGTCCCGATGCCGAGGTGCTGGAGCCGGAGTATCTGCGACAAGAGTTCGCCAAGATGACCCAGGCGATGGCAGCCATCTACGCTCCGCAGGGAGCTGCCGGAGGAGTATAACTGTTGCCTGAACACCCACCGGGATGGCAAACCGTCCTTCCCTCCGGGAAGGACGGTTTCCTGTTCCCAAGCAGAGTTTCCCCCACCGGAGTTACAAAAAAAGAGCCGCCTTGTCCAGGCGGTCTGCGGACTGCCTTTGCTTTTGCCGCAGAAGGGAGGGCTTTCCCTCAATCGAGCTGCCGTCACTATTACTGACGCAGCCCCAGCCCTCAGGTTACAGCTTTTTTCATCCTTCTGCTCTCGTTTTCACAATCTTGCTAACGCATCTCGCAAAGCCGCCGCAGTCTCTTCCGCCAGCGTATCGTTGATGAATGTGCCCGCCTGCTCGGAGCCTGCCAAATACTTCAGCTTGTCGCGGGTGCGGTTGAAGGGATAAAACTCTATGTGAAAGTGATAACCGGGACTATCCTCCTCTCGCGCAGGGGACTGGTGCAGCAGCATGATGTAGGGAATAGACATCTCCCAGAGGTTGCGTAGCGTGCGCGTTACGACTGAGAGCATTTCCGCCAGCGACCAGTGCTCTTCATCGCTCATGCCGGGCAGCGTGCCAACGTGGCGCATCGGCATCACATGCACCTCATAGGGAAAGCGTGCGAAGAAGGGCACAAAAGCCACAAAATGCTCATTGCGGGTGAGAAGCCTCCGTCCGTCTTGCATCTCCTGCTCCATCACCGCACAAAACAGACATTTGCCGTGCCGTTCGTAGTACTGACGAGCAGATAAAACCTCCTTCTCAATCAGCGGGGGAAGAAACGGATAGGCGTATATCTGACCGTGTGGGTGCGGGATGGTGACGCCAATCTCCTTGCCCTTGTTCTCGAAGATGAGCACATATTGCACGAACTCGTGTGCCGAGAGATCCTCAAAGCGGTCGGTCCACACTTGCACCAGCTTCGCAATCTGCTCCACCGGCAGGTCTGCCATCTCTCCCTCGTGCTGAGGGGTATACAGCACCACTTCACAGATCCCCTGCGCAGGCATCACAGGAGTCAAAGAGGTTCCCTCCACTGCTGGCTCGGGCGCATGACGCTGCAGCGAAGGAAAGCGGTTCTCAAACACCACAATGTCGTAATCGGGATAGGGCACCTCCGTCTCCATACTTCCCGGTCTGGTGGGGCAAAGCGGGCAATACTCTTTGGGAGGCAGGAAAGTGCGCTCCTGACGATGTGTGGCGGTAATCACCCACTGCTCCAGATAAGGATGCCACCGCAGCTCCGACATCTATGCTGAATCCTCCGCATACCGTTTCTGCCAGATGTTCACACCTGTAGTTTAGAGGAGATGACGGCGAATCCCTTTGACGTCATGCAGGGATAATGGCTGCGGGAGGTAAAAATTACACCTGTGCCAATAAGGCGAGAGTGAGGCGAGACAGGTCATGCGAGTGCTGGAACTGATGCATACCCACGTGGTCACCGTACAGCCAGAAGACACTCTGCGTGATGCGGTGGACAAGATGGACCTCTATCAGGTCAGCGGTCTGCCGGTGGTAGATGATGAAGGACATCTGGTAGGCGTCATCACCGAACATGACATCATTCGGGAGCTCCTTCCCCACCCCGGCGAAGCGCACACGGAAGAAAGCTACCGTGCTGAGTGGCAGGACCTGCCCACCCGTGCGGCGCGAGTACGCGGAATGCAGGTCAAACAGGCGATGACCAGCAACGTGATCGCTGTGGATGAGAATACCGACGTGCTGGAAGCTGCTGCCATTATGCTCCAGAAGAAGGTCAAACGCCTGCCTGTGACCGCTGAGGGCAAGCTGGTGGGCATCATCAGCCGCATCGACATCTGCCAGGCAGTACTCGAAGACCGTCTGTGAGGGAGGAGAAATGGACTGGCTGCACGAGGTCTCTACAGGCAATCTACTTGTCTCCGATGGTGCGATGGGAACCATGCTCCAGTCGCTGGGGCTAGGGGCAGGGCAATGCCCCGAGCTGTGGAACCTTACACACCCTGAGAAGGTGCAACAGGTGCACCGTGCCTATCGGGAGGCGGGCGCGCAGCTACTCACCACGAACACCTTCGGAGGCAATCGCATTCGCCTGGCGGCACACGGGCTGGATGGTCAACTCCGAGAAATCAACCGACGCGCAGTGGAGCTGGCACGAGAAGCAGCAGGCGACTCCGCTGCGGTGATGGCATCGGTGGGACCGACGGGCGCATTGCTCGAACCACTGGGGGACCTCACTCAGGAGCAAGCACAGGACATCTTCCGCGAACAGATAGCCGCGCTCCGAGAAGGGGGTGCGGATACGGTGATCCTGGAAACCTTCATGGCGCTGGAGGAGATTGTGGCAGCCCTTCGCGCGGCGAAATCGCTGGGCATGAGGGTGATAGCCAGTATGAGCTTCGGCACTGGCGAGCGCACCATGATGGGCGTCACTCCCGAACAGGCAGCTAACACCCTGATGCAGGAAGGCGCAGAAGCTGTGGGTGCAAACTGTAGCACGGGGGCGCAGGAAATGGTTCCGGTCATTCGGCGAATGCGCGCCGCCGTGCCTCTACCGCTCATCGCGCAACCCAACGCGGGGATGCCCGTACTGGTGGAAGGGAAGGCAGTGTACACCCAGAAGCCAGAGGAGATGGCTGATTTCGTGCCCCAGTTCGTGCAAGCAGGAGCGAACATCATCGGTTCCTGCTGTGGCTCCACCCCCGACTTCACCCGCGCTATCGTCAACGCGCTGGAGCGCCTGCGCTAAACCCGTATTGCTGACAGCACGGCACCACGTGCCGGATGCCGATGATTTTGACAGGGGGATGGTCCTTGCGTCCCTGTGAGAGCAAAATGGCGAGACTGTTCAAGCGTTTCTCCCTGCGACGAAGACTGTTCATCGGCATCTTCCTGTGTATGGCGGTGGCACTGGGACTGCACACCTTTATCGCCTACCATCAGATTGTCGCCGTCCTGCGCGAGGCTGGCGTACGGAGCGATACAGTGCTACACATCGCCCGGCGCATTCTCCTGCACTCCCTCCTGCCCACTTTGCTGGCGAGTCTGGGGCTTGCCGCGCTGGCGACGATACTGCAGATATACCCTGTGGTAAAACTCATCAGCCGCCTGACCACCGCGGCCCATGCCATCGCCAGCGGTCATTTTAACTACCGTGTGAAAACATCACGCTGGGCACCTTACGATTTCCATCTGCTGACGGACAGTTTCAATATGATGGCGGCTCAGCTGGAGCAGTATGCCCTGGCACAGAAGCAACAGCAGAAGGAACTACAACGGCGCAATGAGCTGCTCGAGCGGCTATCCGTCACCGATGCGCTGACCCAGGTAGGCAACCACCGGGCCTTTCAGGAGCACCTGCACTCCCAAATCAGTCTCGCCTGTCGCAAAGGGTTACCGCTTTGCCTGATGCTGATCGACGTGGACCATTTTAAGCAATACAACGACACATACGGCCACCTGCAAGGAGATACAGTGCTGCGTGAGGTGGCACGCCTTATCACCGAGAACGTGCGCGCGTACGACTTTGTAGCACGTTATGGCGGAGAGGAATTTGCTGTGGTTCTGCCGGATACACAGAGTGAGACTGCACTGCAAGTGGCGGAACGCATCCGTCAGATTATTGCCCAGCATCCGTTTCCGAACCGTGCGATGACGGTGAGTATCGGGGTTGCCCGGTGGCGCGCCGGGTTAGACTCCAACCGCCTGATCGAGCAGGCGGATGGCGCGCTATACGAAGCGAAACGACTGGGGCGCAACCGGGTGTGCCTTGCCGGAGCAGCCAAACAGGACGAACAAGCGGCATAGCCTTTGGGAGGTGTTGAAATGATTGGCGTGGGTGTTGTGGGTTATGGCTACGCAGGGCGCGTTTTCCACTGCCCACTTATTACACAGGCGGAAGGTTTGCGTCTGGTAGCGGTCTCTTCGCGGGACGCGGAACGCCGGGAGCAGGCACGTCAGCAATGGAACGTGCGCGTCTACGCCCAGCCAGAGCAGCTGCTGGAAGACCAACAGGTGCAGATGGTCGTGCTGGCTACCCCACACCACACGCACCATACGCTGGGCAAGATGGCTTTGCAAGCGGGCAAGCACGTGGTGATAGATAAACCCTTCACCATCACTACCGCTGAAGCGGACGACCTTCTCGCCGAGGCGCGAACGCGCAACCTGTTGCTCAGTGTTTTCCACAACCGCCGCTGGGACTGGGATTATCTGACCGTGCGACAGGTGATGGAAGATGGCTTGCTGGGTGAGGTGTGGCAGGTGGAGAGCTGTGTCGGTCGCTACGGACACTCCAGCCGCTGGCGCGCTCAACGCGAGACGATGGGGTCCCTGTTGCACGACTGGGGAGCGCATCTGGTGGATCAGGCGATACAACTGATGGGACTGCCCCAACAGGTGATGGCATGGCGACACTTTCGCGTGTGGCAGAGCGATGTCGAGAGCTTTATTCGTGTGGTACTGGATTACGGTGAAGGGCGCACCTTCACGGTGGAGGTGAACTACCTTCGCGCCGCCGAACGCCCCCGCTGGTACGTGCTGGGCGACCGGGGTGGGTTGGTCAAGTATGGCTTGGACCCACAAGAGAAAGCGTTGGTCGCCGGGGACATCACACAAGCGCAAGAAGCCCCGGGGCACCTCGCTCGTCTGTGGCTACGCGAAGGGGATCGGATAGTAGAACGCACCATCGAAAGCGTACGCGGCGACTGGCGCGAGTATTACCGCAATATCGCAGGGGTGCTGTTGCGGGGTGAAGAGCTCGCGGTCAAGCCAGAACAGGCGCGAGAGGTGATTCGCATCATCGAAGCCGCTCTGCAGTCTGCGCAAGCAGGAGAGCCAGTACCAGTGAATTGACAAAGTATACTTTACTCAAACGCACTTTATGCCGGACATTCGCTGAGCTTCTACTTGCGCACATTGCTGGATCTCGGATGGATACGTGAAGAGATGCCCTTTGGGGAAACCAGTCGTCGACGACTGCTCTATCGTGTTGCCGACCCTTTTCTGGCGTTCTGGTACCGTTTCGTCGCTCCGCACAAAAGCCTGATCGAGTTTTCCGACCCTGTAGCCGTGTACGAGCAAAGAATCAAACCCTCCTTGCCGGTTTACATGGGAGGGGTTTTCGAGCAGGTATGCCTGCCTGGTGACACTGAAAGCCAAAGTTCAAACCGCCCCTCACCTTCTGCAGCAGAAGCAGCCGGTATACGCGCTGTTTGTGATAGGCGGCTTTTCTCCAGAACTGCACGCCGTTGCCCAGAATAGCCGAGACGAAGTGTGGTTCATCGATCACACATCCCTTTTCCCGAACACCAGCACCGCCAGTGCAAGCACCACCACCACATAGCCGAACACGTAGCCGATTTCCCACCCGCTGGGAGGGTTCTCAAACGCCTGAAAACGCTGGCTCATCATCATCCGCTCCGGGATCACCACCGACATCTCTTCCAGAACCCAACGGCGCAGATGGTTCATCGGCACGATCCAGCGCACGTTGTTCGCTACGTTCAGCAGTGTCTGGATATCGAACACGATGCCGAACTCACGCATCGGCTTCTCCGACCACGCAATACCCGCCGCGATGATAGAGAGTGCGATCGTCAACCCCATCGAGGCGAACGTGGAGAAGAACAGGGTGAGCGTACCAAACAGCACCGGATACAACAGTACCACCAGCGGCGCACGCCATGTCTCAGGATACACCTTCCCCATCATCAGGCGGATGGAAACGTAGAGCAACACCGACCAGAAGAGCGTATTCACCAGCGCAAAAACCAGCACACCTATCCACTTGCCCAGCACGACCTGATAACGATGCACCGGCTTGTAAAGGATGGCGTAGAGCATCCCCCGCTCTATCTCCAGCGCAATCGCCCCCGATGCCAGCGTCATCGCCAGCACCGAGCCGAAGAACTTTACCACATCCAGCCCCAATATCAGCGTGATGTGCGGCACCACGCTCTGCACAATGGGGTCATGCGCCCGAACCGACGCACCCAGATTCGCCACAAACACAAACCCTACCACCGCCAGCGACGCCAGCAGCGAGGCAACCCACAGGCGCCGACGCATAGTCTCTTTGAGAGTGAGCGAAGCGATCAGCAACACCGCTCTCACTGCGTTTCCTCCACTACCCGCACGAACAGGTCTTCCAGGCTCTCACGGCGGGGCGAGAAACGCATCAGCTCGCCCCCTGCCTGCACCACGCACCGAGCCAGTTTGGGGATGTCTTCTTCGCGCTGCACCTCCGCCGTGAAGCGCGTGCCGTTCTCCGAGAGCACCGTTGCCATCGAACGCACCGCGTGCATGACCTTTTCGGAGGGAGAACGCAGCTCCACGTCCACTACAGGATGCACCCGCAGGAGACTCTCCAGGTCGCCCTGTCGCTGCACCACCCCTGCTCGCAGGATCGCCACCTCATCGCACACCATCTCCACTTCCGACAGCAGGTGTGAGTTCAGGAAGACCGTTTTGCCACGCGATTTCAGATGCAGGATGAGGTCACGCACATCCCGCCTGCCTAAAGGGTCTAGCGCGGAGGTCGGCTCATCCAGAATGATGAGGTCCGGGTCATGCAGGATAGCCTGCGCGATACCCAGTCGTTGCTGCATCCCTTTGGAGAACTCGCGCACGCGCGAACGTGCCCGCCCCGATAGCCCCACCAGCTCCAGCACCTCCGGCACGCGCCGTGCCAGCGAATGCCTGTCCATGCCTGATAACCTGCCGTGAAACCAGAGCAACTCCTCCGCCGTGAGCAGGTCGTGGAACTGGAATTTCTCGGGCAGAAAGCCGATGCGCCGGCGCACACTCATCTCCAAGATGGAACGCCCAAAGATGCGAAAGGAGCCGGAGGTAGGATACACGTTCCCCAATAACATCATAATCGTCGTCGTCTTGCCTGCCCCATTCGGTCCGAGGAAGCCAAAGACACATCCCTGCGGCACCTTCAGGTCGAGCGATTCCACTGCCACCACACTCTGCCGCCGCAGGAGAGAACGATAGACCTTGCGTAGTTGATAAGTCTCTATAGCATACTGCGTCATACGGTCTGCTTCCAAGCCTTCACCCTGTTCAAGAAATACCACGCTCCCACAACGAGCGCAGCAATCGTGACCAGCCCCTGCAATTCCAGAGGCAACAAAAGAAACACAAAACTGAGCCCTGTCAGCACTGCCATTACCGTGAGCCACGCCCGCAGCACCTTTTGCACCACCTGTTCCTGTACTGCCCACTCCTTCAGCGCGGCGAAGGTCTCTATCGGGCTGCCACACTGGATGCACCGCCTTGCCTCGCCGGGGTTTTCCGCACCACACATGGGACAGAGCACCAGCTGGCGCCGGGCGAACGCCTGTTCCCGCTTCCAGGCATTCAACTTACCCCGCTCCAGTCGCGAGACGGCTGGAGAGCTCTCCACAGCGTACTCCAGATGCTCGATCGCCTCGTCCAGTCTGCCCAGCCTGTACAGTTTCTCTGCCAGCACCACGCGGGCGATATGGTTTTCGGGGTTCTGGGCGAGAGCGTCGCGTGCGCGATACATCTCTTCCTCGTCCATTTTACGCAAGGCGCGGCGATTGAACATCTCACCCAGCCAGGGCATCATGGCAACCCCCGATACCAGAAGAACCAGCGCCAGGAACGCCATCCACGCGCTGCCGCTAACCAGCAACAGTCCCATCAAGCCGATATACGTGCACAGCAGCACCGCCAGCTCCCCACCTGCAATACTGCCCTCAATCCACCAGCCAACGAAACGGTACACGGGGAACGCTGCCAGCAACGCGCCCAGTACAAAAAGCATCAGCCCCTCGCCCATGCGCTCACACCTCGACAGTGACCAGCCTCGCTCCTGCCTCTTCGTCCTCTTCATCCCACACAATCTCGATATCGTCTTCGGGCAAGGCTTGCCCCGCCTCCTGCAGCCGTTCGAGATGGCGACGTAGCAGGTCGCGCAGCAGGTTCTCCGCTTCCTCCTCGCTGTCACCGTGCGCCATCAAACCGGGCACCGCAGGCAGCACTGCCACGTAACCCTTCGGTTCGTCAGGCTCGACAATGACGCGATAGGTTCTGCCGAATGTTTTCATCGTCATACCTTTCAACGTGCTACACGCACTGCGTTTTCACCGCTGTTGCCGTTGATTTCGGGCAGATACATGCCGAACGCCTGCACTGGCCGTGCGCGCACCTGCCCGGGACGCTCCGCCCGCAGGGTATAGATAATCACGCTTTTGCCTTTCGGGATGCGTGTGGAGAGAAACGCTACGCGGTCGTCCCTGACCTCCCGACGCGAGTACCAGTACCCCCCACTCATACTGGTCTTCCTCACGCTCCACGAACTCAAAGCCGGAGGGCTTGGGGTCGTCGATAACGCCGTAATACACGTCAGTTGCGCAGTGGATGACCAGCTTCACCACCACCTGGTCGCCCGGGCGAAACACGCCCTTTGCCGGTTGCAGGTACCAGAGGTACTCCGACTCATTCCCGTGAAGGCGCGCGAGCTTCCTGCGCTCCTCGGGCGACAGTTTGCGCGGCACACGTTTCAGATAGGTGCGTTCCACGCGCAGTTGCTGCGATCTCGCCTGTGCGTGCTCGGTCGGCTCAAAGTAACGCACCACCATCGAAGCCACTACCGCACCTTCTCCCTCATGCTCGACGCGCAACGTGTTCGCCCCGTCTCGCAGGCGGGCAGTTGGTATCTCTATCGTATCCTCCGGGCGCAGCCAGTCCGCTGCCCCGTACTGCAGCTCCCGGACTACCTCTCCGTTCAGCACCACTCGCACCCGGTGTGTGCTCTTCAACACCTGCGGCACCCGCTGAGCATATTCCAACAGCGCCAGAATGACCTGCGCGGTGTCGTTTGTAGAACGCCAGTATTCGCCCTGTCGCTTCTCCGCCAGCCAGCGCAGCGCTTTCGGCAGCAGAGGGTGTCGTGGGTCGTTCCGCGCTATCAGACGAGCTACCCACGCGGTCGCATAGGTATCCTGAGCATACCACAGCCATTCGACCTCGCGTTGTAGCTGCGGGGTCGTTTCACGCCAGAAGGCGGTGGTTGGGGTCTGGACGGCGCGTGCAAGTATCTCCTCATAGAGCCGTTTCGCCTGCGCGGGCAGGTTCGCCTGTTGCAACCCCATCACCAGAGCACATTGTGAAGAGGTGCCCAGATACTGGCGCACTTCATACAGGCGCAGCAACGGCTTTTGCGCCCAGCGCGGAGAGAGCCTCGCCGCCGTCTGCAGCGCGTGCGCCTTCTGGTTGAGGTGGTGTACCCAATCCGCTATGAGCATCTGCCGTTTGAGCCTGGGTAACCCCTGCAGGTTGGGAGGCTGGGAAGGCACCGCAGCGAGGAGACGGAACAGCGCGCTGATGCCTCGCTGGACACGCTGCTCGGAGACCGCAAAGCCTGCCTCTTTCGCCCGTTGCAGGGCATCCAGAGCCAGCGCAGTCCACAGCACGTTCTCCGGAGAGTGCTCTGTGTATCCCCAGCTGCCCGCTCCTTGCTGTAAGACACCGAGCCGCGTCACGCCTCGCCGTATGGCTTCCTGTGCCCTCTGGCGACGCTCGGTATCCTGTATGCCCAGCGCATCCATCACCTCCAGCACACGCAGTGCGCTGAGCATCGGATGCACGGTTTGCTCCACGCAGCCGTAGGGATACTGTAGAATCTCGTCCAGCGCACCGATGGCTGTTCCCAACCATGAAGGAGCGACACGCACCACGCCTTTCAGGGTTCCCGGAACCCGTGCGCTCGCCAGGTGGAACTGTTTTTCTATCGCTTTTTCCACCACCGAGGCGCTAGCCATCAGGCGCGGCACTCCCCGTGCAACCACAGGCACTTTCCACTCCATGCCGTCGAACTGGTCGGGCGAGCGGGCAGTGAGCGTCAAAACCGCCTCGCCTGCGCTTTCTGCCAAAAGCGTCCATTCCACGCTTGCCTGTCCCTGCGGCGGCAGGGTGATGCGTCTGCTCTGTCCTTCCACGATGCGCACCGAACCGCTAATCTGCAACGCAACCTGCACGTCCTGTGTCTTCTCTGTATAGTTATGCACTACGCCTGCAATGACGGAACGGTCGCCCTGTGTCAGGAAGCGCGGGGTCTGCAGGCGTACCAGCAGCGGCTTGAAGGTTTTGGCGTAACTGCGCACCGTGCCCACCGCGGTATCGGTGGTGATTGCGCGCGCGGTCGCCCGCCATTCGGTCAGGTTCTCGGGCATCGCGAAGCGCACCTGTGCCTCGCCGTTGCTGTCGGTCACGATAGCGGGGTTCCAGAAGGCGGTGTCTTCAAAGCGACGTCGTATCTGCTCGTCCATTTGTCGTGCGACCGCCTCCTTCGCCGCGCCAGCCGCATATTCTCTTCCGAAAGAGACCGCCGTGTCCACCGCGTTCGGTGTCGCGCCCCAGAAGAACCTGCGGATATCGGGTGTGTAGTCGGGCACGATGGCGTAGATGGCTTCGTCCACCACACCCAGCGCGACCTCCGCCGATACAGGCTTGCCCTCTTCATCACGTGTGCGGATAGTGTACAATGCTTCCTCGCCGGGCAGATAACGCTCCTTGCTGGGCAGCACTTCCACCTGGAGCAATTTGCCCTTCGGGGCGACCCGAAGCAGTTTCTGCACGCGGATAAGGCTCTTACGGTTCACGAAGTTCGCCGCGACAAAAGCGTTAGGCACGTGCTGCCACTCTGTGGACCACTCCACCACACCCACACCGTTGCGCAAACGCACCACGCGCGAGGAAAACAGCTGGCGCCCCTCCACCGTCAGCCATACTTCCGCATCGGGCACGGAGGAACGAATCAGCACCTTTGCCGTCTGCCCGGGCAGATAGCTCCTGCGATCCAGAGAGAGCTCCAGCGTCTGGCGCGCGCCTACCTCCTCACCGCGATACAGGGAGGTGTATGCCCCTACATCGTACTCACTCCGTGCGCTGCGCCCCTGCGCATCCGTCGCCGAGGCTCTGAGCAGATAGTCACCCTCACGCGGGGGCGTGAAGTCCACACTCGCGATGCCCTGCGCGTCCGTGTACACCGTGCGGCTCCACAACAGAATCTCCTCACGCTTCCACTGCGAGCCTCGAACACGCAACCACCGCACTCGGTAAGCCGCCACCTTCAACGCCGTACGCAACGGCTGTTTGGTACGCGGGTGGGTGGCGCGAATCTGGAACTTTCCCGTTTGCCCCGGCTCCAGCCACCATGCCTCCGAACGCCAGTCCAGCCGCACCGCTGCCGGATACACCTCCACGGACGCCGAAGCCTCTTCGGTGCGCAAGCTCAGGTCGGTCACCTCCACCTCCAGCGCATACACACAGGGTTCGGCGTGTGACCGGGCGGGCACACGAATCAGGGCATTCCCCTGAGCATCGGTGGTCGCCTCTCCTTCGAAAAGCATCTCACCATAGCCGCCGTACGCTTCTTCCTCTCCCTCTTCCGTCCCGTACAGCTCGCGATATTCGTCCTCTCCTTCCCACCAGCCCCAGTGCCAAAGATAGCGTTTATACACGTAGTAACGCACTTGTGCCTGAGCCACAGGCGCTCCGAAGTAATACTCTGCATGGAGCCTGAAGGTCACCGTCTCGCCGCGAAGATACACCGGCTGAGCGGGCTCCAGCTGCACCCGAAACTCAGGCTTCCGATACTCCTGTACCTCGAAGCCACCTGCGTATTCTACGACCTCTACCGGTTCCAGCTGACCGGCGCGCAGGTAAACCACCCGAAAGGAATAGCCTCCCAGCGGAGCTTCTTCGGGCAGCGAGAACTCCCCAGCGAAAGTGCCTCGCTCGTTGACAGGCAAGGTCTGTTCAGCTATCTGCTTGTTTTCCGAATCCAGCACGCTCACTCTGGCTTCGCTGACTGCAGGTACACGGTATTCGTTCTGCTCTCGCTCGCGGACAATGCCCTTAAAATACACCTTCTGTCCGGGGCGATACACCGGACGATCGGTGAACAGATAGTGCGTATAGGAGGAGGTCTCGCCGCGCGAGGAGATGTACGTCGCCGCGCGATGCGCTCCCCAGAACGCCCACACCATCGCCGTCTCCCCAGGGCAGGGCGGCAGTTCAGCAGTGCCGTCGGTGCCGGTGGTCGTTTGCGCCAAGGGGGTTTTCTCTTTCCAGTAAAGCGCTACCGTCGCTCCCGGCACGCCTCTGCCATCTTGCAAACGCACCACACGCACTACCATGTTGCCCGCTGGAGCATGTTTCACGACCAGACCGATATCGGATACCCATAATAGATTGGCTCGGGAGTTGCCTCGTGCATCGGTAGTGATGGCTACGTACATCCCTGCGGGTAGGCGGGGCAAACGTACTTCTCGGGCATGATACAGTCGCCGTGTGGAGGGCGGCTTGAGCAGAACCTCTTGAGGTTTCCCAACTGGTCTGCCTTTGAGAGCCAGTGGGCTCACCTGATTCAGGTGGTATCGCACCACCTTGCTGTCGTCCACCTGATACACCCTCACCTGCAACCGGTGCGTGCCGACACCTGACACCGTCAGGCTCGGCTGTTCGTCAGTGGTAAACACCCGTTGAGGCGCGTAGGCATCCCAATACTCCTGCGCTCCACCAGAAACGCACACCATCGTTAGCAGCATTACCAACCAAACCCGCCTCATGGCAGAGAAATCCTCCTCGTTGTGGTCGTTTTTGCACCCTCTCCTCTATCGTTACATTCCACCTGCGGGATAGAGCTCCTGCAAAGGGCTATTCGCCCTGCTGGCTTCGCTTCGCCGAGCTATTCTCCATGCGTTTCACCACGCCAATGGTGAGAAAATACAGAAACGCCATCGGCAACGCCATCACGGTCATCGACAGCGGGTCGTTCGTCGGCGTGATCACGGCTGCGATGATGGAGATAATGACGACGGCGTGACGCCAGTAAGCCATCAGTCGCCTGGAGGTGACCAACCCCAGCTTGGCGAGAATAATCAGCACAATGGGCAGCTGGAAGGAGAGACCGAAAGCCAGTAAAATCTTCACAGCCAGCAGCACATAGCTGAGAGGGTTCTGCAGCAGGGTCGCGTTGCCGTAATCTTCCAGATACGAGAGAAACCAGCGTATCGCAGCAGGCAACAACAGGTATCCCAGCACAACACCCATTGCAAACAGTACCCCCGAAAAGGGGATGAACATCTTGACCACACGCCGTTCACTGCGGGTCAGTCCGGGTGCCACAAACGCCCATATCTGGTAGGTTACATAAGGCGCAGCAAAAATCAGCCCCACCACAAACGAGAGCTTCAAGCGCAGAAAGAAGGGGTCGGCAAAGTGCAAGAAGACGGTCTGTCCATGCACCGCGCGCAGAGGTTCCTGAAGAGGAGAGGCAATCACATGGTACACCACAGGAAACAAAACATATCCTACCACCCATCCGATAAATATGCCGGAAAACGCTCGAATAATGCGTGTGCGCAGCTCCTCCAGGTGCTCGGTCAGGTCAGCCGGACGGTCTTCCAGCTCGTTCTCTTCCGTTTCTGGAACCTGCTTCGTTTTTTCTGCAGTGGCGCTGCTATTCATACCCACCTCACTCTGTCATACCCTCAGGGTCTACACCCAGCTCGCGCAACCGCCGAGCCAGCTGCTCTGCCCGCAGGCGTGCCTGCTCTGCCTCCCGCTGCGCCTGCTCCGCCCGCTGACGCTCCTGCTCTGCCTCCCGCTGCGCCTGCTCCGCCCGCTGACGCTCCTGCTCTGCCTCCCGCTGCGCCTGCTCCATCCGTCGGTGCAACTCCACATAGGGGATAAAACGCTCCCCGTTAGGACGGTACAGCACCAGCGCATCTCCTTCCAACGTGAACCGTACGCCCAGCAGCGGGCTGACCCAGCCCTCCATCTGTTCCACGGGCTTCAGGTCGCCCTCTTGGCGAATCCAGCCATCCAGCACGCCCCGGTCGGGGTCGTACAGATAATATTCCTGCACTCCGTACTGCCGGTAGAACAGGTACTTCTCGATCAGGTCGGAAGGACGATTGCTGGGGGAAAGCACTTCCAACACCACCTGTGGAGCGACGCCGTCTTCTTCCCACTGCTTGTAGGAGGGACGATGTCCCTTGGGGCGCCCCAACACCACCATCACATCGGGAGCAGTGCGGATTTCAGGATGCCCTTCCACGGGGTACCAGAAGAGGTCAGCCGCCACAAACACGTCCTCACGGTCGGCAAAAAGCGCGCAGAGGTTATCGTAAAGATACACAATCGCTTCCAGCTGCTTGGTATTATCCGCCATCGGCTTGCCGTCGCTTTCCGGGTAAACGATTTTGGGTTTGCTCGTCGGGTGTACTGCCATTTTTCCTCACCGCTCGTATTATACCAGATAACGCAGAAACGGGCGGAGCAGGAGATGCCCCGCCCGCTTGCAGAAGCATCTAACCCCTTACTGCTGGAGCAGCTGCACCGACTGTACGACCTTCAGCTTCAGCGGCGCTTGCTCGCGGCTCATCATGCCACCTGTGCCGATACCGCCACGAGTCATACCGGGCATTCCAGGCACACCGGGGACGCCTGCCAACCCACCTCGGGTGGTACGCCTGCCGGTACCGATACCGGGAGCACCGGAGGTCGGTCCCATCATGGGTACGCCGGGAGCACCCGGCAAGCCGGGAGGCGCACCGTAACTTGTCCCGCCACGGCTTCCGGTCATACCGCCGTATGCAGGCGGTGCACCGGGCACTCCGGGCATTCCCGGAGCGGTAACACCACCCCGTGCTCTGGGGGCACCGCTCGTCGGGGCGCCGTAGGGTGCACCGTATGCTCCGTATGGCGCACCGCCCATCATCGGTCCCGTCATCGGTGCGCCGGGCATTCCGCCCAATCCGGCAAGGCGGCTGGGCTGTACACCGGTAGGCACCTGCCCTTCAATCTCTACCGTCGTCTCGCTACGCACCAGCCGTCCCGCATTGAAGGCGAACCAGAGTGTCCTATCCAGCTTCACCTTTGGGTTCTGCAGAACGTAGTTGCTGAACTCCAGCGTGCCCGACAACGTGCCCTCATACGTCTGGCGTATCTTCACGGTGGGGTAACCGCCTTCCCACTCGACGCCCTCCAGCCTGTTCTGCGCCAGCACTTTGCGCGCTCGTTCCACCGGCATATCGGGCAACAAAATGTGCGCCCACGATGTCCATGTGTCCCCCGGCTTCACGCGCAACTCGGGCAATACGGGCAACACCATCACCCGAAACACATACGGGTCGTTGGTGGTGTCCACGTTCTGGTAAATGACGTTGCCCAGCGGGGTGACAAACTGCAGTACGGCGCGGAACATCTCCTCGCCCAGAGTGTACACCGGCTGGTTGTATGCTAGCACCTGCTGTTTGTTCGCCCGCTGGCGGATGATGAAAGTCTCGCCGCGAATGTCGTAAGCGAACAGGTTAAAGAAGGTATTCGCCTCGTAAGCCACCTGCTCGCCGGTGGCTCCGCCAGTAATCTCCGCCCCTGTCTGCCCCGCCAGCAGAATCACTTCGTCATGTTGCTTGTAGTTGACATTTTCGCCCAGTCGGAAGCGATATTGCAGGCGTGCGCCCATGGCAGGCAGGTTGATCCCCTCCTGATTCGCCACTTGCACACGCACTTCGGCACGGTCTATCGCTTTGCCCTCAGGATCATACAGCACCACCGTGATGGTGTGCTCGCCGTCCTGAATAGGCTCTGTTTTCTGGGTTGAGGGGTCCAGCACAGGCGTTTTGGTATCCCAGATGTAACGCAGGCGAGGCTCTTTATCGTCCTGCCGGGGTGCCAGGGACGTCTGGAATTTGCCATCGATATACACACCGACAAAACCACCCTGTGGGATGCTGGCACGCGGCACCTCGATGCGCACCCGCTCGCGCACGATGGCGCCGTCCGCCGGACGCAAGATATTGAAAGGCGTTCCCTGAGCCAGCGCGATCGCCGTCAACCCAAGTACCGCGACCACTGTCGCCAGCGCTGCTCTCCAAGCGGAATATTTGGGCATTTGCGTTCCCTCCCGGTTGTTCTCTCACCCCAAATAGCATCAGGTCGTGCGAAGGGATAGACCTCTGCACTCCTTTTTGGACGCCGAACATGGCTGAAAGGTTACAGCGTCCGCCTCTCTTTTTCTTTCGCACAGCACAGGTGCTATTCCTGCATCCGGTTACTCGTCACCTATCTCGCCGAAGTTGAGAACGATGACCGCGAAGTCGAACAGCGTGACCTCCGCGTCCATGTCCAAATCGGCGTTGATGTTCCAGTTGGCGCTATACGGGTTGCTCCCGAAAGCCTGCACCAGCAGCCCGAAGTCGAACAGCGTGACCTCGTTGTCGCCGTCGATATCGCCGTTGACGAGGTACACCTGCACTTCGGGCGCGCCCGGCGCAACAGTCACCTGCGGTACCACGCGCCTCAGCCAGTGTGCTCCTCGAAAAGCAATGTCGTACACGCCTTCAGGTACGTTGTATAGGGTAAACCGCCCATTCTCGTCCACGGGTATGCGCTCGCGGCGCACCACGCCTCCATACTGGCGTAGATCCGCTTCGATAGAAATGACCAGCGGGTACATAGCCACGTCGCCAAGCCAGGCTCTACCCTGCAGGTTCAAGCCGGTACGCAAGCCATACTTCAGTAGCAGGATGTCGGTCGATATCCCAGTATCTGTATAACTGGTTGTCGAATATCCCGAGTTCGCCGCCAGTATAACGTTGCCGAAGGGGTCTGCGGCGATATCGACGGACTCGTCATACATGCTGGGCGAGGAGTCATAAACAACCTCCCGAAGCAAGGCGCCGTCTTCGCTGAACTGCCACAGCACGTTGTCCATGCGCCCCGTGTCCCGCGACTGGCGTGTGCCAGCCAGCCAGAAGTTGCCATAGGCATCGAGCACAGCCGCATCCACCCGCTGCAGTAAATCCCAGCTGAACACTTTCTGCCACGCTACCGCACCGTCAGGGCGCAGATTGACAGCGACCGCAGCCGACTGATACGGATACAAGGAGCCTCCCGTGCCCGCGACGTACACATTACCCAGGTGGTCTACTTGCGCACCGTTTACCTTGAGCGACAATCCCGCTATCGAGTAGTAGGTGCGCCACAGGCGGTTGCCATTCGCATCGTACTTCAGCACGACGAAACTGCCGTTGATGTCTCCTACCACGTACAGGTTTCCCGAATTGTCCAGCAGGGCGAAGCGTGGATTCAAGGTATCCCCACCCCCGTACGGTGCGCCGGGATGCGTCTCACGCCGATTCCACACGAGATTGCCCCGCGCGTCGTATTTGAGAACTATCCATTCTACCTGACCAGAGGTTCCGCTTACCCATCCCACCACATACACGTCGCCTGCCGGGCTTACCGCGATCGCCGTACCGGCTTCGTGGAGGTAGTAGTAGTAGAAGAAGTTGCTGCTGTAGCGCCTTACCCACAACGCCCTTCCGTCGGCAGAGTATTTGACCGTGGTCACATCGCCCCCCGAGTAGAAACCTTCGGAGGAACCTGTCACGTACACGTTGCCAGCAGCATCCACCCCTAACGCACTGGCAAGGTCGTTGGACTGATAGGTTCCGCCGGTACCATCATAGCTCTGTATCCAGAGCAGACTGCCCATGGAGTCATACGTAAGCAACACATAGTCGCCTACTGATGGTTGCTGGAGCAGCACATGCGTTTTGCCGGAGGGATGCACATACAGACCCACCGGTCGTGAAGCAGTGCCATCCCGCAGAGGATACTGGGTTTCCCAAAGAAGCTCACCCTGCGGACTGTACTTCACCAGCAGTAGCCTCAGACCGGGCTGGCTACCCGTGACTTGTCGTACGCCTGCTACATATACGTTGCCAGCTGCGTCCGTACCCACTTTGGAAGCCAGGTCCGATTGCAGGTTATACTCGTGACGCCTCACCCAGAGGATATCCAGAGGCTGCGCCCCCACAGGCAAAGAAGCCATACCGAGCAGAACGCCGAAGGTGAACAAGAACATACGCCACACGCGCATCGTTTTGCCCCTCCTTTCGTGTTTCTACTAGCAATTGTAGTGGAATAGATACAAAAAAGTCAACTACGTCGTCTTGGGCATCGTAATCGCAGGCGGTTTCAGGTACATCGGCACCAGGGTCAGCGGGTCATCGCGGCGTCCTTGCTCTAGAAGCATGGCAGCTAGTCTGCCCAGCGTCTCCGCGCGGGGATACTCTACCGGCGCAAGGCACACGGGGTAATCTGCCAGAGCCTGCTGCAGTTCCACCGGTACGCTCCCCACCAGCACCACATCTCCCCCGATGAATGGTAGCAGGATGTCATGCAGATTCTGAGGGGTATACACCGCCCGTTCGGAGAGAGGTTGGGGTATATCGCTTCCCCCTTCATACACACAGGCATACACCTCACCCTTGCGAGCGGGCACCACTGCGCATACCACCTGGTGAGGGATGAAAGTATACTCCGCCGCGAGAACGTCTAAACTGCACACGCCCACTATTGGCTTGGCGTGCACCTGCGCGAAGGTCTTGGCGGTCATCACCCCCACCCGTGTGCCGGTGAAGGAGCCCGGTCCCAATCCCACCGCGAAGGCGTCTACCTCTCCGCTTCGCCATCCAGCCGTATGCAACACGTGGTCGATGAAGGGTATCAGGCGGGTGGAGAGCTGCATCTCGTGTGCGAAGGTAAGCACCGCCACCGGTTTGCCCTTCTGTACCGCCGCGATACTGCAGATGTCACCCGTCGTTTCTAAAGCCAGCAGACGCAAGGGTCTCCTCCAGCTGTTTCCAGCGTTGTGTGTAGCGCTCACCGTGCGCCGTCAGTGTGATGCGTCGGTGTTCATCCAAGCCGCCCTCCAGCAACACCTCCAGCCGTTCCTCGGGCAAAGCATCGGCGATGTGCTCTGCCCACTCGATGGCGAACACCCCACCCCGCTCGAAATACTCCTGCAATCCAAGGTCTGCTGCCTGCTCCGCGCCTTCCAGGCGATAAGCGTCGGCGTGGAAGAAAGGCAACCGCCCCCGATGCTCGCGGATGAGAGTAAAGGTAGGGCTGAGCACGGGTTCGTGAACCCCCAATCCACGCGCAATACCCTGCGCCAGCGTGGTCTTCCCCGCGCCCAGTTCTCCACGCAACCACACAACATCTCCCGGTTGCAACACCTGAGCAAGTATTGCTCCGAGCAGGCGTGTTTGCTCGGCGCTATGGGTGTGTACCACTATGCTCATCCGTGCCAGTGTCAATCCTTCCAGTCCGCCACGAAGATGTTGGTCTCGCCCGGTCGCTTGCTGTTGCGGTTCGAAGCCCAGATGAGCTTCTTCCCATCGCGAGAGAACATGGGAAAGCCGTCAAACTCGGGCGTGTAGGTGATGCGCTGGAGCCCGGTGCCGTCCACGTTGATGATGTACAGGTCAAACTCGCGCCCCCGCGGGTCCTGGTGATTGGACGAGAAGATAATGCGCTTGTTATCCGGGTGCATAAAGGGCGCAAAATTGGCTCCGCCTAGTCGGGTCACCTGACGCTTGCCCGTGCCGTCGGAACGCATCACCCACACCTCCAGGTTCATCGGACGGATCGCGCGCTCCTTGAGCAACGCTTTGTAATCGGCAATCTCCTCAGGCGTCTTTGGATGGTAGGCGCGATACACTATGTATTTGCCATCCCACGAGTAGAAGGGACCGCCGTCGTATCCCAGCTCGTTCGTCAGCCGCTGGACCTTACCGGTTCGCAGGTCCATCTCATAGAGGTCTAAATCTCCATCTCGGTCGGAGGTAAACAGCACCTTCTTGCCGTCCGGTGAGAAGGAGGCTTCCGCGTTGTAGCCCTCGCCATCGGTGACCGCTTTGCGGTTGGAGCCATCGGCGTTTGCAATATAGAGGCGATAAGGATACAGACCCCACACATACCCTTTGGAACGGTCAGGGGGTGGAGGCGGTTCATCCGACCACCAGTCGGTGCTGCTATACAGTATCTTCTTGCCATCCGGCGAGAAGAAACCGCAGGTACATCTCCCTTTGCCCGATGAGACCAGTCGTACTTCCGAGCCATCGGCGTTCATGGTAAACATCTGGTCGGCTTTATAGGGCGGGCGTGTGGACTGAAAGATGATTTTCTTGCCGTCGAACGAGAAGTATGCCTCGGCATTTTCACCGCCATTGGTCAGCTGCACGACATTTGCCAGATGCGTTTCGCGCGGGTCGTGCAAGATACGCGGTGAGGTAGCGGGTGGCTGTGCCCCACGCAGAGCCATTGCTGCCGCAAAGCCCAGAATCAGCAGGCAGGGAAACGCTCGCCGGAACATGGGATACCTCCACTCTCCCCCAATGTGTGGGGTTCAATTCGTCGCCGGCGAGACGTTTCCCTGCTCGAGATATCAGTCAGACAGGTGAAGTTGAGTTGGACCTACCCCCTAGCCCCCTTCCCTACGAGAGAAGGGGGAAAAATACACCCCTCTCCTCGCAGGAGAGGGGATGGGGGGTGAGGTCACCTACGCTGCACGGGGCAGAGATGTTCCTCCCTCGCGCTCCGCTGCCTCACGCAGGCGGTCTAAACCAGCCACTATCTCTTTGCTGACCCCGCGCACCTGTTCCAGCAACCTTTCTGCCTGTGCCTTATCGCCGCGGTCGATGCAGTCCACTATCTGGCGTGCGATAGTGTGCAGCTTTTCGTGCGGCGGCTCGATCGCCCGGAACTCGGGCAGATGCCCGTAGCGTTGCACCCCGAACGAGTAGTACCACTGTCCAAGCGCGCAGTTCCGGTGCGAAACCAGTTCCTCACGCGGTATCTGGATGCCCTGATAGATCAGCTTCTCCAGACGCTCCACCCAGCGCAGGTGTGCCTGCTTGAAGATGTCCACCTTGCGGTGAATATCGTTCGCCTCTTCCTGCGTGAGCACGAACTTACCCAGCGAGAAGCGTAGCTTGTCCACCACGCCGTATAGTCCCTCTGCCTCCACGCTCACGCTGTCCACCACGCGCGTGATGCTGTCCACTGCGTTGGTGCTAGAGGCGAGCATCTCCTCTGCGGCTGCGCTCGACTCTTGGGCAATCGCCGCGATGTGCTCTATCTCGCTGAGCATCTGCTGGGCGTTGGTCTGCACCCGTTCTACCGAAGATGCCGACTGCTGCACCTGCTGGATGATGCTCTCTACCGCCTGCAGGATTTCCGCCAGCCCCTGCCCCACCTGCAGCGATTGCTTCACGCCGTCGCTCACCGCGGTCAGGTTGGCGTCCATTGCCTGCGCCGCCGCCTGTGCCTGCGCGGTCACCTCGTCGATAATCTTCTTAATCTGCTGCGTTGCCTGAGCCGATTGCTCCGCCAGACGGCGCACCTCATCCGCCACTACCGCAAAACCGCGCCCATGCTCGCCTGCACGCGCCGCTTCAATGGCTGCGTTGAGCGCGAGCAGGTTGGTTTGCCCTGCTATCTCCTCGATGGTGCTGAGGATACCGCCGATGTTGGACGCCATCGTCACCAGCTGCTGCAGCTGCTCCGCCAGGATGCGCGTGTCCTTCTCCAGCGATTGCATCGCCTGCTCGGACTGGCGCAAGCCCTGCCGTCCCTGCTCGGCGACCTGTCCCACCTCGTTGGCGGTTTGCTGCGCGCCCAGCAGCTGCTCGGACATCACGCGGATGTCCTCCACAATCGCGCTCACGCTCTCCACACCCCGCGAGGCGGAAAGCGCGGTCTGTTCCGCACCCTTCGCCACCTCTTGCACCGCTTTCTGCAGCTGGTGCAGCAGGTCTACCACGCTGTCGCCGCCCGCGCTGTCGGAGGAGACGAAGGCTTGCAGCAGTTCGTTTGTGCGTTTCACGTGATCCTGCACTTCCCGCGCGGCGCGACGCGTGTCCTGAATCGTATCCGCCAGCGCCTGAATGGCGGTATCGAAGTTGGCGGAGAGCGTACCGGTATTGCGACTGCCTGCAGACAGACGAGTGCTGAGGTCACCCTTGCCCACGCTGTCCAGTGCCTTCAGCAGGTTCTGCATGTTGCGCTGTATCTGCCCTGTATGCTCGGTGATGTCCCGCATCTGGTCCACAACGATGTCGGACGTATCCACCCCGAACGTCTGCATCAGGTACATCAGATACGAATCGGTGACCGCCTGCATATCGTAGTTGAACACCTTGAAAATCGCCTCCTCGGCGCGAGCGCGGAAGGAGGACTTCCAGCGAAAATCGCGCCGCAGGTACTGGCGCACCAGACTCTGGTAGATGGTATAGCTGCCCAGATACCACTTCTGGGGCAGGTCGATCACCACGTGCACATAGCCGACGCGCAACCTCTTCTCGAAGTAATCCGTACCGAACTGACCGCCGCTCGCCGCCTCCTGAAAGATGTCGCGGAAGTACTGCGCCTGCGTCTTCTCCAGTGCCTGCCTCAGCTGCTCCAGCGTGATACCTTTCTTCTGCGCGTAGCGTTCAAAGAACTCACGGGTGGGCGGGAAGGCGAACTGCACATCGTAGAACTGCTTCGCGATGCTATCGGCGACCCGCTCTGCCCACGGCTGCAGCTGTTTCAGGATGCGCACATCCTCTTCGGTCAGCTGCACAAACTGCTTCCGGAGATTCAGGTTGGTTTCATTGATGTGCATGAAAGCGCACAGGCTGTCCATGCTCTCTCACCCCATGCGATAAGGATTCTATGGGTTATTATCGGCAGGAGCAGAGAAATTTAGCAGGGCGAAGGTAAGGCTGTTGTGACTACGTCTTATCCGCTTCCGTGCTGCCACACACAGCGGGCTCTTCTTCCCACAGCTGCTTGCTCAGTTTCACGTCGCGGGGTACGGGGATCGGATACCTGCCGTCGAAACAGGCGAGGCAGTAGTGGTGGCGCTTCATGCGCACGGCACGCAACATGCCGTCGATGCTGAGATAGCCCAGCGAAGTGGCGCCAATCATCTGGCGTATCTCCTCCACACTGTGCGAGGCGGCGACCAGCTCCTCACGTGTCGCCATGTCGATGCCGTAGAAGCAAGGATAGCGAATAGGCGGCGAGGTAATGCGCACGTGTACCTCTTTCGCGCCCGCCTCAAAAAGCATCCGCACGATTTTGCCGGTGGTGGTTCCGCGCACGATGCTGTCATCCACCATCACCAGCTTGCGTCCGGCAATCACCTCACGCAGTGGGTTGAGCTTGATTTTGACGCCCAGATCGCGCATCCGCTGGTCGGGCTGGATGAAGGTGCGCTGGATGTAGCGGTTTTTAATCAGTCCTTCCGCGTAGGGGATACCGCTCGCCTGCGAGAAGCCCAGCGCGGCGGGAATGCCTGTATCGGGGATGGGGATCACCACCTGCGCGCCTGGGGCAGGGTGCTCTCGCGCCAGCTCCTGTCCCATTCGCCGGCGTACCTCATGCAGGGTACGGTTGTAGATGTGGCTGTCAGGGCGGGCGAAGTAGATGAACTCAAACATGCACAGGCTATGCCGCTGTAAGGGTACTGCCTGTTCCTCGCGCAAGCCGCTTTCGTCCATCACCAGCACCTCGCCCGGTTCTATCTCGCGCACGAAATCCGCCCCCACCACGTTCAGCGCACAGGTCTCGGAAGCGATGATGTGATGCCCATTAATACGCCCAAGGCAAAGTGGTCGTACGCCGTAGGGGTCACGAGCAGCGATCAGATGACGGGGGGTCAGGATGACCAGGCTGTATGCGCCCGAAATCTGTTGCATCACCCGGCGCATTGCTTCTGCGGGGTCGCGAAACTCCGCCAGCTCCGTCGCCAGCAGGCGAGCGATGATTTCGCTGTCGTTGGTGCTGTGGAAATGAATCCCAGCCTCCTGTAAGCGCAGGCGAAGAGGTGCCGCGTTGACCAGGTTGCCGTTGTGAGCTACCGCCAGCGTGCCGATGGGTGATTCGCAAATCACCGGCTGCGCGTTACGCAACACGCTGGAACCGGTAGTAGAATAGCGGGTGTGCCCGATGGCAATGTGCCCGCGCAGGTAGCCCAGCGTCTCCTCGTCGAACACCTGCGAGACCAGCCCCATTTCCTTGTGCACCAGCACCCGATCACCATTCGAGACGGCAATGCCCGCGCTTTCCTGCCCGCGATGCTGTAGCGCGTACAGCCCGAAGAAAGTGATCCGCGCTACGTCCTCCCCCGGCGCGTAAATGCCGAACACCCCGCACTCCTCGTGCGGATGGTCAAACGGTATGCCTTCAGCGCCCATTCGTCACCATCCCGAAAACCGGCTCCGACATTCATAATGGTATCAGCAAAAGCCCCTCGAAAGCAAGCTGAGAGCATCCAGCGAGGGCGCAGGAAACGGACAGGCAGCGGTGAAAAAGTACGGCACAGGAACGGTGACGCAAGGAGGGGCATCTTCGTTGAACCCAGCAAGAGGCTTGTGGCTCACTATCGCGCTTGCTTTTCTCGCTATAGCCTGCAGCACCTGTGCTATCCGAATAGCAGGAGCACTGCCCCGGCAAAGCGACTCACTTCCACCAGACAAACCGCAGGTCAAACACATCTGCGCGGTCGCTCCCGATATGCTGGCGCTGGAGATACAATCAGGACGTTTCACACCCAACCAGCTGGTTCGTTATACTCCTCAGCCGGACGACGAATTGGTGGAAGAGAAGGACAGACCGCACCACGAGATCGTAGATGGTCAGGTCGTACAGATTTTCCAGAAACGGCTCTATCGCCAAGTCAATGGTCAGCGCGTCAACGTCGGGTTGCTTTCGCCAGATGGTCGATATCTGTTCATCGAGGGGCAGAGCCAGGGCGAACTGCTGGACGAAACCAATATAGACCAGCCGGATGCCTACGAGATACAATCCAGTGACGACGCCGCTTACCGTCAACCGCGCAAGCCGTCCGCTGTTTATCGTAAGAACAAGCCCAACGGTTATAGCCAGCCGCTGCCTTACCTGTATACCATCTCCTTGCGTCTGCCCTCCCCACTGCAAGAAGGCGCAACCTATACCCTCCGGCTGCGAGGAATCAACACTGCACAACAGCAGCTGACCTATACCCATCGCACTCGATCGGTGCGCAGCCTCGCCGTGCACGCGATCCAGACAGGATACCGCCCAGATGACCCTTGTAAACGCGCATATTACTCCTTCTGGGCAGGCGTGGACAGAGAGGGCAACCACGGTTTCTGCACGCTCTCGGCGAGCACGTTCGAGCTGATAGACGACACAGGGAAAACGGTTTTCACTGGCGAGATACGGAGGGCAAAACGGGAAGGCGAACAGGAGCAGGTGTGTATCCATGAAACAGGGGACTACTCGAAATCACCGGTGTATCGCCTGGATTTCAGCAATTTCCACAAGCCCGGGCGCTACCGGGTGTTTGTCCCCGGTGTGGGTACAAGTTACCCATTTCGCATTGCAGAGGACGTGTGGGAACAACCGTTCCGGGCAGCTATGCTGGGTATTCTGCACCAGCGACAGGGCATCGCCCTAGGTCCGCCTGCTACCCGCTACCGTCGCCCGAGAACCTTTCACCCCGATGATGGCGTGCAGTTCTATCAGATGACCATCACCGTGCACGAAGGACAGGAAGACGATCGCGGCAAGAATCTGCTGGAACTGGCTCAGGCGGGTCAGTTACAGCGCATACAGGCAGTATGGGGCGGCTATCAGGACGCGGGCGACTGGGATACCTTAGGGCACCATCTCAGCGCGACATACGACCTGCTGGGGCTGTACTTCTTGAATCCGTCCGCTTTTCGTGCGACCAAGCTTTCGCTACCCGAAAACGAGCGCAAGAACCGCCTGCCTGATATTCTGGATGAAGCGCTGTGGCAGATGGCGTGCTGGCAACGCTTGCAGATGCCCGATGGCGGCGTACGCGGCGGCTATGGCTACGGCTGGTGGGTGCCCACCGAACGGGGTATCACCAGCTGGATGCTCCGAAGTGCGGGGGTGTACGCGGTAGACCATGTGACCACTCTGCATTTTGCAGCGGTAGCCGCACGCGCATCACGGGTGCTTCGCCACTTCGACCGTACACTGGCAGACCAGTATCTGCAGAACGCCATGCGTGCCTGGCGATGGGCAGAGGAGCACTCCAGTGATCGCGACCCCACATATGCCCGGCTGAAGCAGCGAGAAGGCTGGCCTCCTTTCCTGTTGGAACTGAGGAACAAGCGCGCCCTGGCAGCGGTGGAGCTGTTCGCGGCGACACGTAACCCCGCGTACGATACCGCCTTCCAGCAATCCTCTACCCTGCTCACCGAAGACAGCCTTTACTACGACCCCGAGCAGGTAGATGCCGCGTTCGCATACGCGCGCTTACCACAGGGATTGGGTTCCTCGGAAGTGAAGCGAAAGCTGGTGGCACAGATTACCCGTGTCGCCGACCACGCCATCGAGTTCAGCAAGAAGAACGCCTACGACCTGGTCGTGGGCACACGCCTGGATTATCCACTGATCGCTCCCTTGCGCTTCTTCAGCACGCCGGCGGCAGGTGGTTTCTTGCTCCTCTACGCTTACGAACTGACCCGAAATCCGAGGTACCTTGCCGCAGCAGTGCAGGCAAGCAGCTTCTGCCTGGGGGCAAACCCGGACAATCTGTCGTACTGCACCGGCGTCGGACATCGCTATCAGCAGTTCAACTTCATTGTGGACGCGCAGATCACTGGACAGATACCTGGTGTGCTCACGGGGCACATCCCTTACGGTCAGGGCAATGAGGGCAACGCGATGAGCAGAGGGTCTAACAGCTGGGTGCAGCAATGGTTGCTGAAATTCGGCCCGCGTAAGATGCTACCGGACTGGTACGACTGGCCCGTTTACGAGCAGTACATTGACTTTGGCCGCTACCCCCTGCACAACGAGACCTGTTTTAACCAGACGACGGTGGAAGCGGCTTGCTACTGGTTCTGGCTACACACTCGTGCGAAAACAGCTCCATAGACCCACATGGCGGAGTGGATACAGGCTTTCGGTCAGCGCAAGAGATGGCGCAGGATGTTTCAGGCGGTCAACGGGAGACCGCTGGCGGCCTTCTGTGGCGGCTACCTGGCGGGAGCCGCAGCAGGCGTGACGTTCCCTGTGCTATCGGTATTACAGGGATGCTGCCTCTGCACCGCTACCGGGTGGCTCCTCTGGCGCTACCGGGTGCTTTCCGCATCTATAGCCTTTTTGATGTTAGCAGGGGTGTGGTTGGGTGCAACGCAGGGCATTCGCGCCGCGACACAGGATGAACTGCTCTGGCGTACCTTGCCAAGTGATCAGGTGATGGTTGTCGAGGGAGTTGTGCTGACCGAACCGGTGAAAAAAGCGGGCGTGTGGCGGTTTGTGTTCCGTACGGAGGGACTGTTGACCGCGCAGGGTACGCTTCGATCGCCGGTGCAGCTGTGGGTACACGTACGGGAAACGCTGATAGAGGACGTATTTGCGGGCGAGCGATTGCGTCTGGAAGGCAGGCTCAGAACACCCTCTGCCACCCCGGGCGATCCCGAAGGCTCTTTTGCGCGTTACCTGCGCAGGCAGGGAGTCTCCAGAACCCTGCGCCCCTATCGTGTCGAGCGGCTACCGCAGGCGCGATGGACTATCCTTTTCTCCCGCTGGCGGCGCACGCTCATACGCCATCTGCGCTCCCACCTGCCCACCCGCGAAGGGCATGTCGCTGCCGCCATTGTGCTCAACGACCGCACCGGACTGGACGACCAGATCCGCGAAAGATTCCGACGCACCGGCACGGTGCATATCCTCTCGCCCTCAGGCACGCATGTCTCCATGCTGGCGTTTGCTGTATGGGCATTATGCAGGTTCATCAGGCTATCACGCAGGACTTCCGCGCTGGCGGTTATTACGGTTATCTGGCTGTTTGCAGGTGTGGCTGCAGGGGGCGAACCCGCTTTCCGTGCCGCCGTGATGGGCACTCTAGTGGCGGGATCGGTAACTCTGCAGCGCGAGCTAGACCTGCCCACCTCGCTGGCTCTCGCAGGTTTTCTGCTGGTATGCGCAGAGCCCGGCACTCTGCGCGACCCCGGCTTTCAGTTCTCCTTCACGCTGGTCGCTGCCATTATCGCTTCCTCAGGGTGGCTGGGCGCCATTGCTTTCCGCGCAACAGACGACAGAATCACCCTGTTCAGGAGTATCTTTGCCAGCCTGCTCCTCAGCGGGGTATGCACGGTGGCGTCCGCACCGCTCACCGCGTTATACTATGGTCAAATGTCGCTCATTGCGCCCGTCGCCAACCTGGTTATTGCCCTACCGGTACAGCTGCTCACCAGCGCAGGGCTGGCAGCCGCCTGCCTGCCTCAGCTGCCCGAGATTCTGTGCACACCGATAGCGGCAAGCGCGTGGAGTGTGGACAGGGCGGTGCGCTGGCTCGCCATGCCTCCGTGGGCAAGTGTGGACGTTTCTGCCCCTTCGAGGTGGCATATCATTCTGTTCTATGCACTGCTCTTCACCGTGTTACTCACCCTGAGCGCACGTGTCGATCGGCGCAGGAGAGGATGGGCATGGTGAGGCAGGAAGCTGACTTGAACCTTACCCCCGTCCCCTCTCCTACAAGGAGAGGGGTGTATGCACATTCCCCCTTCCCTCGCAGGGAAGGGAGGCAGGGGGTTCGGTTCATCCTCCTTCTCGCTGTCATATGGTTCTTGTGCACGAGTGCTGTCTCAGCCCAGCAAGCCGAATCGCCTGCTTCACCCCAGCGCAAGGTGGAACGTCTGGATGTGGAGCGGTTCGGCACGCTCTTCCTGGACGCACGCAACAACCTGCAAGCCACCGACATCCTCGCCCGCTGGCGCGAGTACACCATCCAGGCAGAGAGCGTGGAGGGCAATCTGGACAGAGGCGAGTACCTGTTTCAGGGCAGGGTCACTCTGGAGGGCGGTGGGCTGGATGCGCATGGTGAGATGCTCCGCCTGAACGTGCGCCGACGCCTGTGGCAGATGGAGGGCGCGGGAGCGGACCTCCTGCCCGAGTTTCTCAAAAACCAGCTGCGCGGCACAGTGCGCCTGTCCGGTCAGCAGTTGCAGGGAGAGCAACAACAGGCGCAGATGCAGCACGGCGAACTGACCACCTGCTTGCTGGAGCATCCGCATTACCACTTTTCCGCTGGTAGCGTGGACGTGGTGGTGGATAAGCGTCTGATTGCACGAGGGGTCAGCCTGAACGCGCTCGGCAGGAAACTGTTTACCCTGCCCACACTGGTAGTGCCTTTGGACAGACGCCTTTCACGGGGCACCCTGCCTCAGGTAGGACAATCGGTGGAGGAGGGGTATTACGTCAAGACCGCGCTGGGCTACCTGCTGGGCGACAACGCGGGTACGGCGCGCATCGACCTGATGCAGAAAAAGGGTATCGGGCTGGGCGTAGACCAGCAATATCTGTGGAAGGGAGCGGCAGGGCTGCTCTCGCTGTACTACCTGAACGATCGCAGTCGCGCTACCCGCTCCGTCACCGCCCAGCTGCGCCACGAGCAGCAGCTTTTCGGTTTCAACGCGCGGCTCACCGGCGACCTGCGCTCCGGCAGCTATCTCTACTACTCCGACACCCGCGCCTCCAGCTGGCAGCTGAGTTTCAGCAGAGCATGGTCGTCAGGCAATCTGTCCATTCTCTCGCGCCTCAGTCAGCAAAGTAGTGCAGGTTATTTGAGTGATTCCTCTACAAATTCGCTCCGGTGGAACCAGCGCTGGGGTACGCGCGCCTCGCTCACCTTTTCTACCGACCTGTCGCGTTTTCGCTCCCAATCGGGTGGAGCAGTGCGCTCCCAGCAAGAGCAACTCGCCACGCAGGCGTCGCTGAGCGGCAGCAGCAGCAAGTTTGACTGGAGCCTCGCTTTCAACCGGATTATCCCCATTGGCGGGCAGACAGGAGGCTTCACTTTTGGCGGCATAGAAAAGACGCCCGAACTGCTCCTTTCCACCACCGACCGCCGTCTGTTCGGCAAAGACATGGGGCTACACATGCAGTTCGGGTTCGGCAGTTTTCGCGAGCTGCCGCAGGGCAATCCCATCCAGCGCATCCTGTTTGAAGCCCGCTGGAACCCTGTGACCTCCAGCGCAGGTAAAAGCTCGCTGAGCACCTCCGCCCTCTTCCGGCAGGTGTTCACCAGCGACGGAACCGCCCAGTACATCCTGCAGGGCAATACCGACTGGCAGGTGCGCTTTGGGCAAAACAGCCGATGGTACGCGAACTACCGTTATCTGCGTCCATATGGCTTCACCCCCCTGCGCACGGAGTATACAGGCACAACCAATTTCGCCTCAGCGGGGCTGGAGTGGAACGCCAGCCGTGCGCTGTCCATCCGCGCGTATACGGGATATGACCTTTTTGCCCGACAGCGCGGCAGCCGACCCTGGCAGCCGCTGAATCTCGGCTTGCAGTGGCAACCGAACCCTGCATGGCAACTGAACGTGCAATCCACGCTGAACCTCAATGAAGGACAGTGGAACTATCTGCGGGCATACCTGCGCGCCCGCACCGATGCTTTCTCGATGAACCTGAATGGCGTGTACGACCCTATCCGCCATCGCTGGGCGAGCGCGAACCTGTGGCTGGACACGCAGCTGTTCCGAACGCCCCTGCGCGTGCAAACGGTGGTGACCTACAACGGCTACGTGAACCGCTTTGAGGGCAGGCAACTGTTGCTCACCTGGGATTTGCACTGCTGGGAGATGAGCGTAGGGTATATTGACAACCCGCTGGGCTTCCGCACCGACCGCGAAGTGGTTTTCCGTTTGCGGATTAAGGCTTTCCCGGAGGCACAACGGTTCGGGGTGGGACAGTTCGGGCAGTCGCTGGAGACGGGCGGAGGATGGGCTTATTAAAACCGAAGGGGCGACGCGGGGCGTCGCCCCTCCCAAAATCTTATCGCCCCGCGTTATACATCTTCAACGCCTGCTCCAGCCGTGCATTCACGGCATCCCAGTCGATGGCTTGCAAAAAGACATCGATGTACTTGGCGCGGGCGGTCTGGAAGTCATAGTAGTAGGCGTGCTCATAGGTATCCAGCGCGAGGATCGGTGTGGCATTCCATATCGGGAAGGTGTTCTGCGCGTCGCCGATATAGTTAAACAGGCTCCCGTCGTCGTGGTCCAGCGCGAGCCACACCCAGCCGCGCGCGGCGATACCGGTCGCCTTCAGGTCCTGCGCCCACGCCTCGTAGGAGCCAAAGTGCTTGTTGATCCACTCTGCCACGAGACCAGTGGGTGCACCACCCTTGCCACCCAGGATGTCGAAGTACAGTTCGTGGTTCTTCACTCCGCCCAGCGCAAAGGTATACTCTACCTTCAGCACACGGATGTCGGAGTAGGTCTGGTTTGCCTTCGCAGGGTCCTTGTCCAGCGCAGCCAGCTTCTCTCGAATCTCGTTCGCTTTATTCACATAGCCCTGGTACAGCTTGTAGTGTTCATCATGCGTCTTGCGGGAAATCCCCACGCTCTCGGTGTTGTACACTTTCTCCGGTAGCGGCTTCGCTACGATTTTGACGATCTCCATCTCTCCTGTCCTCCTGTCGGGTCTGGAAGCGTTTTCCATCTGTTGCGCCAAGCCTCCGATGGCGGGCGAACCGCTCATCATCATGGCAATGCCCAGCGCAGAGGCTTTGAGGAAGCGTCTGCGCCCCTCATCGTGTTCGTGCGTTGACCGTGCGATGGCGAACACCTCCTGTTTGCCTGGTGTTCTGAGTGTACCCTACCTCGAACAATATTTTCAATAGCAAAATACGTTTTGACGCGATTTTTTCGTGAAATAGTTCACAATGGGGGTTGGAATGCCTTTCCTCTTCAGCGGCTTCTTTCCCGAAAATCTGAGGCATGCATCACATATACCAGCAGGGTACGATGACTACCGTCCGCCCAATCTTCCTCGATCTCCCCGCGCAGACGGAAGCCCAGCCTTTCAGGGATGGCGCGGCTCCGGGTATTTTCCGGCTCCACGCGGATGCGCACCGTCGGCACCTGCCACTGCTCGAATGCATATTGGGTCAACACCCGCGTCGCGCGGGTGACCAGCCCCTGTCCCTCTGCGGATTCATCGATCCAGTAGCCGATTTCCGCCTCCGGTTCTGCACTGGCAGTACGAAACAGTCCGATAGTGCCCACCAGGCTGCCGTTCAGCCATATCCCCATCTGCAAGCTGCGTCCCGAGCGGAAATTGCGTAGAGATTCCCGGATAAAGCCGCGCGTGTCGTCTTCACTGCACACGAAGTCCACCCACGTCATCCATCGGCGCAGCCGTTCTTTGTTGCGAACGGTGAGTTCGAACAGTGCAGAAGCGTCCTGCATAGTGAGCTGACGAAGCTCTGCGCCTTCACCCAGTGAAAGCACTACCTGCTTGCGCCTCATCCACCGGCGCCAGAAAGCCATCATCCCTCTGACACCTTCCCCGCACCCAGCAAACGAAGTATCTCCGCGTTCAGCATCCAGTATACCAGCGTGTTCGCGAAACCGCTGAGAGGACACGCTGGAGTGGGCAGCCATGATTCCTCCAGTACTCCATCAGTATACGGTACATGGGTGCGTATCACAAGATGCGCAACATCCGCTACACGCTTGCCAGAAGGATGCTGAGGTGGCACCACCTTCCTATCCACAGGCGAACCGATATACACTACCTTTGCCCCCTTCTCCTTCGCCTGCGCACAGATGTCCACCGATAGCGCAAACACTCCAAGAATACTCCCGAACACCAGCACATCACCGCGCTCTATCTTCTGAACCTCCTCCAACCGATAGGACAGAGGCTCCAACAGCCGGGGGTTACCGGCTCGCTCCGGAGCGGTTTCAAAGGGCGGAAAGTGCCCAATATCCAGATGCCACAATTGCTTACCCGCTCGCTTTGCTTCCACACACCACTCCGCTGCCCGGCGAATAGCAGTCATTTCGCGTCGCAGTATCTCCCGCACCAGCACCTGCGCGGCTTCCAGATATCTCTCCGATAACATCATCAATACCCCTCCCGTGCGGTAGATTCCAGTTCCTTCTCGTTGAAAGGTTTGCTGTCAGGTAGTTTGATGCTGCGCCAGAGGTGCGGCGTCTTACCATGCGCATACATTCGCTCGATGAACGCTGCGGTGAGCATCCACAATACCACACAGGCTACTGTCCCTGAAATCGGGCAGGCGCTCTTGCCATCCGACATCGTGAAGATTCCCCCATCTGGGGGCACACTCAGATGCGTTGATGCCCAGCGCGGCAAGGATAGCGGGTCCTCCCCCTGTGACGCAGGGCATATCGCCACGACGTAAACGCCCCGCTGGCGTGCGTCTCGTGCCAGAACGCTCATCGACACGTTCTCCGCCCGGCGCGAACAGACTACCAGAATGTCGGGGGCAGCTATGCCTGCTTTTTCCAGATCCGTTGTGGGCAGGCGCTGAATCATCATCAACCCACCTGCTCTGCCCAGCGCCTCACTGATGAGCCCGCTGTTGTCATCCACAATAAATAGCCTCGCGCCCTGCAACACTCTTTGTGCCATCGCCTCGGCTGCTCGCTCCACGAAGGCAAGGTGACCGGCACGCAGGTTTTGCAGTTCGGCAAGCAGCTTTCGAGCGTACTCCTCCGCCGAACCTGTCATCTGTATCCTCTCCTCCTGGTGTTCGTCGACTCTGACAACTCTGAATTTGTGTAGGGAACGGGGATTCCTTCACCCCTGCAGGACAACCCGTGATGTCGGCTCGAAACTATCGTTATCTCCGAGACCGATACGTCTCGTACATACCGGAGTGCCCACCGATGGAACGGGAAATGGAACAGAAACTCGCCGAGAAAATCAGCACTTCCTCAGCCGAGGTAGGATTGGCAATCCGGGGCGTCGACTTCCACTGGCAGGTAGACATTCACGGTGAGAAGGTGTTCCGTTCTGCTAGCGTCATCAAGGTACCCCTGCTTGCCACGCTTTTCTGGCTGAACGAGCGAGGCGAGCTGGACTGGCGGGAGAAGATCCCCCTGCGTGACAGCGACCGCACGCCCGGCTCCGGCATCCTGCGCGAACTGCACACCGGACTGGAGCTGACCCTGCACGACCTCGCCGTGCTGATGATTGTGCTGAGCGATAATACCGCCACCAATATTCTCATTGACCACGTGGGCGTGCAGAGAGTTCAGGAGTTTCTGCAGCGGGTGGGTTTTCATCGCACGACCCTGCAGCGCAAGATGTACGATTTCGCCGCCGCCGAACAGGGCAGGGAGAACCTCTGCTGCGCCGCCGAGATTGCCGACCTGTTGAAATGGGCAGCACAGGGCGAAATCCGCGCCGTCGACGGCACCCTGCTGGTCTCCCCATCCGGTTGCGAGCAAATGCTCCACATCATGCAGGAGCAGTTCTACCGTGACCAGATACCCTACCTGCTGCCCGATGAAGCGAAAGTGGCAAACAAAACGGGTGAAATCAGCGGACATCACCACGACTCGGCGGTCATCTGGACGCCTGCGGGATGCTATACGCTGGTGGTGCTCACACGCGGCTTCGAGAACCGCCGCATCGCCGCACGGTTTATCTCGGAGGTTTCGCTGATGGTGTACGAAGCCGTGCGACACCGCCACGTCACCGAGAACCCTGATTTGTGAGAGAAGGGACAGATGGTTTCCTACAGGAAAGAGTCATCTATCCCCTTCTCTATCATTCTCGCGGGCGCGCTTTAGCAGGTTTCTTACGTCAACGTAGCGAAGAGAGGAAACAGCCTGGAGAACATGGTGAGGAGGTCGAAGAACATGCGACGGCTAGGCTTGTGGCTCTGGATAACCCTGTGGGTGTGTACTGCGGCTGTCGCCCAGCAACACAACACCCTCTCCCCACGCGAGCAACGTTTCGGGTGGAAGCTGCTCTTCAACGGAAACGACCTCTCCGGCTGGACAGTTGCCGACGCTCCGGACGCATGGCGCGTGGAGAACGAAACTATCTACTGCACCGGCAGAGGAGGAGGTTATCTGTACTCCAACGACCAGTACAAGAACTTCGTGCTGCGCCTCGACTTCAAGATGTCGCCCAATGCCAATAGCGGCGTCTTCGTGCGCATCTGGGATCGCAACGACCCGGTGAATACGGGCATGGAAATCCAGATCCTGGATAGCTACGGCAAGCCGAACCCCGGTAAACACGATTGCGGTGCGCTGTACGACATTGTGGCTCCCCTGAAGAACGTCGCCCGTCTCGCGGGCGAGTGGAACAGTCTGAGCATCTGCTGTCGGGACAGCCACCTGATGGCGTTTATGAACGGAGAGAAAATCGTGGATGTGGACTTGAGTCGGTGGACGGAGGCTGGCAAAAATCCCGACGGTACGCCCAACAAGTTCAAATACGCCTATAAGGAGATGGTGAAACCGGGCTATATTGGGTTGCAGAATCACGGACACGAGGTGTGGTTCCGCAACATCAAGATACGACCGTTGTACTGAGTGCTCCGCTGCCGGCAGTGCAGCCATGAGGATTTCTGCCGTCACCTTAGGGGGAGGGCGGGGCGCCTGCGGAGCCGTTTCGCGCACTGGTGATACATGAGGAGCCCTGTCCTCCCTTTAGGGAGCAACTACCTCCTCTGGCATCTCGTCGCGGGCGATGCGCTCCACATCTTGTACCACTTTTTCGCCCATCAGGCGCAACGACTCGCGCGTGTAGGCGGCGATATGCGGTACGACAAGCACATTCGGATACTTCAGCAGGCGGTGACTACCGTCTATCGGCTCGCCCTCCACCACGTCCATGCCGATTGCCGCCACCTTGCCCGATTCGATAGCGGCAACCAGTGCGTCTTCGTCCACCAGTTCGCCCCGTGCGGTGTTTACCAGAAACACCCCCTGTTTCATCAGGGCGAATTCACGGTCGGAGAGCATGTGGTAGTTGCCCTCGTTGAGCGAGGCGTTCAGTGAGATGATATCGGAGCGCCTGAGCAAGTCGTCCAGATCCACCGGCTCGGCGGCACGACTGCGGATGGTGTCGGGCGTGAGGTAGGGATCGTAAGCGATGGTGTTCGCACCGAAACCGTAGCGCAGTATCTCCGCCACGCGGCTGCCGATGTTACCGATGCCGATGATGCCCACCGTCTTGTCTTTGATTTCAAAACCCACAAACCGCGCCCGCTCTGCCCAGCGATTTGCGTAAACCGCCTGTCTCGCCTCGTGCGTGAGGCGCAGGATGTCCAGCAGCAACGTTACCGCGAGCTCTGCCACCGCCTCCCGCTCTACCCACGGGGTCACTTTGGTCACGATAACACCCTTCTCTGACGCGCTGGGCAGGTGGATGTTGTCTACACCAATGCCATGCCGTGCGATGAGCAGAGTGTGGTCTTTGTGTTCGAAGAACTCACGGTTGTAGTAGGGCTTGACGCTGGCGATGAGGACATTGTATCCCTGCAAAGCCTCCGCCAGTGACCTGCCGTCGATGCCCACTGGAAAGTCGAAGCGGGTCACCTCTCCCAGTGCTCTCAACCGCTCGATGTGCTCCGGGAAGTACTTGCCGAAGCTGCTGGAATTGACGATAGCGATACGTAACCTCAACGCTTCTCCCTCACCCTGTCCATTCACCTACTGTTTGTAGCCACTGTCGCGCGATGAGCGCATGTCCCGCTGCGGACGGATGCACCCCGTCACCCGCCCAGAAAACGGGTTCTCGCAGAGCGCAAACTCTGGCGAAGATGCCGTCCAGTGGAATATACAGTGCATTGAACTCCCGCGCCAGCCGACGCACCGCCTGAATCTTGGGGTCTAAGTCCTCGCGCCAGCCTTCCATCTCCCGACGCACGGGGATCAGGAACGGCTCCAGCAGAATGAGTCGCGCGCGGGTACGCTCCCGGGTGATGCGCAACAGTTCACGATATTCGCGCTCGAACCGGTCTACCGGCGTAGGGTCATTGCTATCGTAACGACGCCACATGTCGTTGATGCCTATCAGGATGGACACCCAGTCGGGTTTGAGGGCGATACAATCCTGTTCCCACCGCGCCAGCAGATCGCGCACGCGGTTGCCGCTGATACCACGATTCACAAATCGTACCGGACGATGTGGATACATGGCAGCGAACAAACTCGCCACCATCATGGCGTAGCCCGAGCCCAAGCTGGCGGCATCGTTCTTGTCGCGCCCGGCATCGGTGATGCTATCACCTTGAAACAGCACCAGAGAGTCGTTTCCCAAAAGCCCTGACATCGTTTCCTCCCTTACCTCATAAAAGTGCCTGCAGATGCCGCTCGATATGTTCCGTGACGAGGCGGTAATGTTCCTGCTCATGCTCGTCAAGCAGATCGCGTATTGCGCTACCTGCTTCCTCCAGTAACACACCGTAGGAGATATGGAACAACTGACGCACGGCAGGCTGTGTGAGGAAGGTGTTCAGGTCGGCAGGGGGCATCGGTGGCAGTTGCCCGGCAGAGATGGTCACAGAATACGCCTGCCTGCTTTCTTCCAGATGTAACAGACAAAGCCGATATAGCTCAGTAAAGAGAGCAGGATCGGTCTGGGCAATCAACCGTACCGCTTGCAGCCAGCTGGTACCGGAGGTCTTCACGTGGAAGTTGCCTCCTGTTGCCTCGCGGAAGAGGTGGTAGACGCTGAACTTGTCACTACCGGAGTGCAGGCTCAGACGATAACCCTGCAGCTCCCGACACAGCGCCGCGTGCAGGCGTAGAGACCTGTCCAGCTCCGCCATGTCTCCTGCGTAATCCACGCCCTTCTGGAACTCACCCGGGAAGCGTGGGGCAAGGCTCCACAACTGAACGCCACTGCGTCGCAGATACTCCACCACGTACAGATGGTCTTCTGGCGTGGTCACCCGCGTACTCTCATCGATAGAAACCTCGAAGTCAAACTCCGTGAGATGCTCCTTCAGCATTTCGTAGAAACGAACCGCCAGCTGCACCGCCTCTTCAAAGGTGATGGCGGACTGCACCAGCCTCTCTGCCTCCATGGTATAGCGGATATCACCTTCGGCGCGGAGGGACATCTGTGCGTGGTCGCGGATGATGCTCTGGCTCAGTGGCAACAGAGTGCGCGCTTTGTCCACGATTTCGGGCTGGGTGAGGCGGGTCACATCGCGCAGATGGTCACTGAGGTCTATAGTGTACATGCTATAGCCAGATTCCATTGCTTGGATCAGCTGCTGTTCGTGTTTGATATGGTCCGCATCTGCACCAAACTTGCCCACGTAGCCCGCTTCCAGCACGCCACACGCTGTGCTGAGCAACACCTCGCGGAAATCTCGCCCCGTTCGTACCAGCTCGCGCGGCGACTGTTGAGCGATAACCGGAAAGACATCATGGCGCGAAAAAGCCTGCAGATGGGCGGCGGTGACCATGCCGAGCCTGTCCCCCGTGCCGAAGGAAGCCGTTTTGTCGCAGGGCGAGGGAGATAACGAAAGCGTTCCACGCAGAGCGCGGTAGTTTTGCCAGTCCACAGGATACAGGTAGAAGTCTCCTATTCTCAGCACAGCAACGGGCTCCTCTGCAGGCAGCGGCTGCTGGCACACCACGAACCCCTGTTGCTCGTGCTTTGCAAAGCCAACCAGTGCCTCCCCCACCCGACGAATCGACTGGGGATAAAAGCGCAAGCCATGTTCCCGCAGAAACTGCGCCGCCTGTTGCCATTCTGGTGAAAAACCTATCTCATCCATCCTGATGCGTTACCTCCCTCTTTGCAACAGTCAACACTTCCTCCACTTTGCTGAACAGGTCTACCGCTTCCAGCAGCTCCTGTTCGGAAATCATGTGATATTCGTGAGCGATCAGGTTGCGCAGGTAGACCAGCCTCTTGCCTGCTTCCGCCGCTTCGAAGGAGATTACTCCCTGCCGACACAGCATATCAAACACCTTCCTGTAGGTGTCGGGTAGAGGCATCCTGCGAATCGTAATCAGCGATTGCCCTATCTCGATGAGCGAATTCACCGCCTGAAAGCACTCCATCGCCAGCGCGGTAAACACCAGGTAGTCAGAGATGTCCTGTTCCTTCAGATCATACGCTTTGCGCCGATGACTCTCAAAGCGGGCGATACTCTCGGCAAGCCTCACCGCAGAACCTCCTCAAAATACCTGCGATAGAGCCACTCCATCTCATGGTACTGCCGCATTACCCGGAAGGTCACCTCTTGCACCTTCTGCTCATCACGCACGAAAAGAGGTTTCCCCTCCTTCAGCACCTGGAACTGGATACGTACAGGCAGGCGATGAAACAGCACCACATCCACCGTCGGCGAATACATGCTGCCGATATCCGCCTCATCGCTCTTGTCGGGGTTATCCAGCAGCACGGCGATGTCCACGTCGGAGATAGGCATCTGCTCGCCTCGCGCCCACGAACCGAAGAGGAAGATGGCTATCACCTTCGGATGTTCCCGTATCTCCGCAACGATGCGCTGGACGACTTCGGGCAAGGCTGCAAGGCTGATAGCCACTTAAGCTCCTCCCTCCGCTCGCAGCAACCGTGGGATAGCCCCTTCGTAGGCGTCTACCAGCGCGTCCAGAGGCAAGTCGATGCGCGTGCCCCCATGAACGTCGATGCGCAGCGCCCTCTCGGATGTGACCGCGCCCAGCTCCGCAGCCGAAATGCGATATGCCTTCGCTATCTCCTGCAAGCGTGGGAGGTTTTCTGCAGGCAGGGAGACTACGATGCGCGAAGCGGTCTCGCCGAACAGCGCGGCATCGGTACGCTCGTCGGTATCCAGCGCAACCTGTGCGCCCAAATCGCCCATCATACAGCATTCCGCCATCGCCACCGCCAGACCGCCGTCGGAGCAATCGTGTGCACTGTGCAGCAGTCGTTGCGCAATCGCCTCACGGACGCACGCTTGCAGTCGCTTCTCCGCCTCGATGTCCAGTGCAGGAGGCGCGCCCGCTTCGATATCATGAACAACCGCCAGATACTCGCTACCGCCCAGCCCCTGCAACGGGTCGCGCCAGCCTTCGGGTATCAACAGCACTACTCTATCGCCCGCCTGCCGGAAGCCTGCCTTACAGTGCAGGCTCACATCCTCCAGCAGTCCCACCATGCCGATCGTGGGGGTAGGAAACACCGCGCCGTCGGGCGTCTCGTTGTAGAACGACACATTGCCCGAGATGACGGGCGTCTCCAGCACCTCACAGGCGGTAGCGATGCCGTCCACTGCTCGCTCGAACTGCCAGAAGATTTCGGGGCGTTCGGGGTTGGCGAAGTTCAGGCAGTCGGTGACCGCCAGCGGTTTCGCGCCTGTGCAGGAGATATTGCGTGCGCACTCGGCAACGGTATGCATTCCCCCCACGAAGGGGTCCAGGTAGCAGTATCGCCCGTTGCCGTCTATCTTCAGGGCGATCCCTTTGCCCCCTGTGCCTCGCAAGCGCAGCACCGCCGCGTCGCCGCCGGGCAGGTAAACGGTTTGAGTCTGCACCATATGGTCGTACTGCTCGTACACCCACCGCTTGCTGGCAACGGAAGGCGAGGCGAGAAGCCCCAGCAACACGCGGTTATAGTCATCGGGTTCGGGAATCTGCCGTGGGTCAAACTCACGCAGGCGGGCGATGGTGGCAGGTTCCTCCGCTTTCAGCGTGTAGGTTGGGCAGGCGTCGGTGAGGAAGGCGGCGGGGAACTCGGCGGCAACCGCGTCACCCTCTTTGACGCGCAGGATGCCGTCGTCCGTCACGTGCCCGATAACCACCGCGTTCAGTCCCCACTTGCGGAAAATGCTGGCGACCGCCTCCTCGCGCCCCTTCTGGACGATGCACAGCATGCGCTCCTGCGATTCGGAGAGCATCACCTCATAAGGTGTCATACCCTCCTCACGACGGGGTACTTTCAGCACGTCTATCTCCATGCCCGTGCCGCCTTTGAAAGCGGTCTCGCTGGTGGAACAGGTAAGTCCTGCCGCGCCCATGTCCTGAATGCCCACGATGTCGCCCGTGGCGAGCGCTTCAAGGGTGGCTTCGATGAGCAGCTTCTCGGCAAAGGGATCGCCCATCTGCACGTTGGGGCGTCTGGCTTCCGAGTCTTCGCTCAACTCCTCGCTGGCGAAGGTGGCGCCGTGGATGCCGTCACGCCCGGTACTGGAACCGACGTACAGCACCGGGTTGCCCACGCCTTCCGCCCGCGCCCGGGCAATTTTATCCAGGCGCACGATGCCCACCGCCATTGCGTTCACCAGCGGGTTACCCGAATAGCAACGGTGGAAATACACCTCGCCTGCAACCGTCGGCACGCCCACGCAGTTGCCGTACCACGAGATACCGCCGACGACATGCGTGAACAGATAGCGGTTACGGGCGTCATCCAAGGGACCGAAGCGCAGGCTGTCCAGAATGGCAATGGGGCGCGCGCCCATGGTGAAGATGTCGCGCAGGATACCACCCACACCCGTCGCCGCACCCTGAAACGGTTCCACCGCGGAGGGGTGGTTGTGGCTCTCCACCTTCATCACGATGCCCCATCCATCGCCGATGTCCACTACCCCTGCGTTCTCCAGACCTCCGCTCTCCACCGCTTTGCGGTATTCGCGAAACCGTCGCAGGATGGGTCGCGAGTATTTATAGCCGCAATGCTCCGACCACATCACGGCGAACATGCCCAGTTCCGTATATGTCGGCTCCCGACCAAGCAGCTGCAGGATGCGTTCGTACTCCTGGTCGTTCAAGCCCATTTCGCGGTACACTTTGGGGTCTATCATGCAAACCGTCCTCATGGAATGCACAGGTTCTCTGAGGGCATTATAACATTCCGGGATAGGAGGCTTCAAGGTGCGCTCAGGAAATCAACCGTTCGTCTACTTTCACCTCGCGGTTGTAATCCAGATCACTCTGTTCTTAAAGAGCTACCACAGCCCAAATACCTTTGCGAAACATCGCTTTATAGATTGCAAATCTCTTTTTCTGATCGGGGATGGACATAACCCTTGAGAAAAACCCTGGCTCAACCAGTAACGAATCAGGTCCTCTGTGGTACCAGGTCGTCTTGCTGCCTCTCGAATGCCAATAAGGGGCATCCATATCACCTGCTTTAAGGGATCGAATCCATTATACCACAGGACGCTCCGAACCACGCCAGCAAGTGAGATCAGGAGAGAAGTAATTCCCCTACCTCCGAGGAGAGGGGAGTTGCCCCCCTTCCCTCGTAGGGAAGGGGGGCAGGGGGTTAGGTCCAACATCACCTCTCCCCCAACCCCTCTCCCACTGGGAGAGGGGAGCACGCATTCGCGAGAGGCAGGTGTACCCTTCACCCAGTTCACCACACACAACGAAAGCCGATAGTAGCGCATCTGTCCAGACCGGAGTACAGCAGAATAAACTTTGCATGAGTGGTGATGGGTTGTTGTCCACCGGGGAAGTACCAGATGGAACCAGTTGCCTGATAGCGGCTTCCTCCTCGCAACATCACAAAGCGCGTGTGCCCATCATCACGCAGGCTCTCCGTCCACTCCCAGACCGTGCCGTACGAGAACCGCTCCCCCAGCACTTCTGCTGCGCGTTGCCATTCCCACTCGGTGGGCAGGCGCGCTCCCGCCCAGGCTGCGTAGGCGCGTGCGTCGTGGATATCGACATACACTACCGGCTCATCTATCAGGTTTAACGGGCAACGTTTTCCGCCCCAGTGCTTGAGGAAGTTGGTCGGGTCGGCGGGAGCATAGCCAGTCGCATCCAGAAACCCCTGATACTGCGCATTGGTCACTGGTGTGGGCATGGTGTGAAAGTCGTCCAGCCTTTGCGTGAGGCGATGCTCCATCTCTTCGTGAAACGGGTTACCGGTCAGGAAACGCCTCCATTCATCGGGGGGTGCCTCCGGGTCAGGATAGCAGCCGCATTCGCGTCGAACGTGCCGCACGACGAACCGAACGATCCCTCCCGTGACAAACTCCGCGTGTTCGGGAATGCGTCTCAGAGATGATGTGAGCGGCGACGGCTGAGGCTGCACCACCGGTAAAGAAGACACATGCGCATCCTGAGCGGGCGGCTGGCGGTCCCCGGCATGAAGGCGACGCTGGTGTTCCAGTAGCGAACGGATATTTCTATCGGCTTCGCCGGAAAGTGCCAGCACCGCTCCAAATCGCTCCAGGGGAAACTCTACTACCCACTGCCCCCCATCGTGGCGAACTGGTCGCAGGGGTTCCCCGCGCCAGAGGTCGTACCAGTGCCATGCTTGCGACCGCAAGGCGGGAGGTACCGGAAGTGCTGCTACTTGCTCACCCGCTTGCCGATAAAACGTCCACAGCCACCGGTTCTGCTGCTTCCAGCAGGAAGCCAGCACGCCCCTCGTCGCGGCAGGATAACAGGGCAGCCATTCGCCGCCGTGCAGCAGGTCAGCGGTCGCACGCCATACAGGAGCCATACGACGTAGCGCGGCGCGGTCCTCCCAGCGCCACGGGTTCCACGAGCCGAAGATATTCTCCCAGACCAGCATCCCGCTACCGTTCAGCCATGCCGCTGCCAGCTCCTGTGTGTGGTCGGCGTCCCAGCGACGTATCTGGTGCTGGATGTGTCGCCGCTCTATCCATTTGAGGTGCAGTACGCCTATCCCGTCGAACGCCTGCAACCACTGTGCCCACGAAGCGTTGCAGCGCTCCATCTCCTCGATGGTGGGATGCCCTTCCGGCTCGAAGGCGACGCCACGACGCCTGCTATCCACTGCTTCGCGCAGGCGGGCGGGAGCCTCCACCATCGTATCCAGAAAGATGCCATCCACACCGAGCTGCGCCACCATCTCTGCAAGCACGTGGGTGTCAGGCTGTGGCTCCCGGCGCGTGCCGGTATCCCAGGGCAGATAGGGAATGAACACCTTAACACCATGCCGGTGAAACTGTTCCACTACCTGCCGAACGCCCCGGATACCACCGGGCATATCGCGCCAGAAGTCGAACTGATTACGTTCGTCCGCGCCGACACGCGGGTAGGCGTGCCAGAGCACCACCGCATCGAAGCCGCCGAACTCTCTTTCTGCCTCCTCCAGCAGCTCCTCCACACGATAGCGCATCCGCTCGGGGTGCCAGAAGATACGGTCGTAAACAAAGATAAAACCGCACACAAAACATCGTTGCACCCACTGCAGGTCACGACGAGTATACAACGTATCATCCAACGAGAGGCGGACGCGCCTTTTGAACGCAGAGAGACGCAGGCTCCTCTCCGTGCTCTCAGGAAACTGCATCTCCAGCGCACGTAGTAGCAGGCTGCCTGTCTGCGGGTCTGCGGTCGCGTCCTGTCCAATAATGGGACGTGCCCAGAAGCGCGCGGTATCGAAAGAGGGCACCTTCACCTCTGCTTGGAAGTGATGCCAGTGTCCGTCGGTCGGGATGGGCACACTGGTCAGGGTGGTAGACCAGCCACCCCATGCCCCCGCGCTACCCTGCGTTCTGTCGCACCAGTCGAAGGCAAGCCACAATGTAGCGTTCCCCGACAGGTGTTTCGCTTCGCCGCGAACAACGACCGTTTCCCCCGGCTGGAGGTCTATGGCGAAAGCTTCCTCGCGGGATAACCTCACCCAGGCGCGCACTCCGTCAAACTGCAAGCGTATATGCCATTTGCGCGCATCATGCAGGTGTTCTCGCACCCAGCGGCGGTACTGCTTCGCTTGTTGTAGCCACTGTGTCCACTGGTCGGGGTTCTCCGGTGGGGCGATGTAATATGCGTTCATTCGCAACAGATTCCATGCAGGCAGGTCTGCTTCCCACGCACATCCCTCACCGGGCGTCCATAGCGACTTGTAACCCGAAAGTGTTCGCATACGCATACCATACCGTTCGCCACCCTGCCAGCTCTTCTCCTTGCCCGAACGGGCATAGATGCGATACACTAATTCCATCCAGGGAAGCGAGGCGAGAGATGGAGGAGAAGAATCTTCTACAGGAACTGCAAGCGATTGACGAGCAGTGCATCATGTCCACCTACGCCCGCCAGCCTGTGGTGTTTGTGAAGGGCTGTGGGGCAAGGTTATGGGACGCAGAGGGCAAGGAGTATATCGACTTTTTAGGCGGCATTGCGGTAGATGCGGTAGGACATTGTCATCCTCGCGTGGTGCACGCCATCCAGCAGCAGGCGGAGAAATTGCTGCACGTCAGCAACCTGTTCTACACCGAGCCGCAGTTCCGTCTGGCGAGAAAGCTCACCGCCATTGCGGGCATGGACAAGGTCTTCTTTTGTAACAGCGGGGCGGAGGCGAACGAATGCGCGCTCAAAATCGCTCGCAAATGGGGTAAGCGCAAGGAGCCACACGCTATCGAGATTGTGGCGGTAGAAGGCGCGTTTCACGGCAGGCTGTTCGGCACGCTGTCGGTGACGGCGCAGGCGAAGTACCAGCAACCCTACGAGCCACTGGTGCCTGGTGTGCGCGTCGTGCCGCGCAACGACGTTTCCGCTCTGCGCGACGCGGTGACCGAGAAGACCTGTGCGGTCATCATGGAGCCGATTCAGGGTGAAAGCGGGGTGTATCCGCTCGGCGTGGAGTTCCTCCAAACTGCCCGCGAACGCTGCGACCAGGTGGAGGCTCTCCTCATCTTCGACGAGGTGCAGACCGGCATGGGACGCACAGGCAGCTGGTTTTTCTGGCAACAGCTGGGTGTCAAGCCGGACATCCTGACCTCTGCCAAAGCGCTGGGTGGCGGGCTGCCCATCGGCGCATGTATGGCGCATGGCGCGGCGGCGAACGTGCTGGAGAAAGGCGACCACGGCTCCACCTTTGCGGGGGGACCGCTTATCACCTCTGTTGCGCTGGCGGCTATAGAGGCGATCGAAGAGGAAGGAATGCTGGACAACGCGCGCACGATGGGCGAGTACCTGCGCGATGAGATTGCCTCGTGGTGCGAGACGCTTCCTGTCACCGAAATACGCGGCGCAGGGCTGATGATAGGCTTTGACCTGGCAAAACCCATCGCGCGAGAAGTGGTGCGCACGGCACTGCAAGAGGGCGTGGTGGTGAACGCTACCGGTGAAAACACTATCCGCCTGCTACCCCCACTGAACCTGAAGCGGGATGAGGCGGACGAAGGTCTGCGCCGGCTCCGCACGGCTATGGAGAAGGCAGTCCATCACGAAGGATAAAAGGTGTTCACAACACCATCCCTGTTGGGTGGCGAGGCTCCTGCCGAGCCGTTCGTGGGTTACCTGGTTGCGTCCCCAACGGGACGAAGATGAAGGAGAACGCTATGCCCAGAGCAATCTCTCGTTATGTCTGCCAGCAATGCGGACACGAATCGCCTCGATGGATGGGGCGATGCCCGGAATGCGGCGAGTGGAACAGCCTGGTCGAGGAGGTCGTTGCCCCCATCCCAAAGCGTTCCTCCGCCCGACAGGCTCCGGTGGGCGGCGCACAGCCTGTTCGCTTGACGGAAGTGTCGGTAGAGGCGTTGCCGCGCCTCTCTACCGGCATGGAGGAGATGGATCGGGTGCTGGGCGGTGGCATCGTGCCGGGTTCACTGGTGCTGCTGGGGGGCGACCCGGGCGTGGGCAAATCCACCTTGCTCACACAGGTCGCAGACATCCTCAGTCACGAACAGACCGTGTTGTACGTCTCTGGCGAGGAGAGCGCACACCAGATCAAACTGCGCGCCAAACGACTGGGAGTGACGGGGGCAAACCTGTACGTGCTGGCGGAGACCCATCTGGAAGCGATATTGGGGCACATCCACAGCCTGCAGCCCGCCCTGGTCATTGTGGATTCGATACAGACCACCCAGGTCGGCGAGCTGGAGAGCGCACCGGGTACGGTGGCGCAGGTGCGAGCCTGTGGTGTGGCGCTACAGCGGGTGGCGAAGGAGCAGGGTATCGCGGTCTTCCTGGTGGGTCACGTCACGAAAGAGGGCGCGCTGGCGGGACCAAAAGCGCTGGAGCATCTGGTGGATACGGTGCTGACTTTCGAGGGCGACCCGCACTTGAACTATCGCATCCTGCGAGCAACCAAAAACCGCTTCGGCAGCACCGACGAGGTAGCGCTGTTCGAGATGCGCGAGCAGGGGCTGGTGGCGGTGCAAAACCCTTCTGAGTGGTTATTGTCGGAACGCGCTTCACACAGCCCCGGCTCGGTGGTCACCGCCATCATGGAGGGCACACGCCCGCTGCTGGTAGAGGTGCAGGCTCTGGTGACGCATTCCTATCTCAGCCAGCCGCGCCGGCAGGTGACCGGTCTGGACTATAACCGGGTAAACATGGTGCTGGCGGTGCTGGAGAAGCGCGCCGGTATGCGCCTCAGCGACAAAGACGTGTTTGTGAACGCTGCAGGGGGTATCTTTATCCGCGAACCGTCTGCCGATTTAGCCGTCGCTCTGGCGGTGGTCAGTAGCCTGAAAGACCGGCCGCTTCCGCCTGACATGGTGGTTTTCGGCGAGCTGGGACTGGCGGGCGAGGTGCGTTCGGTCATCCACACCGAACAGCGGGTGCGTGAGGCACAACGGCTGGGCTTTTCGCGGGTGATGTTGCCCCGTCGCGACGCCAGGGCGTTGAAAGCGCGTGGTCTGGAGATCAGTCTCGATGGGACGTATACCATCCGCGACGCGGTGGGCGTGGTCACGGAGGGGTAACCACCACATCTTGACAACCTCTTCTCAACCTGCTATATTTGCGAGGGCAAACGAAAAGGTTAACGCGAGGTAACCTACCCTATCTCTTCCCAAGCAACAAGGTTGTAGACAAGGAGGAAACCTGCACAATGAACACAGGCAGATGGTTCGCATGTGTTCTTTGCGTGTTGTGGGCGACTTTGCTCCTCGCGCCGTTCTCCCAGGCGCAAGAAGAGACCAACGTGCCCGCGCTCACTTCGCTGGCGGCACGTGCTTCCCTGCGAGCTGCTGTTGAAAAACGACAGGCGGAAGAGTGGGCGAAGCAACGTGGCTTGCCGGTGCGCCGCAAACTCCCCAACGGCGCGATGATGGAAATCATGGCGGTACGCAACGGAGTACCTGTCTACTATGTTACAAATGGAGTGGAAACTGCTGATTCCCTCAGCGCAGATGAGCTATGGCCAGGTGGTTCCACCGGACTGAATCTGACCGGTGTAGGAGTCGTGCTGGGGGTATGGGACGCTGGTGCAGTAGACCCCTCTCACCCGGAGTTTCGGGGACGGCTCCGCATTCGCGATGGTGCCGAACCGGACGACCATGCAACGATGGTGGGAGGTATCCTGGCTGCAGCTGGAGTAGACCCGCGCGCCAGAGGAATGTCCTTCGCTGCCAGTCTGGACAGCTACGATTGGGACAGCGACACCTCTGAAATGGCAGATGCCGCCCGTGCTGGGCTACTGGTATCCAACCACTCCTATGGGATTGTTTCGGGATGGCTGGGTGACTTTCTCTGGACAGGCGATACCACCATCAGTCAGAGAGAGGACTGGAAGTTTGGTTTCTATGGCGACTGGTCGCAGGAGTGGGACCAGATAGCTTATAATGCCCCCTACTACCTGATTGTGCAGGGAGCGGGTAACGATCGCGGAGAAGGTCCCTCGTCGCAACCCGTGCAGCACTATCATCTCGACGGTCAAACGTATTCCGATAGCCACGACCTGGATGGAGGAGCATCCGGCTTTGATTGTATCCCCTACTCGACCACTGCGAAGAATACCCTCGTGGTCGGGGGTGTTTACCCCATCCCTGGAGGATACGCAGGACCTGATAGCGTGCGCATGACCAGCTTCAGTAGCTGGGGACCTACCGATGACGGTCGTGTGAAGCCCGATCTCGTGGGCATCGGCACGGATGTATACACGACCTTTATCGGGGGATATGGCATGGGCGGCGGCACCTCGGCAGCTTCCCCCAGCGTTGCGGGTGCACTGGGGCTGCTGATCCAGCATTACCGGCAGACTCACGGTGGCGCGAACATGCGCTCCGCCACCCTCAAGGCGCTGGCTATCCACACCGCTGACGAGTGCGGACCTGCCCCCGGACCCGACTACATGTTCGGCTGGGGTATCCTGAACGCCAAAACCGCCGCGCAGGTCATCTCGGAGAGCGTGAAAAACCCGTATGCGATTCAGGAGCGTACCCTGCGTAACGGCGAAACGCATACCATCCGCGTGGTCTCCGACGGCACTCAGCCCCTGAAGGTCACCATCGTCTGGACAGACCCGCCGGGCACGCCGCCACCAGTCTCGCTGGACCCGCCCGACCGCATGCTGGTGAACGACCTGGACCTGCGCGTGACCAACGGTACCACCACCTATATGCCCTGGGTGCTGAACCCGGCGAACCCTGCCGCTCCCGCTACCACCGGCGATAACGTGGTGGATAACGTCGAGCAGGTGGTTGTGCCTCATCCGCAGGCGAGCGTGTACACCATCACTGTTACCCACAAAGGTATCCTGCGACCGGCTGGCAGACAGGCGTACTCGATGATTGTCACCGGCGCGGTGA